>JAJUGG010000220.1 GCA_029268285.1 Ectothiorhodospiraceae bacterium | reverse complement strand
TCGAGCGCCGAACCCTGCGCCGAGGTTTGCTTTGTTCGCGCCTAAACCGGCAGCGAACGGTTCCTGGATCACTGCGCCGGGTAAGAGCCCCGGCGGGTAGCCGGACCACCGCGGGTGACGTCGTGCGACTTTATACCCCATTTTTTGGGCAACGACTTTTCACCCTATACGGGAGGCTTTGATGAGCAATAAGCAGGCTGCCATTGAACAGCTGAAGAAGGATTGGGCCGAGAACCCGCGCTGGAAGAACGTCAAGCGTGGCTACACGGCCGAGGACGTAGTTCGTCTGCGCGGCTCCGTGCAGATCGAGTACAGCCTGGCCCGTCAGGGTGCCGAGAAGCTGTGGAAGCTGATCAACGAAGAAGACTTCGTTAACGCGCTCGGCGCCATGACCGGCGGACAGGCGGTGCAGCAGGTGAAGGCCGGCCTCAAGGCCATCTACCTCTCGGGCTGGCAGGTTGCCGCTGACGCCAACCTCGGCCACACCATGTACCCCGACCAGTCGCTGTACCCTGCCAACTCCGTGCCGGCGGTGGTTGAGCGCATCAACAACGCGCTGCTGCGCGCCGACCAGATCAACGTCTCGGAAGGCGGCCCGGAATTCGACTACATGGCTCCGATCGTTGCCGACGCCGAAGCCGGTTTCGGCGGCGTGCTGAACGCATTCGAGCTGATGAAGGGCATGATCCGTGCCGGTGCTGCTGGCGTCCATTTCGAAGATCAGCTGGCTGCTGTGAAGAAGTGCGGCCACATGGGCGGCAAGGTGCTCGTCCCGACCCAGGAAGCCGTGCAGAAGCTGATCGCTGCGCGTCTCGCCGCCGACACCATGGGCGTGCCGACCATCCTGGTTGCTCGTACCGACGCCGAGGCAGCTGACCTGCTGACCTCCGACATCGACGAGCGCGACCGTCCGTTCGTTACCGGCGAGCGCACCTCCGAAGGCTTCTTCCGCACCAAGCCGGGCATTGACCAGGCTATCGCTCGCGGTCTGGCCTACGCCCCGTATGCCGACCTCGTCTGGTGTGAAACCGGCAAGCCGGACCTGGAGTTCGCGAAGAAGTTCGCCGAGGCCATCCACAAGGAGTACCCGGATCAGCTGTTGTCCTACAACTGCTCCCCGTCCTTCAACTGGAAGGCCAACCTGGACGACGCTACCATCGCCAAGTTCCAGCGCGAGCTGGGCGCGATGGGTTACAAGTTCCAGTTCATCACGCTGGCTGGCTTCCACGCCCTGAACTACAGCATGTTCAAGCTGGCCAAGGGCTACAAGGAAAGCCAGATGACGGCCTACGTCGAACTGCAGCAGGCCGAGTTCGCCGCCGAGAAGGAAGGCTACACCGCAACCCGCCACCAGCGCGAGGTCGGCGCCGGCTACTTCGACAAGATCACCACCGTGATCCAGGGCGGCGACTCTTCCGTGACGGCCCTCACCGGCTCCACCGAAGAAGAGCAGTTCCAGCAGGGTTAATCCCGCGTTGAATTGACGGCTTTCGCCGCCATAACGAAAACCCGGAGCGGGCGACTGCTCCGGGTTTTTTCGTTTGACACCGCACCGTTCCCCTCGCTGGGTAACTACGGGAAAACGATGGTGGCAGCCGTTTGGAGCCGGGTCGTTGGCCTTTTAAACTAGCGTCAAAGCACTCAATTCAGAGTGTGGGGTAGCACATGTCGGATCAGACGAAACACGATCGGGACTTCGACGTCTCGGTTCAGGAAGCCGAGCCGGAACTTAAACAGCCGCCGCTCTACCGGGTGGTTCTGCTGAATGACGACTACACTCCCATGGAATTTGTCGTAGAGGTTCTGGAACGCTTCTTCGCCATGGACCGCAGCAAGGCGACTCAGGTAATGCTTCACGTGCATACTCGTGGTAAGGGTGTATGCGGAGTGTTCAGCCGCGACGTAGCGGAGACCAAAGTGGAGCAGGTGAATACCTACTCTCGGCAGCACCACCATCCGTTGCTATGTGTGATGGAGGAGGCCTGAGTCCCCCGAAAGCGGCAACGCAGTGTCCGAACTGGAACTCGGCGCGTCAGCCTGGAGTCAAAGTTATTGCGCTCATGACCGCGAATTCGCGCGGTCGAGCGATCGAGGGGTAGGCGAATGTTGAGCAAAGAGCTAGAACTGACTCTTAATCTGGCCTTCAAGGAGGCTAGAGAGAAGCGCCATGAGTTTTTGACCGTGGAGCATCTCCTGCTGGCGTTGACCGATAATCCGGCAGCGGTAGCGGTCCTCAAGGCTTGCGGGGCGAACCTCGATCAATTGCGGCGCGATCTGCGCGTCTTTCTGGACGAGACGACACCTTTGCTGCCTTTGAACGATTCGCGCGAAACGCAGCCCACGCTGGGCTTCCAGCGCGTTTTGCAGCGCGCGATCCTACACGTGCAGTCGTCGGGCAAGACGGAAGTCACCGGCGCTAACGTTCTAGTCGCCATTTTCAGCGAACAGGAATCGCAGGCCGTTTATTTCCTGCACAAGCAGAATATTTCGCGCCTGGACGTGGTGAACTACATCTCCCACGGCATCTCCAGCATGTCCAACGACGAGGAAGTGGGCGGCGTCAATCCCGCCGACGAGGAAGGCGTTGCGGAGGCTGGCAACAAGAGCCCGCTAGAGGCATTCGCCACCAATCTGAATCAACGCGCCCGACAGGGTCGCATCGATCCGTTGATCGGGCGGCGACTGGAAGTAGAGCGCACTATTCAAGTGCTCTGCCGGCGTCGAAAGAATAACCCCTTGTTCGTCGGCGAAGCCGGCGTCGGCAAGACTGCCATTGCCGAAGGCTTGGCCAAGAAGATCGTCGACGGCGAAGTGCCGGATGTGCTCAAGAACAGCACGATCTACTCCCTGGACCTTGGCGCGCTGGTGGCGGGCACCAAGTACCGCGGTGACTTCGAGAAGCGTCTGAAAGGGCTGCTCGCGCAGCTCAAGAAGGACCCGGGCGCGGTGCTGTTCATCGATGAGATCCATACCATCATCGGCGCCGGTTCGGCCTCGGGCGGCGTGATGGATGCCTCCAATCTCATCAAGCCCATGCTGGCGAGCGGCGAACTGAAGTGCATTGGCTCGACGACCTACCAGGAGTATCGCGGCATCTTCGAGAAGGATAGGGCGCTGGCGCGCCGATTCCAGAAGATCGACGTGGGCGAGCCGACAGTGGACGAAACGATCCAGATCCTCAAGGGGCTCAAGGATCGCTTCGAAGCACATCATGGCGTGCGCTATACCGAGCCCGCGCTCACCGCGGCAGCAGAGCTTTCGGCCAAGCACATCACCGACCGGCGGCTGCCTGACAAGGCCATCGACGTCATCGACGAAGCCGGTGCGCGGGTGCAGTTGTCGCCGCCTTCCAAGCGCAAGAAAACCATCGGCGTGCCCGACATCGAGGCCATCGTCGCCCATATTGCGCGAATTCCGCCAAAGCGGGTGTCGTCCAGCGATATGCGTGTGCTCGAGACGCTGGAGGGCGACCTCAAGAACGTTATCTACGGGCAGGATCAGGCGATCGAGACGCTCGCGGCAACCATCAAGATGTCTCGCGCCGGCTTAGGCAACGAGCAGAAGCCGGTCGGCAGCTTCCTGTTCGCGGGTCCGACAGGTGTCGGCAAGACCGAGGTCACCCGGCAACTCGCGGAGATGCTGGGAATCCATTTGATCCGCTTCGATATGTCGGAGTACATGGAACGTCATACGGTCTCGCGCCTGATCGGGGCGCCGCCGGGCTATGTCGGCTTCGACCAAGGTGGCTTGCTTACCGAAGAGGTCATTAAGCATCCGCATTCGGTGGTGCTGCTTGATGAGATCGAGAAGGCGCACCCGGACGTGTTCAACTTATTGCTGCAGGTCATGGACCACGGCACTTTAACCGACAACAACGGACGGCACGCCGACTTCCGTAACGTGATCTTGATCATGACGACCAATGCCGGCGCGGAAGAAATGAGCCGGCGTTCGATCGGCTTTACCACCCAAGATCACACCAAGGACGGTATGGAAGCGATCCGCAAGAGCTTTACGCCAGAGTTCCGCAACCGCCTCGATGCGATCATCCAGTTTAATCCGCTGGGTGCGGAATCGGTGCAACGGGTGGTCGACAAGTTCATTCGCGAACTTGCGGCTCAGCTGGCGGAAAAGCGCGTCAAGCTGCAGGTCGACGACGAAGCCCGCTTGTGGCTGGCAGAGAAGGGCTACGATCCGAAGATGGGCGCACGCCCCATGGCGCGCGTTATCCAGGAACACATCAAGAAGCCCTTGGCGGAGAAACTGCTGTTTGGCGAACTCGCCAACGGCGGAGGCGTGGAAATCTCCGCCGCGAACGGCGAACTGGTGTTCGAATTCGACGTCAAGGAACCCGTCCATTAAGCCGCGACAGCATAAGCCGGCGCGCCCAATCCAAGCGCGCCGGCTTATGCAAGTGCAGGCATAAAGGGCAGATCCGGACACGTGAGCGCAGCGGGCAATGATCCGCGCCCGCGCCAATCCAATTAGCGCGCGTCCCGTACTGAGAGCCTACCTTTTCGAGAAAAAGGGAAGGGGGCGCTATTAACGCGCGCGGTAGGTGATGCGGCCTTTGCTCAGATCGTAGGGCGTGAGCTCAACGGTAACCGTGTCGCCGGTGAGAATGCGGATGTAGTGCTTACGCATCTTTCCCGAGATGTGAGCGGTCACCACGTGCCCGTTCTCCAACTCGACGCGAAACATCGTGTTGGGGAGGGTATCGATAACCTTGCCCTGCATCTTGATCGAATCTTCTTTGGCCATTCAACCTCTCTCTGATTGCCTAGGAGTCGCGGATTTCCTTCCGCGTCGGGATTCTAGCAGAATTTTGATAATTTTTACCGTGTCATTCGACACGCTGCCAAGCACCGGA
>JAJUGG010000219.1 GCA_029268285.1 Ectothiorhodospiraceae bacterium | reverse complement strand
CGGGATGAGCGCCAGATTCGCGAACCAGCCGATCAACGCGAGCCCGGACTCCGTCGTGCGAGCAAGCACCACACCCAGCACGCCGCCGGCTTTGCTCCAGTTCGCCGCCAGCCGTCGTCCGAGCACTTCCACGTCCAGCGCCGCGAGGGAAATTCCGAAGCGCGCCTCCAGCCAGGGCAGCGCGGTTTCCCGCACCCAAGCGAGCACGTTTGGGATCTTGGCCACCAGCTCGCCAATCTGACGCCACAGCATGGGGGCAACGATCAGCAGCGCGATGAGGATGACAAGGAACAGTCCCGCAAACACCACCACGACTGCCAGCGTCCGGTTGAGGCCGACCTTCTCCAGCCGGTCTGCGAGCGGGTCGCCGAAGTAGGCGAGTGCCGCGCCGACCAGAAACGGCATCAGAATCGGGCGTAGTTCATAGATGAGCCAACCCAGCGCGACCAGCGCGGCAAGGGTGACCCAAGTACGGGTGCTGTTCATGTGATCGATCTTATTGTTGTGTCAGCCAGAGGCAACTATAGCTGCTCGATAGGCGGGTCCGGTAGGCTCAATGCGCTGTGGCTGAAATAAAAGGGCGGCCTTTCGGCCGCCCTCTACGTGCGCGGTTTATGCGTCCGGGGGTGATTGCGGCTGCTGCGCACTCTCTTCCGGCCCAGTCGCAACGTTCGCCTCTTGGCGAGCCGGCGGCTGGCCTTCCTGGGATACGATGACCTCCACGCGGCGGTTTTGCAGCCGGCCTTGTTGCGTGTCGTTGGTGGCCACCGGGAAGTTCTCACCCAGCCCGGCGCTGCGGATCCGCTCCGCCTCCACGCCGCGCTCCTGCAGGGCTTGCTGAACGGCCTGGGCGCGCCGCTCCGAGAGTTGCTGGTTGTACTCCTCAGGGCCGGTGGCGTCGGTATGCCCCTCGATGAGGATCTGATAGCCGGGGTTGGCTTTCAGGAACTCGGCGAGGCGGTCGACTTCGCGCACGCTACCGGGTTCCAAGGTCGCCTCGTCGAAGCCGAACAGCACCTCGTCCAAGGTCAGCACGACGCCGCGTTCGGTCTGGCGCGGCTCGAGCTCGGCAAGCTGCTCTTCTGCTTGCCGACGCAGACGCTCCGCCTCTTCGCGTGCCTGCTGGGCTTCCTGTCGGGCTTGCTCCAGCTCGCGCTCGCGATCCTGCAGCAAGGTCATCTGCCGCTGCTGCTCGACCTGTTCGGCAGAGCTGCGCACGAGCGCGCGCCGGGTTTCGGCTTCGGCAATTTGCGCCTTGCGATCAGCGATGTAGGCATAGTGCTCGATCGCTTCGGCCGGTGCATTCTCCTCGTGGAGGCGCTGCGCGGTGCCTAGGGCTCGCTGTGCTTCAGTCAAGCGTGCTGGCGCGTGGCGCGAAACCGCCGGATTCTCCTCCAGTGCGCTGATGCGCTCTTCGGCCTCGCTGAGCTGACTTGGTTTCTCGGGCTGCATGGCGCAGCCGGCAAGAACGAGCGTAAAGGCTGTGGTTACAAAGGCTGATGTCCGTTTCATCGCGTCGCCTCCTCGCTTTGGAGTTCCTTGCGCAGGGTGCGAGCGCCGCTGATGGCTTCTTGTGCAACCTCCTCGGTACGCTTGGTCTCGGCCTGCGCGAGTGCCAGCTCGGCGCTGGTCTGTGCCTGAATTGCGAGCAGGCGAGCCCGATCCATCTCGCCGTCGTAGGCGGCATTGCGTGCCTGGTCGAGCTTCTCCCGTGCTTCACGCAGCGCCATCGGCGCGTGTTCCTGTCCATTGGCGCCGACTGCGGCTTCAATGGCCTGCTCGGCTTCCCTGAATTCCGCGCGAGGTTGTTCGCCCTTGCTGGCGCAGCCCGCCAGGGGCACGAGCAAGGCCAGCGCCAGCCATCCTTTCTTGCGTATCATTGAAATCCTCCTTTGCCAGGGCCTAGCCGGAGGCGCGTGGCCCAACGTCCCTGTCTGGCAAATTAACTCGGGCTTATAAATTCGGTATCCAAGAAAGTGAATTCAAGAGCTTAACGAGCATTCGCCTTTTCTGGCGTAGACCGAGCCGCTAAGATCAAAGCGTTAACGCACGCAGCGACGACTCGAAGGGGGTATGGTGCAAAATCCGAACCGAACGCTGCTCTGGATGAGCGTCTTCTTCCTCATCGTCGCCCTCGCTTGCCTGGCTCTGTTAGAGCCTCTGATGGCGGCGTTCTTCGCCAATCCCGTCTTCAACGGCATGATTTTGCTGGTCCTGCTGATCGGCATCATCGTGAACTTCCGCCACGTGGTGATGCTGCGCCCGGAACTGGCGTGGCTGGATGATTTCCGGCGCGGCGACGCACGGCAGTTGGAGCCGCCGGAGCGCGGCCTGCTTGCATCGGTGGCGCGCATCCTCACCCGCCGCGGCGGTCGCATTCGCTTATCGGCCCAGACCATGCGCGCCTTACTCGAAGGTATTCGCATGCGGCTCGACGAATCGCGCGACCTGTCGCGCTATGTCGTCGGCCTGCTGATTTTTCTTGGCCTGCTCGGCACCTTCTGGGGATTGCTCGATACGCTGCAAGCGATCAGTCGGGTTATCGGCGGTTTGAGTGCCAGCGATGGCGGGTTTGCGACCTTCTTCGACGACTTGAAGGCCGGGCTTGCCGAGCCGCTCGCCGGCATGGGAACGGCGTTCAGTTCGTCCTTGTTCGGCTTGGCCGGCGCGCTGGTGCTCGGATTCTTCGATCTGCAGGCAGGGCATGCGCAGAACCGTTTCTATAACGAGCTCGAAGAGTGGATGGCCGGGCTGACGCACGTTTCCGGCGGGCCTGTTTTGGAGGAGGAACCGATTCCGGTCTACGTCCAGGCGCTCTTGGAGCAGACCGCGGACAGTCTCGACAAGCTGCAGCGGGTCGTGCATCGCAGCGAGGAGCAACAGCGTAGCGCCGGTACGCGTACGACGGCGCTCGCAAGCCAGATTACTCAGCTGGTCGAGGAGCTACGCAGCGAGCAGCGCCAGCTGGGCGGGTTGATGCAAGGCCAAGCCGATCTGCCGCTCGTGCTCAGCCGCCTCAGTCAGGAACTAGCGGGCTTGCGCGAGCTGAACCAGGATCTGCGCCACCACCTTGGCAACATTGACGGCAATCTGGGGGCGTTGATGGCCGATCTGCCGGCCGGGCGCGTGCAAGCCCTGGAAGAAATCCGCAACGAAATCCGGCTGTTGGCTCGCACCATGTCTCGGGGCCGGCCCTAATGGCGCGACGGCGGGAAACCCTCAACATCTGGCCGGGCTTTGTCGACGCCCTGGCCACGCTGCTGCTGGTCTTCGTGTTCGTGTTGAGCCTGTTCGTGGTCGCGCAGTTCTATTTGAGTGACGCCTTGAGCGGTAGTCAGGAGGCCGTGCGTCGGCTGCAGGCGGACATCGACCGCCTGGCCGAGACGTTGGCTATGGAGCGTCGTCGCGGCGAGACGCTTTCGGCCGAGCTCGGCCGCCTCGAAGAAGAGCTTTCGGTGACCATTGCCGAGCGCGAGCGACAGCTGCTGGAGATTGCCAGCCTGCAGCAGGACATCGACGCCTTACGCGAGCTGCGCGAGAAGCTGGAAGCGCAAGTCGGCGAATTGGCCGCCGCCCTCGAGACTCGGGATGAAACCATCGGGCAGCTGCGCGACCGCAGCAAAGCGCTGACCGCTGCGTTGGCCGAGGCCGAGGAGCACACTCAACTGGCGCAGACCGAGATCGCCCAACGCGAGATCCGCATCGAGGAGCTGGAGCAGGCGCGGTTGAGCGCACAGGACCAGATCGAGCAGCTCAACCGTCAGATCGCGGCACTGCGCGAACAGATCGGGCGGCTCGCGGCCGCGCTGGAGGTCTCGGAGCAGACCGTGGCCGAACAGCAGGTGGAAATCGACGAGTTGGGGCGCAAGCTCAACCTTGCCTTGGTCGAGAAGGTCCAGGAACTCAACCGCTACCGCTCGGAGTTCTTCGGGCGGCTGCGCGAAGTGCTCGGCGAGCGCGAAGACATTCGCATCGTCGGCGACCGCTTCGTACTGCAGTCCGAGCTGCTGTTCGAGACGGCGTCGGCCGAACTGGAGGAGGGTGGCCGCGAGAGCATCGCCCGCATAGCCACCACACTTTCCGAGCTCGCGGAATCCATTCCCGAGGACATCGACTGGGTGCTGCAGGTCGAGGGGCATACCGACCGGCGGCCCATCGACACCGAGGAGTTCCCCTCGAACTGGGAGCTCTCCACAGCCCGCGCCAACTCCATCGTGCACTTTCTCGTCGAGCGCGGCATTCCGCCGCAGCGGCTTGCTGCGGCCGGCTTTGCCGAGTTCCAGCCGGTGGATGATCGCAACACGCCCGAAGCTTGGCGCCGCAATCGACGCATCGAGCTGAAGCTGACCAGTCGTTAACAGCCGCGGGTGACCTCGGCTAGGAACAATTCGAACAGATTCTCCAGATAGTTGATGGCTTCGACCAGCGTGTGCTCGGCATCGAGCAGGTGTAGTCGTGCGCGATGCGTGCGCGCAAAGCGAATAGCGTTGTCGACCGGGACGATGTCGTCGCGGTAACCATGCACGATCTCGAAGAGCTCGGCCTGCGGGCTGGGGTCGGCCTCGTAGCCGGGCATATACACGGCGGGCGCGAGTAGAAAAAGGCCCTGCGGCTTGAGCGTGCGGCTGGCGACGGCGGAGACATAGCCGCCCATGCTGGAGCCGACCAGTACCAGGGGCTCTCCGTCCGGCTTCTGCGCCAGGAGATGTTCGACCCGCTCGTTCGGGTCGAACGTAAAGCTGTAGTCAGGGCTAATTATCCGGAAGCCTTGGCGCCGCGCGACGCCGGCGAGTGCCCGGATTTTACGGCCCCAGGGGCCGCTTTCCTTGCCGTGTGCGAAATAGACGCTGGATTGGGCCATGTTCCTTCTTCCAGGGCTTG
>JAJUGG010000218.1 GCA_029268285.1 Ectothiorhodospiraceae bacterium | reverse complement strand
TGCGCAACAGCGCGGTCAAGAACGCCTGCATGTCTCGACCCTCCTTTGGTCAGTTCAAGGCGTAATCCTTGAGGTCCAGCCTGCGGGTATGGCGCCGGTAGCTGAAGGTAAAGCCGGGCCAGTTGTTGGTCTGTTTGCCGCTCGCGGTCATGTACCAGCTCTTGCAGCCCTGCTCCCAGACGCTGCGCCCGAGCCGGCGTTGCACCTCGCGATTGAAAGCGCTCTGTACTTCCGGCCGGACATCCAGGCAGCGGTGCGCGTCGAGCGCTTCGAGGCACTGCATGACGTAAGCGATCTGGCTCTCCAGCATGTACACGATGGAGCTGTGGCCCAGGTTGGTGTTAGGGCCGTAGAGCATGAAAAGATTGGGGAAGCCCGCCACCGTCATGCCCAGATAGGCCTCGGCACCGTCGCGCCAGGCTTCGTTCAGCTCCCGGCCGCCGCGCCCGCGGATCGTCATCGGCGCCAGGAACTCGGTGGCTCTGAAGCCGGTGCCGTAGATGATGGCGTCGACAGAATGCTTGCGCCCGCTCCCGTCCACGATGCTTTGCGCCCGCACCTCTTGGATGCCGTCGGTAACGACCTCCACGTTGGCGCGCGTCAGTGCCGGATAGTAGTCATTGGCGAGCAGAATGCGCTTGCAGCCCATCGGGTAGTCCGGAATGAGCTTTCGGCGTAGCTCAGGATTCGGCACGGTGGCGCGAAGATGCCGCGCCCAGAGCAGTTTCATCACCTGCATGACCGGCTTGATGTAGCTGAACCCGAGCACGCGCAGTTCGTAGAGTGAGTAGATCCGGGCGCGACTGAGATCGTGCAGCAGCGGGAAGCGCGCCATGAGCCGCTTTTCCCGCTCGCTGTAGGGGCGGTCGGCCTTGGGCAGCACGTAGGGCGCCGAGCGCTGGAACAGTGTCAGCCGCTCGACCTGCTCGGCAATCTGCGGCACGAACTGGATGGCTGACGCGCCCGTGCCGATGACGGCCACGCGCTTGCCGTTGAGCTCGTAGTCGTGGTTCCAGCGCGCGGAATGAAAAGCTTCGCCTTCGAAGCGCTCCAAGCCCGGGATGTCCGGGTAGGCCGGCCGGTTGAGCTGGCCGCAGGCGGTGATCAGCACCTGGGCTTCCAGGCGTTCGCCGTCCGCGGTTTCGATGTGCCAGCGCTGCGCCGCCTCGTCGAAGCTCGCCACGCTGACTTCCTTACCGAAACGGATATGTTCGAGCAGCCCGTACTTGCGGGCGCAATGCTGCAGGTAAGCGAGAATCTCGTCCTGGCGGGCGAAGGTGTGCGACCAGTCGGTCTTGCGTTCGAAGGAGAACGAGTACAGATGCGAGGGCACGTCGCAGGCGGCCCCCGGGTAGCTGTTATCGCGCCAGGTGCCGCCCACCCCGGCGGCTTTCTCCAGCATCACGAAATCCTCGATGCCTGCTTGCTTGAGGCGAATCGCCATGCCCAGGCCGCCGAAACCGGTGCCGATAATGGCGATGCGGCTGGTTTTGATCTCGGTGTTGCTCATTCCACTCATACAACTTCTCAGGATGCGGTCGGCCGGCTTAGCCAGCCCATGATGGCGCGCACCAGCGCGCTGGGTGCGATCTGACTACTCCACAACGTGGTCGCGAAACGCAAGCCTACCGGCCGGTGCACCGTCCGCGAGCGCTGCGCCGCCCAGACGGCTGCCGCAACCTGCTCGGGCGCGAGGTGGCCGCCCATGCGGTTGAGGATGGGCGGGCGCTCGCCCTGGCTGTGCAGCATGTTGGTGCTGACGAAGGGCGGCATGATGTCGGAGACGGTGATGTCGTGCTCCGCCCACTCCAGGTTGAGTGCTTCGGTAAGGCCGCGCACGGCGAACTTGGAGGCCGAGTAGCTGGCGAATTGCGGGACCCCGTACAGAGCCGAGGCCGAGCTCATGTTGACGATTCGCGCGCCCGGCGTTGCCTTCAGATAGGGAAAGGCGGCGTGGCAGCCATTGAGTACGCCAAGCACGTTGACGCGCATCATGCGCTCGTGGCGAGCGAGGTCGACGTCCTCAAAGCGACCGATATCGAGCAGGCCAGCGCAGTTGAACAGGCAGTGCAGCCGGCCGGCCTGGGCTTCGGCAAACGCGTCGATGGCGGCTTTCAGCGCGGCCGCGTCGGTGACGTCCACCGTCTGCTGCCATACGCGTTCGCTGCCTAGCTGCGCCGCGGCCGCTTCGAGCGCTGCCGGGTCGAGCTCGAGCAGCCCTACCGTCCAGCCGCGCTCATGAAACAGGCGCGCAGTGGCGAGCCCGATCCCCGAGCCTGCCCCGGTGATCAGAATGTTTTTCATTGTGTGCTCCTCCTCCCAGGCCTTCCGCGCTTATAGGTTTTGCGGCGCGCGGTCAGGCCTTGTTGCAGCTTAGCGTTTTGCGCCGCTCTTGGTAACTCCCGGAACTACCGAGGCGGTGGGGATTGCGGCTGCGGCACCTATCTAAACAACAGCGCGCCCGTCAACTTGCCGAGACGCAGCGCTTGTGATGGGCTTTGCACACCTAGCCATACCAATACGAGGTGCCGATGTTCCGGATCCGCTACAACTCGCCGGTCATACTGACCTTCTCTTTGCTCACGGTGGCCATCCTGTTGTTGGACCGCACGCTTTGGCGCGGCTTGGCCGAGGCCTATTTCGCCGCTGACGGGCACATGGTGTGGGGTAATCCGTGGGAGTGGTTTCGCCTGTTCAGCCATGTACTCGGCCACGCCAGCTGGGAGCACCTGACGGGTAACCTAGGTTTCATCCTCTTGCTCGGACCCTTGCTGGAGGATCGTTACGGAACCGCAGCGATGATCTTCACCATTTTGGCCACGGCATTGGTTACCGCCGCAGTGCACATTCTGTTCGGCAATTCGCTGCTGATGGGGGCGAGCAGTGTCGCGTTCATGCTCATCGTGCTGGCGTCGCTGTCGGAGTTCCGCGCAGGGCGTGTTCCGCTGACCTTCGTACTGGTTGCGGCGATCTTTTTATGGCGCGAACTAGCCTTTGCGTTCGGACCCGCGGATGTCACCAGCATCGCCTCGCTGGTGGGCGGCGCCGTAGGCGCTGTGCTGGGATACATGGCAAAACGGGGACGTTTGCCGGTGGGATCGGTATTCTAAAGCGACTGCACAGCGTTCGCAGGCAGGCCTTCTGCCCCTAGTATCGGGCCGAGCTTTCTGCAAAAATCCGGCTAAAAGCAGACAAGTGCAGGAATATTGCGGTCTGCGAGACGTGTCGCTCCGTGACTAGAACGGCGAAGGCTGTTTGGGTTGTAGGACGGCGGTCTCGCGCCGCAACGCATGGCGCCATAAAAACGGAGAAGCGCGCATGAGGGGCTGGGGTCGCAGTTTATTAGGGGCAATCCTCGTCGCGTGGGCCGGCGCGGCTGTGAGCGTGGACGCGCCGCGTGTGGAGCGCATCACCCCCGCCGGGCAGGACGTTCCCGCCGGGCGCCAGATCGTCATCGAATTCAATCGGCCCATGGTGCCGCTGGGGCGGATGGAGCGGCGGCCGGAGGAGCTGGCGGTGTCAGTGTCGCCGGCGCTTTCTTGCCAATGGCGCTGGCTTAATACCCGCGCACTCGCCTGTCAGCTCGATGCCGATGGCGCGCTGCGTCCGGCTACCCGCTATGAGGTGCGCGTCGGAGCGGATTTTGCTGCCGCCGATGGCGCGGTGCTGGGGCGCGAAGTCGTGCATCGCTTCGTAACCGCGCGCCCCCAGCTCGAACACGCCTATTTCCGCACTTGGCAGGGGCCGGGGTCGCCCGTTCTGCGGCTGCAGTTCAATCTTCCTGTTACTCGCGAATCGGTTTTGCGCAGCCTGCGCTTTGTGCCCGGCCATGGCGAGCCCGTCGAGCCGCTGCTCGGAGAGATTACGTCAGGTCGCCAGGAGGGGCCGGATCTGCTGCCACTCCCCGGGGAGCAGACCTTCATCATCGCCAAACCGATCGATGCCCCCGAGCAGGCCGGCGCAGCGCGCCGCTATTGGGAGGCGATGCCGGCTACCCCGCTGCCGGGCGCCAGCCGCGTAACGCTTCGAATCACCCCGGGGCTGGCGACCCCGCAGGGCCCACTGCCGGGCGCTGAGAATCGGGTCGTGCTCGGCTTCGATACCTTCCCCGCTTTCCGCTTTCTCGGCGTGCAATGCCTCGACAACCGCCAAAAGACGCTGCAGCTTGCGCCCGGAGAGGCCGCCGGTGCCTGCAATCCCATGCACCCGGTCGCACTGAAGTTCTCAGCGCCGGTGCTGGCCGAGGAGATTGCGGACAAGGTGCGCTTCGAGCCGGATCTTGCCGGCGGCCGGGAAGATTACGACCCTTGGGAGAACCAAGGCGGCTACAGCCAGCTGTGGGGGCCTTACCAGAAAGGCCGGGTCTATCACGTATACCTGCCGGAGCACCTGCAGGCGCGCCAAGCCTACGAAATCGAGGCCGCCGGAGCGTTGCACGACGAATTCGGCCGACCGCTGCAGGGCGAACTGGCGATAGCCTTTGAAACCGACGCGCGGCCGCCGAACCTGGTCTTGCCGTATCGGCAGGCGGTGGTGGAAAGTCAGGTGGACAACGACGTGCCGTTGGCGGTGACTAATCTCGATCACGTCGATGTGCACTACTCCGGCGTGAATAGTGCCGGCGCTATTCCCGAACAGACTGCGCGGCTCGATATCCCCGCCGTTCCGGACGTCGCATTCTATCACCCACTCGGTCTGCGCGAGCGTCTGGGGGCATCCAGTGGCGCTATCAGCGGCTACTTCACGCCGTCGCCCGCGGTCCCTGGGATGGCCACGGAGAGCTTTCGCTTTTTCGCCCAGGCGACGCCGTACCAGGTGCACGTTAAGCTCGGCCATTTCGACACCTTGGTGTGGGTAACCGACCTTGCCAGCGGCGCGCCGGTGGCGGACGCCCGCGTTGCCGTGCAGCTGAGC
>JAJUGG010000217.1 GCA_029268285.1 Ectothiorhodospiraceae bacterium | reverse complement strand
GGTTCGACCGATGGGGCTTTGGTCGATGTCCACCACCTTGTCGAACTGATCAAGGCCTTCGATAGCGTCATAAGGCGCGGGCGCCGTGCTGGCGCCATTGAGATCGCGCGCGGCAATGGCGTACAGGGTGCTGTTGATGAGTGTCGATTTGCCGGAGCCGGAGACTCCGGTGATGCAGGTCATGAGCCCTGCTGGGATCTCCAGGTCGACGCCGCGCAGGTTGTTGCCGCGCGCATTGCGCAGTCGGAGCATGCGCTCGGGAGCCGGCGCCAAGCGTTCCGCGGGCAGTGCGATCTGACGTTGGCCGGAGAGGTACTGGCCCGTTAGCGAATCCGGGTTTGCCGCGACCTCGTCCGGGCTTCCCTGCGCCACAACCCGCCCGCCGTGGCTGCCCGCGCCGGGGCCCATATCGACGACGTAATCGGCAGCACGAATAGCATCCTCGTCATGCTCCACCACAATCACCGTATTACCCAGGTCCCGCAGGTGCTTGAGCGTGCCGATGAGGCGGTCGTTATCGCGCTGATGCAGCCCAATCGACGGCTCGTCGAGCACGTACATCACGCCCACCAGCCCGGCGCCGATCTGGCTGGCCAGCCGAATGCGCTGCGCCTCGCCGCCGGAAAGCGTATCGGCCGAACGCGAAAGGGTGAGGTAGTCCAGGCCGACATTCACCAGAAAGCGCAGTCGCGCGCCGATCTCCTTGATGATCTTCTCCGCGATCTCGCCCTTGGCGCCGGGTAACTCCAGCGTCTCAAAGAAGGCGAGGGCTTCCGCGACCGGCAGGGCCGAGACGTCCGGCAGAGCGCGTTCTGCCACGAACACATTGCGCGCGGCGGCATTCAGGCGCGTGCCGCGGCACTCCGGGCAGGCGTGCTCGCTCAAGTAGCGGGCGAGCTCCTCCCGCACCAGCGCGGATTCCGTTTCGCGGTAGCGCCGCTCCATGTTGGGTAGCACCCCCTCGAAGGGGTGGCGGCGCTCGGTGGTTCCGCCGCGGCCGTCCAGGTACTCGAAGCTAATCTCTTCCTCGCCGCTGCCGTAAAGGATGGCCTCGCGCACGCGCTCGGGCAGCGCGTTGAACGGCGTGTCCAGCTCGAAGTCGTAATGCCGAGCAAGGCTTTTGATGAGTTGGAAATAATACGCGTTACGCCGATCCCAGCCGCGGACCGCACCCGCCGCCAAGCCCAATGAGGGCTGCACGACAATGCGCGCCGGGTCGAAGAACTGCTTGACGCCCAAGCCGTCGCAGCTGGAACAGGCTCCTTTCGGATTATTGAAGGAGAACATCCGCGGCTCGAGCTCGGTAATGGCGTAACCGCAGATCGGGCAGGCGAAGCGCGACGAGAACACCAAATCCTCGCGCGCGTCGTCGCCCATGAAAGCAACCCGCACCAGCCCGTCGGTAAGCTTAAGGCAGGTCTCTACCGAATCCGCGAGCCGCCCTGCCAGATCCGGCCGCACCTTGAAGCGATCCACCACGGCCTCGAGGGTGTGCTTGCGCTTCGGGTCCAGCGCCGGGGCCGTGTCCAGCTCCACCACATGGCCGTCGATGCGCGCGCGCACGAAGCCCTGCGCCTTCAGCTCCTCGAGCACATGCACGTGCTCGCCCTTGCGGTCGTCGACGAGCGGAGCGAGCAGCATCAGTTTTTCGCCTTCCGGCAGCGCCAGGATGTGGTCCACCATCTGGCTCACCGTCTGCGCCTCCAGCGTGGTGCCGTGCTCGGGGCAGCGCGGCGTGCCGGCGCGGGCGTAGAGCAGGCGCAGATAGTCGTAGATCTCCGTGACCGTGCCCACAGTCGAGCGGGGGTTGTGGGAGGTAGACTTCTGCTCAATGGAAATCGCCGGGGAGAGCCCCTCGATGTGGTCCACCTCGGGCTTGTCCATCATCGACAAAAACTGGCGCGCGTACGCCGACAGCGACTCCACGTAGCGCCGCTGCCCTTCCGCGTAGATCGTGTCGAAGGCCAGCGAGGACTTGCCCGAGCCGGAAAGCCCCGTCAGCACCACCAGCTTGTCGCGCGGCAGGTCGAGGTCGATGTTTTGCAGATTGTGGGTGCGCGCACCCCGGATGCGAATGTGTTCCATTACGTTTTTAGTCGTCGAGGCGAACCTGCTACTATACGCGGTCTTTGCCCTCGGGCGTCAGTGCATAGGGCAGGGGGCTTAACACGGCCGGCCGCCTTCGCGCGGCACGACCAGGCTTGCGTAGGTCCGGCTTCAGTCGGACGTACTCGGGCTGAGCGTCCGACTGAAGTCGGACCTACGAAACCCCGCGCCACGGCGGCATCTCTCCCCCAACCGGGCGGCGTCATCAAAAAAACGGATAGCGAATTGAGTTCGACTCGAGTGCAGCGGCTGGGTTCCATGACGGTGGCAGAGCGTAAGGCGACCACCGGGCTGGCGATTATCTTCGGCCTGCGCATGTTCGGGCTGTTTCTTATCCTGCCCGTCTTTACCCTCTATGCCGATGCGCTTGCCGGCGCCACGCCCACGCTGATCGGCTTGGCTATCGGCGCCTACGGCCTTACCCAGGCATTGCTGCAGATTCCCATGGGGCTGGCCTCGGACCGTTTCGGCAGGCGGCCTATCATCGTCGCGGGCTTGGTCCTGTTCGTCATAGGCAGCGTCGTCGCTGCGCTCGCCGACAGCATCTACGGCGTCATTCTCGGCCGCGCGCTGCAGGGCAGCGGCGCGATCTCTGCCGCTGTCATGGCGCTGGCTGCCGATCTTACCCGCGACACTCAGCGAACCAAGGCCATGGCCATCATCGGCATGAGCGTGGGTGGCGCCTTCATGCTTGCGCTCATCCTGGGGCCGGTGTTTGCCGGCTGGGGCGGGCTGGCGGGGGTGTTCTGGGCGACCGCCGTGCTCGCGCTGGCCGCAATCGGCTTGTTGTACCTGCTTGTGCCCGGCGAGGCGCCGCGCGCTGCCGATGCGCCCATCAGCGCCCGCGCCTTTGCTCAAGTGCTGCGCGATCCGGATTTGCTGCGGCTCGATGCCGGCATTTTCGCCCTGCACCTAGTGCTAACCGCCGGCTTCGTGGTGCTGCCGGTTGTGCTTAGCGAATACCTCGGCCTGGCCAGTAGCGCTCATTGGAAGGTCTACGTCCCGGTGCTGCTGCTCTCCGTGCTCGCCATGATCCCCATCATCGCTTACGGCGAACGGCGCAGGATCATGCATCGGGTGCTGCGCTACGTCGTGCTGGCGCTGGTGCTCGCGCAGCTCGCGCTGGCATGGTCCCTGAGCTCCAGCCTCGCCATTCTCGCAGCGCTATGGTTTTACTTCGCCGTCTTCAACACGCTCGAAGCGAGCTTGCCCTCGCTCATTTCCCGCTTTGCGCCGCCGCACTTCAAGGGCGCGGCGCTGGGCGTTTACTCCACGTCCCAGTTCCTCGGCGCCTTCTGCGGCGGCATGGCCGGCGGCGCGTTATACGGCCGCTTCGGCGTTAGCGGCGTGTTCTTGTTCTGCGCCATCGTCTCCGCGCTATGGTTCTTCGCGGTACTGGGGCTACGGGCACCGGTGCTGCAGGACGAGGCGGGCTGAAGAACGCGCCGAACCCATCTTCGTTCGCGGCCAGGAGCCGCACCCACAGGCGTTGGCAAGTTTTGCTAGGGGCGGCCGCGACAGCCCACACCCGCCGAAGTCGATATTCACCACGGAACACACGGAAGCTGAAAGTCATATCGTTTTTTTCCGTGGCCCTTCATGTGTTCCGTGCTTTCCGTAGCCAACCACGCTTTTTACCGGCCGCGAGCGCGCTACGCGTTGTAATCCCGACAAGCACTGTCGCAGGAAAACGAGTAACCGCACACATCCTGTGGCAAGCGCTTCCCGTATAAGTCATATTGCCCTCTCAACGGGAGGAAGGAGCTGTCCCGGATTGCCGCGGCAGAGCGGGCTTACTCGGGAGAGGCTTCAAACCGGACCGAATGCACACCAGCGAACACGCCAGATCCACGCGCTTCATGCCGCGCTTCCTCAAGGTGATAAGCCACGGCTCCTTTGGCGCCGGTGTGGCACACTTTTTCCTGGCTGTGTACTCCAGTTTCCACGGCATCCACCTGCTCGCGGTGCTGAGCCTGCTCAGCGTGCTGTTTTTTGCGGGCTGCCTCGCTTTGCTCCGGCACGGCCGTGTAAATATCACCGTTCTGCTCGCCTGGTTGCAGATCGCCGGCTACATCGGCTTTGCCAGCTATGAACTCAGCGCCTATGCCGGTTTTCGCTATTACCTGCTCGTCGTTGTCCCGCTGATCTTCATCTGCTCCCCCTATCGCTTGACCTTTAACGTAGTGCTCGCAGCGCTCATGTGCGCGGAGTTCGTTGCGCTGGGCGTGTTGTTCGAGCAGGCGGCTCATCCCTCGGCGACGCCTTCTGTTATCGATCGGCTGTGGCAGGCAAATGCCGTGTGCGCCTTCGTGATGTCGGGCTACCTGTCTTGGGTGTACAGCCGCTTTGCCTTGCGTGCCGAGCGCGGCCTGCTGATGGCTGCCAATACCGATCCGCTCACCGAGCTCAGCAACCGTCGCCATGCCATGAGCGTCATCCAGAGCGAAATCCAGCGCCGCAGCCGCAACGGCCACCCACTCACCGTCGTTCTCATCGATATCGATAACTTCAAGGCGATCAACGACCGCTACGGCCATGAGGCGGGCGATGCCGTTATTACCTATGTTGGGCGCTGCCTAAAAGATTCCGTGCGCGGCCACGACTTGGTGGCGCGCTGGGGAGGAGAGGAGTTCCTGCTGATACTACCCGAGACGGATCTCGCCGGCGCGCTATGCCTGACGGAGCGTATACGCGACCTTTTGGCTTCCCAGGGCGTAGAGCACCGCGGGCAACGCATCATTGCCACCGGAACCTTCGGCATTAGCGAATTCCACGACGACGATACCATCGATAGTTGCCTGAAACGTGCCGACGACGCGCTATATCGCGGCAAGGTCGCG
>JAJUGG010000216.1 GCA_029268285.1 Ectothiorhodospiraceae bacterium | reverse complement strand
AGCGGCTCCTGGCCTCGAGAATCCTTTTCCACCTTTCGTTCTTACCGCGGTCTTGCCCGCCGCAAATCGGTGAGGATCGGTGTTCCGGTCGCCGGGTCCGGGATCAAGGTGCACTCTATGCCGTAGAGTCGGCGCACGAGTTCCTCCGTCACTACATCCTTAGGCGCTCCTTCCGCGACGATGCGCCCCGCGTGCATGGCGATCAAGTGATCGGCAAAGCGGCAGGCGCTCACCAAGTCGTGTACGACCATCACGATCGTCTTGCCGGCTGCGGCCAGTGAGCGGATAAGCTCGAATACTTCCAGTTGATGGCCGAGATCCAGTGCCGAGGTGGGCTCGTCCAGCAAGAGCAGCGGCGTCTGCTGCGCGATCGCCATGGCGATCCAGGCGCGCTGGCGCTGACCGCCGGACATGGCGTTCAGCGGTCGCTCGGCGAGTTCCTGTAGATCCGCAGCCGCCAAGGCTTCCTCTACGACCCGCTGATCCTCGGCCGACCACTGGCGCAGCCAGCTCTGGTGCGGTTGCCGGCCGAAGCGAATCAGCTCGCTTACAGTAAGCCCTTCCGGCGCTTGCGTGTCCTGAGGTAGCAGGGCGACCCGGCGCGCAACTTCGCGCGAGGGCAAGCGTTGAATATCGGCACCGTCCAGTAACACGGCGCCGCCGCTGGGCGCGTGCAGCCGCGCTAAGCCCGCCAGCAGCGTCGACTTGCCGCAGCCGTTGGGGCCGACGATGGCCGTCACCCGGCTGTCCGGCAGGCTCAGCGACAGGCGCTCGATGATTTCCGTGCTCCCGTAGCCGAGACTAAGCGCGTGAGCTTGCAGTCGCGCAGGTCTGCTTTCCATTTCAGCGAGTTCAGTCATAAAGCTTGTCTATGTGATTTCGATATCTGCATGGTTCGCTAAGAACGCCCTGCCTTGAGCGCTTCCTCAGGCTACAGCCGGTTTGCGGATCAAAATCCAAAGCAGATAAGGCCCACCCACCACGGCAGTGATGATGCCCACCGGCACCTCCACCGGGGCGAGTATCAGCCGTCCTGCAAGGTCGGCCAGCACCATGACCAGCGCGCCGGCAAGCGCCGAACTGACGATGGGCACGCCGCGACGGGAGGACAGATGGCGCGCGATCTCCGGGCCCATGAGCCCGACCAGCCCCACCGGCCCCGCTACCGCTACGGCAAGAGCGCTGAGCAGTACCGCGAGCGCCAGCGCAGCGTAGCGGCAGGCTTTGACGCGTATGCCGAGGCCGAGAGCCACCGAATCCGAAAAGCGCAGCACGTTGAGTGCCCGCGACAGCGCGAGCGCGCCGGTCATGCCGACGGCGAGGCCGGCGGCCAAGGTCGCAACGGCAGAGCCGGAGCGCGCGTTGAGGCTGCCCACCGTCCAGGGGTAGGCGGCATTGGCGACGTCGATCGCAACCCGCGCCAGCATGAACTGTGTGCCAGCACCGAATATGGCTCCTACGCCGATACCGGCAACGATGAAGCGATATCCGCGAGTACCGGCGCCGCCTGCCAAGCCGAAGGCGAGCGCCGTTGCGGTCGCCGCACCGACTAAAGCCAGTGCCGGTGGCGCGATGCTCACACCTATGCCCACCACAGAGGCTACCGCAAAGGCTGTGGCGCCGTTGTCGATGCCGATGATGCCGGGTGTGGCCAAGCGGTTGCGCGCCAGGGTCTGCATCAGGCAGCCGGCGACGGCAAAGGCTGCGCCGGTCAGAATGCCGGCGGCTACGCGAGCCAGCCGCAACTCTTGGACGACGAATATCGCCATGGCATCGCCCTTACCGATGAGTGCCGGTAGGACTTGTGCCGGAGTGAGTGCCACGCTGCCCAGACATAGCGACAGCACCGAGGCTGCCAGCAGGCACGAGCACAGCGCCAGCGCGGCCAGTAGCGCTCGTTTGTCCACCAAGAGCGCACGATCGCTGCCGAGCCTAAGCAGCCACAAGCCGGGGGGAGCGGTAACGGCAGAGCCGGGAGGAGAAGCAAGCTTGGCGATACGTTCTATATGCGCGGACATGGCGGCTATAAGGACGGCAAGCGGCGGGCGCGGACGACCATGACCAGTACGGGAGCGCCCAATAGAGCGGTCAGGACGCCCAAGGGCATCTCAGAGGGCTGCACCAGCAGGCGCGCGACGATATCGGCGCCGATGACCATCATCGGCCCCAGCGGCAAGCAGAGCCACAACGTTCGGCGTATGTCAGGGCCGGCCAGAGCGCGTGCGGCGAAAGGAACCACCAGGCCGACAAAGGCGACCGGCCCGGCTACCGCCGTGGCAGCGCCTACCAGCAGCGCCACCGCGAGAACCGTGAGCAGGCGCACCAACCAAGGTTTATGGCCAAGGCCGACAGCGACGCGTTCACCAAGCGCAAGGGCCGCCAGCGGCCGCGCGATGATCAGTACCAGGGCAACGGCTAGCAGCAGCGAAGGCAGGATGGCCCAGAGGTCTTCTAGATTGCGGCCGGCTACGCTGCCGATGACCCAAAACCGAATCTCGTCGGCGGCGCGTTGATCGACCAGCAGTAGAAGCGAGGTCAGGGCAATGAGCAGACCCGACAGTGCCGCACCCGCCAGAACCAGCCGCACCGGGTCGTCGCCCACGCCGCGCAGCCGAGCCGCTGCCAGCACGCAGAGGCAGCCGGCTAGGGCGCCGAGTTGCGCCACACCGACCCGCAGCGTCGCCGCGCTCGCTCCCAGTAGCAGGGCCAGCGCAACCGCAAAGGCGCTGCCGGCGCTTACCCCCAGCAGGCCCGGTTCGGCGAGCGGGTTGCGCGCGACTGCCTGTAGCAGCGCGCCGGAGCAGCCCAGCGCGATGCCTACGATCAGGCCGGTCAGCGTCCGCGGCGCGCGCAGTGAGTGGACGACAAACGTCGCTTCTTCGCTACCACGCCCGAACAGCGCGGCTAGCGCGTCCATGGGGGCGGTATCGCCGGCGCCGAGTAGCAGGCTGAGGACGCAGAAAGCCGCCAAGGCGGCCGTCGTCAGCAGCATGAGCTGGACGAGGCCGCGCCGGGCGGGGGGCGTATGTACGACAGTACTCAAAGCGGGTCGTGTATCGTGTTACGAATGTACTGCGAGGATATCGAGCCTACCGCCCTTCGGCTGTGGACTCGTACCGCTCGATGACGCTTTCCAGCTGATCGAGAATGGCCTGAGCGGCAATGGGGCCGCTGGCGCTGGTCCAAAGCTGGCCGTCGACCGGAACGACACGCTCCTGCTCGACCACGTTGAGCCGCGCGAAAGCGGGCGACTGCTTCGCCGCCTCCAGCGCCTTGCGGCCGTCTTCGTTGAGGGTGGCCAGGAACAGCCAGTCGCCGTCGACCTGCGACAGATTTTCCAGACTCAGCGGGTCGCTGTGCGGGCGTCCCGCTTTGACCAGGTCGCCATCCTGCACGCCAAAGCCGGCAGCGCTTAGAAGTCCGGTCGAGAAGAGTTGAGAGGACATGATTAACGCACCCTGCGGCATCCAGCGTACCAGGTAAGTCGTCTTGTCCTCCGCGAAGTTCTGCTCCACCGTCTCGGCCAGCTTGGCCGCACGCTGCTCGACGGCGGCGATGGCGTCCTCGATTTCCTGCTCGCGGTCGAGTGCCTGGGCAAACAGACGGGCTTCTTCCTTCCAGGTGTCGGGCCCCAAGGTCTGGGTCTTCGGCACGACCGTGGGGGCAATGCGCGACAGCAACTGGTATTGCTCGCGTGGTAGCTGCGGCGAAGCCAGGATGAGATCCGGCCTCTGCGCTACCACGGCTTCGAGATTGATTTCCCGCACTACGCCGACGATGGCGAGATCGCCCGCCTGATCCTGAATATAAGAGGCAACGCCGTCGGCGCCGCGGGTGGTTACCGCAGCAAGCGGCTGCACGCCCGCCGCAAGGGCGGCGTCCAGGGCGCCTTCGTATAGGGTAACAACGCGCTCGGGCTGGCCGTCGATCTCGACCGCGCCGTAGCCGGTGTCGAGGGTGCGCGCCGACGCTGCGGTAGACGCAAGCAGGCTAAGCGCGAGCAGGGCTGTGGGTACAAAACGCATCGGGCGAAACGCTTGCAAGATGAATGTCCTTCTAGTGATCTAAAATACGGGCGGCTCAATTAGCGCGGTGCCAACTGACTGCCAACTCCTCGCGATGGGCGAAGCGCAAGAGGTGGTCGGTGAGGATTTTCTCCACCCGTGCCAAGGCTTCTTCCTCTTCAGCGCGCGCCTCCAGGCGCAGCGTGTCGTCCGCGGCGAGCAGTTCGGCTTCGCCGCCGAACGGGAAGCGAATCACGCCGCGGGCGTCGTCGAAGTCGACCTCCACCTTGTGGGCGAAGTGGCGGCAAAGCTTCTTGAGGTTGGTCGACGCTTTTGCTGTTTGGACGCTTGCGCTAGAAGTTGTCATCAGTCATGTCCTCGCCGGATTTGCTTAGGGCGGCCTTAGAACTCGGTTGCGATGCTCAGCCACAGGCGGCGGCCGTCTTCGACGTAGCCGTAGTCGTCGTAGCTAATGCGTTTGTCGAGTAGGTTGTAGAGGCCGGCACTGAACTTGGTTTTGTCAGTGAACTGATAACCCACGCCGACATCGACAAAGGTATGCGAGGGCGCGACGATAGAACTCTGCGACGGCCCAGTGATCGGCTGGCTTTCCTTTCCGCGATAAGTGATGCGCGTCCAGGGGCTCAAGCGTGCCGTTGCCTGCCAGTCGGCCTGTAGGGTGGCGAGGTGCTCGGGCAATTGGGTCAGGGGTTGCCCTTCGTATTCGCCGCTCTTCTGTTCAGAGTCGGTGTAGGTATAGCTGGCCGAGATGTTGATCGCGTCCGTTACCGGCATGGCAAGCAGCAGCTCGACGCCTTGGGTTACGGCCTCGTCGACGTTGATGCGGTAGGTCGGGTCGCTGCCGAACTGGTTTGGACCGCCGGGGCAGATTTCGGCCGGGCATGCGACGCGAGTAATCTTGTCGTCGAAATCGTTGTGGAACAGCGTGATGCCGGCGTTCAGGCCGTTGTCCGCCGTATAGAGCAGCGCTAGCTCCGT
>JAJUGG010000215.1 GCA_029268285.1 Ectothiorhodospiraceae bacterium | reverse complement strand
GAATCACGGCGGGGTCGCCGCTCCTAAAGGTGAATCTCCGCCTGTTCTTCTCCGTGCCCTCTGTGCCTCTGTGGTTTCAAATTCTTCAGGAATCGGTGCCGGTGCTCGAGGAGCTGTCGCTGCCTCCGGAATCGCTGGCCAAGTTGCGCTTGTTACCGCTCTTGAAGTCGGTCTCGTACCAGCCGCCGCCCTTGAGGCGGAAACCTGCCGCGGAGATCAGACGCCGCAACTCGGGCTTGCCGCACTTCGGGCAATCCTTGAGTTCCGGATCGTTGATGCCCTGGATGACTTCCTGCTTCTGGTTACAGGCATCGCACTGGTATTCGTAAATCGGCATGTTCGTTTCCTCGTCATAATGCCAAGACGTGGCCTTGGACCATTACAACCAACATCGGTTCGGAATTAGCACTGTTTACACCCGAGTGCTAAAACGGTCAAGTCAGCGGGTTCCGCTTCGGTCGCTGTGGACGCGCTGATAAAGCACGGAAGCACAGAGAAAAACACTTTTTGTAGGCTCGGCTTCAGTCGGACAAACCCACCAAAGCTCAAAAAAACGGCCCCTTGCGGGGCCGTTCGGCTTACGCCACCACGCTTTCGCGGTGTTTCTCGAACACCAACTCTCCGTCCTGGGCATCGACACGAATGGTGTCGCCCGGGCCATAGCGGCCAGACAGGATCTGCTGCGCCAACGCGTTCTCGACGCGGTGCTGGATCGCCCGCTTGAGCGGCCGCGCACCGTAGACCGGATCGAAGCCGGCGTTACCGAGCAGATCGAGCGCAGCTTCGCTGAACTCGATGGCCATATCGCGATCGCGCAGACGCTGATCGAGGTACTGCACCTGGATCTTGGTAATCGCGCGAATCTGCTCGCGAGCCAGCGGGTGGAACACCACCACCTCGTCCACGCGGTTGATGAACTCCGGCCGGAAGTGGGTGCCGACGATGTCCATCACCTGGTCCTTGAGCTCCTCATAGCTCACCTTGTCGACCTGCTCCTGGATCACATTGGAGCCCAGGTTCGAGGTCATCACGATCACGGTGTTGCGGAAGTCCACTGTGCGCCCATGGCTGTCGGTGAGCCGGCCGTCGTCCAATACCTGCAGCAGGATGTTGAAGACGTCCGGATGAGCCTTCTCGACCTCGTCGAGCAGGATCACCGAGTAAGGCTTGCGCCGCACCGCTTCGGTGAGATAGCCGCCTTCTTCGTAGCCGACATAGCCCGGCGGCGCACCGATCAGCCGCGCCACGGCGTGCTTCTCCATGTACTCGGACATGTCGATGCGTACCATGGCCTCTTCGGTGTCGAAGAGGAAAGTCGCCAGCGCCTTGCAGAGTTCGGTCTTGCCGACGCCGGTCGGGCCCAGGAACAGGAACGAGCCGTTAGGCCGGTTCGGGTCGGAGAGCCCCGCCCGCGAGCGGCGGATGGCGTTGGCAACAGCCTCGACGGCCTCGTCCTGCCCCACCACGCGCTGTTTGAGCTCTTCTTCCATGCGCAAGAGCTTGTCGCGCTCGCCTTCGAGCATCTTGGAGACGGGGATGCCGGTCCACTTGGAGACGACCTCGGCTATTTCCTCGTCGGTGACGCGGTTGCGGAGCAACTTCATCTCCTGCATCTCGGCCTGCGCCGCCATATCGAGCTGGCGCTCGAGCTCCGGAATCTTGCCGTACTGCAGCTCGGACATGCGCTGCAGGTCGCCGGCGCGACGCGCCGTTTCCAGCTCCTGACGCGCGCGCTCCAGAGCCTCCTTGATGGTGTGGGTGCCCTGCACCGCCGCCTTCTCGGAGTTCCAGACCTCTTCCAGCTCCTGGTATTCGCGCTCGAGCTTCTCGACCTCCTCCTCCAAGGCCTCCAGACGCTTCTTGGACGCCTCGTCGCTCTCCTTCTTAAGCGCCTCGCGCTCGATCTTGAGCTGGATCAGGCGCCGCTCGAGGCGGTCCATCTCCTCGGGCTTGGAATCGATCTCGATGCGAATCCTCGACGCCGCCTCGTCGACCAAGTCGATCGCCTTGTCGGGCAGTTGCCGATCCGTGATGTAGCGATGCGACAGCGTCGCAGCAGCCACGATGGCCGGGTCGGTGATCTCGACACCGTGGTGCACCTCGTAGCGCTCCTTCAAGCCGCGCAGGATGGCAATGGTGTCCTCGACACTGGGCTCGTCAACCAGCACCTTCTGGAAGCGGCGCTCGAGTGCGGCATCCTTCTCGATGTACTGGCGGTACTCGTCCAGCGTGGTGGCACCGATGCAGTGCAACTCGCCGCGCGCCAGCGCGGGCTTGAGCATGTTGCCGGCGTCCATGGAACCTTCGGCCTTGCCGGCACCGACGATGGTATGGATCTCGTCGATGAACAGGATGACCTGCCCTTCCTGCTTGGCCAGATCATTCAGTACGGCTTTCAGGCGCTCCTCGAACTCGCCGCGGAACTTCGCCCCGGCGATCAGCGCGCCCATGTCGAGGCTCAGCAGGCGCTTGTTCTTGAGCGCTTCCGGCACCTCGCCGTTGACGATGCGCAGCGCCAGCCCCTCGGCAATCGCCGTCTTGCCCACACCGGGCTCACCGATCAACACCGGATTGTTCTTGGTCCGGCGCTGCAGCACCTGCACGGTACGGCGAATCTCGTCATCTCGGCCGATCACCGGGTCCAGCTTGCCCTGCTCGGCGCGCTCGGTGAGGTCGATGGTGTACTTCTCCAGCGCCTGGCGATGCTCCTCGGCGTTCGGGTCCTCGACCTTCTGGCCGCCGCGCAGGTCGTCGATGGTCTTCTCGATCGCCTCTTTCGTCGCGCCGGCTTTACGCAGCAGCTCGCCGAGCTGCCCTTTGTCCTCGACCGCGGCCAGCACAAACAGCTCGCTGGAGATGTACTGATCCTTGCGTTTTTGAGCGAGCTTGTCGGTGAGGTTGAGCAGGCGGCCGAGCTCGTTGGAAATATGCACTTCGCCGCCAGTACCCTGCACAGTCGGCAGGCGCTCCAGCGCCTCGCCCAGCTGCGAGCGCAGGTAATTCACATTGGCGCCAGCCTGATGCAGCAATTGACGCGCCGTGCCGCCGTCTTGATCCAGCAGCGCCGCCATCAGGTGCACCGGCTCGATGAACTGGTGATCGCGCCCGACCGCCAGGCTCTGGGCATCCGCCAGTGCTAGCTGAAACTTAGTGGTGAGTTTATCCATCCGCATGAATAAGCATCCTCAATTTTGCTGTAAGCCTCAGGAGGCCACGACAACGGCCTCGGCATTTGTAGGCTTAGACTAGCAAACTTAGCACTCGTTCCCTAAGAGTGCTAAAACCCGCGCTTTGATATAAACCACGGAGGCACGGAGAAGGAAAGGCTCTTTAAACCGGCAGGTGTTATGCGGATCACTTTCAGGCAGATTCACCGCAGAACGCTTTCAGGCCAATAAACCCATGCCCGAAAGTATTTTTCTCCGTGTCTCCGTGCCTCCGCGATTCAACTCTGTTCATTACGGCGCTAACCAAATCAGGCTCGCCATGCGTCCGGTGCGGCCGTCGCGGCGGTAGGAATAGAAAAGATCGGCATCGCGGTAGGTACATAGACCTCCTCCGTACACGGCTTGCACGCCGCATGCTGTAAGGCGCCGCCGCGCGAGCGCGTAGAGATCGGCTAACCAGCGCCCCTGCGGCGAGGGGTGGAAACAAGCCTCGGCACCGTCGTCGCGGGCCAGAAACTCGGCCCGAACCTCTTCGCCGACTTCGAAGCAAGTGGGGCCTATGGCAGGTCCAAGCCAGGCCATGATGCGCTCGCCTGGCACGTCCATGGCTGCCACCGTTGCTTCCAGCACGCCGCCCACCAAACTGCGCCAGCCTGCATGCGCCGCCGCCACGCGCGTACCCTGCTCATCGCAGAACAGAACCGGCAGACAGTCGGCGGTGAGGATGGCGCACACGGGCCCTATTTGGTTCGTCCAGACAGCATCGGCCTCGCCGGCTTCCTCGGCGCGCACCACCTGCGTTCCGTGCACTTGCGTCAGCCACGCCGGTTCCTGAGGTAGCGCAAGGGCTTCGCTCAGCCGCCGGCGGTTTTCTGCAACATGCGCCGGATCGTCGCCTACATGGGCGCCCAGATTAAAGGTGTCGAACGGCGGCAAACTCACCCCGCCGCGGCGGGTCGTCACGACCGCGCGTACCGTGGAAGGGGCGGGCCAGTCGGGGCGGATGAAGTTCTCGGGCATATGGGCTTCTTTCAGGTTTGGAAATCAACCACGGAGACACGGAGAAGAAATTTATTACGCCTCCTGTAGGAGCGGCGACCCCGCCGCGATCCCTCACGCTCCAGCAGTTTGGCCCCTTCGCGGCCAGGGTCGCTCCCAGAATCAGACACCTTTTCCTGTAGAAGCGGCGCCTCGCCGCGACTCTTGCTGTAGGTCCGACTTCAGTCGGACGCTCCTAACCGAAGACGCCCGACTGAAGTCGGACCTACACTCAGGAACACACTACTCCGCCGGGCACTCGCGCCGCATCAGTTCCAGCAGCGTCGCCATGTCCTCCGGCAGCGGCGCTTCGAAGTGCATCTCTTCACCGCTCGCCGGGTGGGTAAGGCCGAGGCGGGCGGCGTGCAAAGCTTGGCGGCGAAAGCCTTGCAAAGCCTCGCGCAGTTCGTCACGCGCGCCCTTGGGCAGCAGCGGCTTGCGGCCATAGAGCGGGTCGCCCACCAAGGGGTAACCGCGATGGGCCATGTGCACGCGGATTTGGTGGGTGCGACCGGTTTCCAGCCGCACGCGCAATAAGGTATGGGCGCTAAAGCGCGCCTCGAGACGGTAATGTGTGACGGCCTCGCGGCCACCGTCGACCACCGCCATGCGCAGGCGGTCACGCGGGTGGCGGCCTATCGGCGCATCGACCGTGCCGCCGGCGGTCGGGCAGCCGTTGACCAGGGCGAGATACTCGCGCTTGACGCTGCGCGCCTGCAGTTGTTCGACGAGGCGCTTGTGGGCGGGCAGGGTTTTCGCCACCACCATGAGCCCGGAGGTGTCTTTGTCGAGGCGATGCACGAT
>JAJUGG010000214.1 GCA_029268285.1 Ectothiorhodospiraceae bacterium | reverse complement strand
TATAAGGAATAAGCGATGGAAGCAAAGTTGTGGATTTCAGGGGTTGGCGTGGGAATTCCTCGGACTGCCTTCAGTGCAAACCTAGCCTCTGGCGCGTATCTCCTCATTCGTCCCGGCCCTAACCTTCCCGCCACTCAGTGTTTTGGTTTGGTCGAGAACTTCACTCTCGGTTCTGAAGGCAACACTATCCTTTACGGCCATGCAGAAACTGAGTGGTTTCCAGTTGTTGGAGACGCGGCTCAAAAGGTTCTGGGACACGGTGCTATCAAAGGTGGCGAACTGGAGATAAAGGTGAGTGGGACGTTTATCGGTAAAGGCCAGATCGATATTAAAGTTCTGCTAATCGATGACGACGGCGAAGCAATGAGCTTGCTCGACAAGTTCAATATTCCTGCAGTAGGCGGACAGATTTCATCGACGACGATACGCGGTAAGGTCAGGAAGATGCCGGTGCCTGCTACTGAGCAGAAGAAGGCAAGCTGACATGGAAGGTGTCGTTGCGAACACAAAGCGCCGAGACCGGCGCTTTCGCTACTCCAACCTGCTTCTACTGTTTTTGCAGATGATCGGCGGCGCAGTCGTAGCGACAACAATGGCAGCCCGCGAAAGCTATTCCGCTTTGAGTGATGGGTTCTTCGGCGAGGGCGCCGCACTAATGGGGTCTTGGCTGGCTGATCTGCTTGTACGGAAAGAAGCGATTGTTTTAGTTGTGGGGCTTCTGGTGCTGACTGTTTGGAAGGAGTTTCGCCTTCAGTCGGCCACTAGGCGTCTTCTATTCAATCTCGGGGGAATCGCCGTCTTAATGGGGCTTCAGGCCCTCCTGATTTATCTGCTTTACGCTCCGGTTAATGCTTAGGCTAGCAAAATTAGCACCAGTGTGTTGATGGGACAGCCAGTGAACTGAGCAACACATAATGCGCTTGAGTGCAGGAACTTTCGCGACGAGGTGTCGCTGCTCCCACAGGGAGCTTGAATCGGTTTAAGTGGATGGTCGCGGCCAGGGGCCGCTCCTGCGGGGGTGATGCTGTCGGTAGTTAAAGGCGCCGACCCGGTGGGTCGGCACCCTTTGGTTTGTAGCCTTACAGCAGGACTTTCTCGATGCCGCCCTGCTTCGCCTTGTCGATGAACCCCTTCTGCCAGCCCTCGCCCAGCAGTTTGTTGGCCATCTCTATGACAATGTAGTCCGCATCCACGCCGGTGTCGTCACTGTAGCGGGACAGGCCCTGGAGGCAGGCCGGGCAGGAGGTGAGCATTTTCACCTTGCCCTTTTCGGCCACGGGGGCGCCGGTGAGGGTTTCGAGATCCTTGTTGATCTCTTCTTCCTTGCGGAAGCGAACCTGGGTGGCGATGTCGGGGCGGCTGACGGCGAAGGTACCGGACTCGCCGCAGCAGCGGTCGTTGAGCTTGACGTCGGTGCCGGTGAGCTGGTTGACGACGTCCTGCGCCTTGTAGGTCTTCATGGGCGCGTGGCAGGGCTCGTGGTACATGTACTGCACGCCCTCCACGCCTTCCATCTTGTAGCCCTTCTCGAGCAGGTACTCGTGGATGTCGAGCAGACGGCAGCCGGGGAAGATCTGCTCAAATTCGTATTTGAGCAGCTGGTCCATGCAGGTGCCGCAGGAGACGATCACCGTCTTGATGTCCATGTAGTTCAGGGTGTTGGCCACCCGGTGGAACAGCACACGGTTCTCGGTGGTGATCTGCTTGCCCTTGTCGATGTCGCCTGCGGCGTTCTGCGGATAGCCGCAGCAGAGGTAGCCGGGCGGCAGCACGGTTTGGGCGCCGGCGTCGTAGAGCATGGCCATGGTCGCGAGGCCGATCTGGCTGAACAGGCGCTCGGAGCCGCAACCGGGGAAGTAGAACACAGCATCCGAATCGTCGTTGACCTTCTGCGGGTCGCGGATGATGGGCACGGTCTTGGTGTCCTCGAGGCCCAGCATCTTGCGGGTGGTCTGGCTCGGCAGGGAGCCGGGCAGCGGCTTCTTGACGAAGTTGACGACCTGCACGGGGATGGACTTGAGCCCGCCGGTGGTGTTGCGCGGGCGCTCCTTGACGGTGGTTTTGACCTTGGGCTTGGTCAGGCCCACGGCCTGGGCCACCTTGGTGCCGGCGCGCTGGGCCTTGAAGCCCACTTCCAGACCCTTACGGATGGTGTTCACGGCCTTGGCATCCTTGACGTTGAGGAAGGCCATGGCCGCCGCAGTGGCGGGCTTGGTGTTGCGCTTACCGCGGTCCTTGAGAATGGAGCGCATGCGGATGGTGACGTCGCCGAAGTCGATGTTCACCGGGCAGGGGTTGAAGCACCGATGGCAGATGGTGCAGTGGTCGGCAACGTCGTTCATCTCCTCCCAGTGGTGCAGGGAGATGCCGCGCCGGGTCTGCTCCTCGTACAGAAAAGCCTCGATCATGAGACCAGTGGCAAGGATCTTGTTGCGCGGCGAGTACAGCAAGTTGCCGCGCGGTACGTGGGTGGTGCACACGGGCTTGCACTTGCCGCAGCGCAGGCAGTTCTTGATGTCGTCGTTGAGGGCGCCAAGCTCGCTCTGCTCGAGAATGAGCGCCTCCTGCTGCACCAGGCGCAAGCTGGGCGTGTAGGCGTTGCCAAGGCCGGAGCCGGCGAGCAGCTTGCCCTTGTTGAAGCGCCCGTGCGGGTCAACCTTCTGCTTGTAGTTGGTGAAGTTGTCCACCACGGCCTTGTCCAGATACTGCATCTTGGTCAGGCCGATGCCGTGCTCACCGGAGATCACGCCGCCCAGGCGACGGGCCAGCTCCATGACTTCATCGACGATCTTCTCGGCGTCGGCCATCATCTGGTAGTCGTTGGAGTTGACCGGGATGTTGGTGTGCACGTTGCCGTCGCCGGCATGCATGTGCAGCGCCACGAAAAGGCGCGAGCTCAGCACTTCCTGGTGGATCTCGTCGATCTTGTCGCGCACGGGCTTCAGCGCGTTGCCCTCGAAGATCTCGCGCAGCGGGCGCAGCACGTCCTGCTTATAGGAGATACGCAGACTGCGGCGCAGCAGGAGCTGTACCAGGGTGTCGCCCTCGCGGCGGTCGGCCAGCGACGGCTCGTCCAGAAGCTCTTCGTAGTCGAAGGCGGAGTCGTCGAGGTGCTCGAGGATGCCCTGCCAGCGCTCTTCGACAAAGTTCAGGCGTTCCAGTGCGGCGCGCTGCTTGGAGTGCAGCACGGTGCTGCCCTCCTCCGTTTCGAGGTCGTCGGCGAAGTCCGGGTATTCCTGCAGCAGCGGGATGCGGCCGCCGAGGTAGCTGCGCAGGCGCTGCACCAGCTGCAGCTTGTTGCTGATGCTGCGCACGATGTTGATGCGCTCGATGCCCTCGCTGTACTCGGCCAGCTTGTCGAGCGGGATCACCACGTCTTCGTTGATCTTGAAGGCGTTGGTGTGGCGCGCGATGGCCGCGGTGCGGGAACGATCGGCCCAGAAGGTCTTACGCGCTTCCGGCGACACGGCGATGAAGCCGTCGGCATTGCGGGCGTTGGCTAGCCGCACCATGCGCGAGGCGGCGGCCGCCACGGCGTCCTGGTCCTCAGAGGCGAGGTCGGCGATCAGCACCATCTTGGGCCGCTCGCCGCGCGCGCCCTTGGGGCTGTAGCCCACGGCGCGCACATAGCGCTCGTCCAGGTGCTCGAGGCCGGAGAGTTTGACCTGCTCGTCCCGCTTGAGGTCGTCGATGATCTCGACGATGGCCGGCACGGCTTCGCGCAGGTCGTCGCCGTAGAACTCCAGGCACACGGTGCGCATGTACTTGGGCATCTTGTGCAGGATGAAGACGGCAGAGGTAATGAGCCCGTCGCAGCCCTCTTTCTGCACGCCCGGCAGGCCGCCGAGGAATTTGTCGGTCACGTCCTTGCCGAGGCCGATCTTGCGGAAGGTCGAGCCCGGGAAGGTGAGGATTTCCGGCTCGCCCTTGCGGGTCTGGCCGTCCGGCCCGTAGCGCGTGACACGGAAGCGCACGGTTTCCTGGTCGTGGATCTTGCCGAGGTTGTGCTCGAGGCGCTCGACTTCGAGCCAGTCGGCGTCGGGCGTTACCATGCGCCAGGAAACGAGGTTATCCAGGGTGGTGCCCCACAGCACGGCCTTCTTGCCGCCGGCGTTCATGGCAATGTTGCCGCCGATGGTGGAGGCATCCTGCGAGGTCGGGTCGACCGCGAAGACGTAGCCGTTCATGCCCGCAAGATCGGCCACGCGGCGCGTCACGACGCCGGCGCCGGCGCGCACGGTGGGCACTTCGACATCGAGGCCGGGAAGCTTCTTCATCTCGACCCGACCGAGGTCTTCGAGCTTCTCGGTGTTGATCACGGCCGAGTCTTCGCTCAAGGGCACAGCCCCGCCGGTGTAACCGGTGCCGCCGCCGCGTGGAATCACGGTAAGCCCTAGCTCGAAACAGGTCTGCACCAGGCCGGCCATTTCCTCTTCGGTGTCCGGGGTGAGGACGACGAAGGGCATTTCCACGCGCCAGTCGGTGGCGTCGGTGACGTGGGAGATGCGCGAAAGGCCGTCGAAGCGAATGTTGTCGTCGCGGGTGTGCTTCTTAAAGGCCTTGAGGGCTTTTTTGCGGCGCTCGCGGGTTGCCGGGAACCAGTCCGCGAAGCGCTTGACCGCGGCGCGGGCCTGATCGGCCAGCCACAGGGCTTCGGCATTGCCATCGGCACGGGCGACGATCTGATCGACGCGATGGTTCATGGCCTCGACCAGGCCGGTCAGGCGTTTATCGTTACCCAGCAGGTCGTCCTGGATGTAGGGGTTGCGGGTAACGACCCAGAGATCCCCCAATACCTCGAACAGCATACGCGCGGAGATGCCGGTGCGGCGTTCCTCGCGCAGTACGTTGAGGACTTTCCAGGCCTCCTCGCCGAGAAAGCGCAAGACGATCTCGCGGTCAGAGAAGGAGGTGTAGTTATAAGGGATCTCGCGAATGCGGGCAGCACTGCTCATAGTTGTCAGTATCACCGGAGTCGTGAAGCAGAGGCAGAATCATACTAGGCTGCCGGGTCTTTTGCAGG
>JAJUGG010000213.1 GCA_029268285.1 Ectothiorhodospiraceae bacterium | reverse complement strand
GCGACGAAGCCTGTGCGCGTCGCGCGCTGCCAATAGAGCACACCGACCAGGCCCGGCAGGAACTGCGCCATGGCGAGGAAGGAAATCAGCCCCCACTCCACTAAACCCTGCGTGCGCTGCAGAATCTCGTAGAACAAATAGCCCGCGCCGATCATCGCGGCAGTGGCGGCACGGCGAGCCCAGCGCAGGGCGGCGTAGAGATCGCGCTGCGGCTGCGGCCGAATGAAAGGCAGCACCAAGTGATTGAGGAACATCGAGGACAGCGCCAGCGTGGCGACGATGATCATGGCGCTGGCGGCCGAAATGCCGCCGAGGTAGGCCAGAATGGCCAACATCGGCGAGCCCGCCAGCTGCGCAATGCCGAGCACGTAGTAGTCCGGCGTGGCTTCCGGCATCAGTACCTGGCCCGCCCACAGGATCGGCGGGATGGCCAGCGCCACCAGCAGCAAATAAAGCGGAAAGCCCCAACTGGCGGTAAGCAGCGCACTGGCGCGCAAGTTTTCGGTGAAGATCATGTGGAACTGGCGCGGCAACAGGAACGCAGCGGCGAAGGTTATGAGCAGCAGGCTCTCCCAGGGGCCGTCCACCGCACCGGCGTAGAAGTGTTGTAACCGTTCCGGCTCTTCCGCGAGCCAGGCATCGAGGCCGGCAGGGCTGCCGAAGGCCATCCACAAGGCGACGGCCGCCAGCGCCAGCAGAATCAGTAGCTTGATCAGCGACTCGAAGGCGATCGCCATGACCAGGCCGGTATGTTTCTCGCGCGGGGTCACGTGGCGTGCGCCGAAGATCACCGCAAATACCGTCACCATCACGCAGAACACGACTGCTACCGGCACCGGCGAAGTGGCCGGGCTCAGCACCCGAGTCGACTCGGCCACGGCGCGGATCTGCAGCGCAATGTAAGGCAGGATGCCTGCCAGCATCATCAGCGACACCAGCACCCCGGCCAGCTGGCTGTTGAAGCGAAAGGCGAACAGGTCCGCCACGGATGTGAGCTGATGCGTGCGCGTTAGGCGCAAGAGCGGCATCAGCAGCACCGGCGTGAGCACGAAAGTGAGGAACACGCCGAGGTAGATCGTCAGATAGAGAATGCCCTGTTCCGCTGCGAAGCCTACGCTGCCGTAGTAGCTCCAGGTGGTGGCGTATACGCCCAGGGAAAGGATGTAGACCAGCGGGTGGGAGGTAATACGAATCGGCAGCCAGCGCTCGGTGGCGTAGGCGATCAAAAACAGCAGCAGCAGATAGCCTGTCGCGCTTAGAAAAAGCGTGCCGACGCTAAGGCTCATAACGGCTCATCCATCGACTCAGCCACGCCGCGGGGATCGCGAGGAGCAGCCATAGCAGATAGATAAGCCACCACGGTGGCGTTCGCCGTATCCACCATTCCGCGAACGGTGAGACGAACACCAGCACGGCGATCAATATCAGCACGACGCTGGCCGCGCTAACGTCTTGTTCAACGCTGCGCATCCTACTCCTCCAGAATTCTTATCTGAGCCTATCTATGTAAGCTCTTGTTACCGAAGGTAGCACAGCTAAAAATCGAGTCCAGAACTATTTGTCGTGCCGCCCGCGTCAGGTTGATCCAGCGCTTTTGTAACCACAGAGGCACGGAGAGAGGTCAAAGTCCTCGAGCAAGACGCTATTTCTGTAGGAGCGGCGACTCCGCCGCGATTCTTACAGCATGTATGGCGCCGCGTATGGCGCCGCGACGCGTTCATAGCCTACCTCTCTGGCCTTTCTTCGTGTCTCCGTGGTTTAACCCAGTCTTACCGTAGGCCGAAAGTGCTAGTAATACGCGCCCTGGGTAAGGAAGTCGTTGCGCGGCCGGATCAAACCTGAATTGTCGCGCGGCGCGGGATGCGCTGCTCGTCCCAGGCCTTATGCGCCCAACTCCAGAGCGAGCGAAGATCGCCGCGAGCCTCGGCCGGGGGCGGGTGGCCGAGAAAGGTAAGCGCGGCTGCCAGCGATTCATGGCGAGTTGCGGCGTCGAGTGGCGGCGCGTGGGTCTGCTTGCTCAGCTTGTCGCCGTCGGCGTTGACGGCGATGGGCAGGTGCAGATAACGCGGCGTCGGCAGGCCTAGTAAGTGCTGCAGGTGGATCTGCGGTGCCGTGCTGGCTAAAAGGTCGTAGCCGCGTACGACTTCGGTGACGCCGGCAGCGGCATCGTCCACCACCAGAGCCAAGTGATAGGCGAAGATGCCGTCGGCGCGCTGTACGGTAAAGTCGCCGATCTCGCGCTCTAGATCCACGTCCACCGCGCCTTGCAGCGCATCTTCGAACCGGATGAAGGCGCCGTCGGTGCGCACGCGCCAGCTCATTTCATCCTTGCTGCCGCGAGGCCCTTGGCGGCAACTGCCGGGGTAGATAAGCCCGGCTTTGCCCACCACGGATTGCGCGGCGATGTCCTTGCGCGAGCAGTTGCAGCGATAGAGGACGCCGCGCGTGGCCAGTGCCTGCAGCGCTTGAGCGTAGGCGTCGTCGCGCTCGCTTTGGTAGACCACCTCGCCGTCCCACTCGAAGCCGAAGGCTTCCAACGTCGAGAGAATGGCATCTGTTGCGCCAGGCATGACGCGCGGTGGGTCCAGGTCCTCGATGCGCAGCAGCCAACGGCCGCCGACGGCGCGCGCTTGCAGATAGCTGCCGACGGCCGCAATCAGCGAGCCAAAGTGCAAAAGCCCGGTCGGGCTGGGCGCGAAGCGGCCGATGTAAAGCAGTGGGGAAGCGTCGGACATGGACGGCTGATTGGTCGCGCGTTGTGAAACACGCGGAAACCATAGCAGAACGCAAGGATCGACTCACCGACCGCGGAAAAGAAAAAGGCGAGCGCCCAGCGCTCGCCTTCGGTAAAGACCAATGTTCGTTCCGGGCGGCCATCTTTAGTGTTGGCTACTATTGGCTCGCCGCTCGCGAGAGCTTTCGCCCCCGACCGAACATTGCCCCCGCCCCATTGCGGTTCGTGTGTTCGTTGTGGGCGCAAGCTTCCCACAGGCGTGTGGGCGTGAATGTGCGGCGGGTCACGTCTCGGCGGATTCGCTGAATTCGTCCAGCCAGAGCAGCGTTGCGGCGATCACCCCGGTCGGCATGGCCAGCAGGTTCAGTACCGGCACCAGCGTCATGGCAAGCACCGCAAACCCGAAGCCGAGCGCGAGCAGGCGGCGGCGACGCAGCGCCTCGCGCTCCTGTTGGAAGCGCATGCCGCGGTTGCCCATGGGATAGTCCATGTATTCAACGGCCAGGGCCCAGGCGCCGAATACCGCCCAAAGCGCGGAGGCGAGCAGATTGACCACGGGAATGAAGAACAGGACGAGGAGCGGGATGGCGAGCTTCGCAAAATAGCCGAGCTTGCGTAGCTCGCCCGCCACCGACACGACCAGCTCCTTGGCCAGGGACTGATCCTGCTCGGGCGGCAAGGCGCCGCGGCTGATCAGCTCGACCTTGGCCGAGAGCATGCCGTTGAAAGGGGAGCCGATGAGATTGGCCACCAACGTAAAGCTGTAAAACATCAGCACTGCGGCCGCAATGAGAAAAAGGGGCCAGAGCAGCCAGTACAGCACCGTGGTCAAGAAGAGCAGCGTGCGGTCGAGCCAGCCGTTGCCGCTCCAGCGCTCAGGGTTCGGCAACAGATAGGCGAGCAAATCACCGTAGAGTTGCAGACCGCCCCAGAACAGCAGTCCGAACACCAGGATGTTGATGAGGATCGGCAGCGCGACGTAGCGGCGCAGGCCCGGCGCCCAGAGGAGCCGGAACCCGCGCGGCAGGTAAGAAACGCCGAGCAGAAAGTCGCGCATGTAGGATCAGGGGAGGTGTACCGGAGTGGGGGGCGTCCAGTCGGGACTGCGGTGCTCGACGACGACATCGGTATAGATGCCGCCGCGCACGTTCCACTCGCCGGTCACGCGCATGAAGCGCGGCCGCAGGGCGCGCACCAGGTCGTCGAGGATTTCGTTGGTAACGGCTTCGTGGAAAGCGCCGACATCGCGGAAGGACCACATGTAGAGCTTCAGCGCTTTGAGTTCCACGCAGCGCTCGTCCGGTACGTAATCGATCTTGATGGTGGCAAAGTCCGGCTGTCCGGTCATGGGGCACAAGCAGGTGAACTCCGGAATGCGCATGTGCAGCGTGTAATCGCGCTCGGGGTTCGGGTTGGGGAAGGTTTCCAGGGTTCTACTAGGCTTGGTCGACATGGCTTTCCAAAGAATGCTGTGAAACGTGATAATGGCCGGGCATTGTAGCGACTTGCGCGGCTGCAGCCTATCCCCGCCAGCGGACGTGTTTCATGGTTTATTGGCGCGCGCGTCGCTATGGTAGGCGGAAGTGCTCTGCACGCGCCTGCGGACAGTAAATAACGACAGGAATATTCCGCGCATGCGGCTGACCAAGATCAAACTTGCGGGCTTTAAGTCCTTCGTCGACCCCACGACCGTTCCGCTGCCCAGTCAGCTGATCGGCATCGTGGGGCCGAACGGCTGCGGCAAGTCCAACATCATTGATTGCGTGCGCTGGGTGATGGGAGAAAGCTCCGCCAAGCATCTGCGCGGCGAGTCCATGGTGGACGTGATCTTCAACGGCTCCAGCAGCCGCAAACCGGTCAGCCAAGCCTCGGTTGAGCTCATCTTCGATAACCGCGACGGCGGCCTTGGCGGCCAATACGCGTCTTACAACGAGATCTCCGTCAAACGTGTGGTCAACCGCGACGGTCAGTCGGCGTACTACCTCAACGGCACGCGTTGCCGTAAGCGCGACATCACCGACGTCTTCCTCGGCACCGGCCTCGGGCCGCGCAGCTACGCCATCATCGAACAGGGCATGATCTCGCGTGTAGTCGAGGCGCGGCCCGAAGACTTGCGGGTCTACCTCGAAGAAGCCGCCGGCATTTCGTTGTACAAGGAGCGTCGCCGCGAGACCGAGCGCCGCATTCGCGATACCCGCGAAAACCTCGATCGCCTCAACGATCTGCGCGACGAGGTGGGGCAGCAGGCCGAGAAGCTCAAGCGCCAGGCCGAGGCAGCCGAGCGCTACAAGGCGCTGCGCGT
>JAJUGG010000212.1 GCA_029268285.1 Ectothiorhodospiraceae bacterium | reverse complement strand
ATCAGGCAGACGCCGCGACATGTCTTCGTTGATGAGGCGCTGGCAAGCCGAGCCTACGACGACACCGCGTTGCCGATCGGCTTTGGGCAGACTATCTCGCAGCCGTTCGTAGTTGCACGCATGACCGAACTGCTGCTGGAAGAGTCGGTTCCGGAGCGCGTACTCGAGATCGGCACCGGCTCCGGCTATCAAGCCGCGGTGCTGGCGCAGTTGGTGCCGGCCGTGTTTACCATTGAGCGGATCAAGGCGCTGGCGGAGCGGGCACGGCGGCAATTCCGCCTGCTCAATCTGCACAACGTGCGCGTGCGCCACGGCGACGGCAACGAGGGCTGGCCCCAGCACGCGCCGTTCGACGCGATATTTCTTACTGCGGCGCCTGCGGAGATACCGCCAGCGCTGTTCGAGCAGCTCGCCGTCGGCGGGCGCCTGATCGCGCCGGTTGGGACGGCGGGCGCACAAGAACTACAGGTTTACCTGCGGCGCGCCGACGGCATTATCCAGCGTCGTGTGTCGGAAGTGAGCTTCGTGCCCATGCTAGGAGGGACGCTTTGATGGGCCTGTTCCAGCGACTGTACGACTGGGTTTTGCGCCTCGCGGGGCATCGGCACGCGCCGGTTTATCTCGGCGGCTTGAGCTTTGCCGAATCCTCCTTCTTCCCGATACCGCCAGATGTCATGCTCGCGCCCATGGCAATGGCGCGGCCGCAGCGTGCTGCGCGCTTTGCCTTGATTACCACTGTCGCCTCCGTGCTCGGCGGTCTGTTCGGCTACCTGCTCGGCGTCTTCGGGTTTGAGCTGGTGCAGCCCTGGCTGGAGCGTGGCGGTTACATGGACGAATATCAGCTTGCTCGCGACTGGTTCGATCGTTGGGGCTTTTGGGTGGTGCTTGTTGCTGGTTTCTCGCCTATCCCCTACAAAGTCTTCACTGTCAGCGCAGGCGTAGTGGGCCTGGCGCTGCTACCGTTCATTCTCGCGTCCCTGGTCGGGCGCGGAGCGCGGTTCTTCATGGTGGCGCTGCTCGTGGCCTGGGGCGGGCCGAAAATCGAGCCTTGGCTGCGCGCTTACATGGAGCGCATCGGCTGGGCGACGGTTATCTTACTCGGGCTTGCCGTAGCCTACGCGGCAATGTAGCGATAGCACGGAATGCGGGCGCTACTGGTCGTCGTCGCGGTACTGATGGGCTTGTATGGGTGCACGACCTCCGTACTGGCCCCGGTCGACGGCCGTGGTGTTTATAGCGGCGGCTACTATACGGTAGCTAAGGGGGACACGCTCTACTCCATTGCCTGGAGGCACGGTGTCGATTTCCGTAGCGTCGCGCGCTGGAATCGCATCGAGCCGCCTTACCTCATTCGCCCCGGCCAGCGACTGCGCCTGACAGCGCCGCCGACTCAAACCGCGGTTGCCTCGGCCCCGCCCAAGCAGACGGCATCCAAACCCACGCCGACCGCGACGACTACCCGCAAGACCAGCCCGCCTTCGGCACGCAATGCCGGCAGCAGCATCGCATGGCGTTGGCCGGTGGAAGGCGAAGTCACGCGGCGTTTCACCGCTAACGGCAATGGTAAGCAGGGTGTAGAGATCAGCGGCCGAACCGGCCAGCCCGTGGTGGCGGCCGCGTCGGGGCGTGTCGTTTACGCGGGAGACGGGCTGCGCGGCTATGGCAACCTCGTCATCATCAAACACGACACCCGCTATCTCACCGCTTACGGCTACAACGATAGCCTCCTGGTGAAGGAAGGGGATGTCGTCAAGGCCGGCCAACGTATTGCTACCATGGGCCGCGGCCCGGGGCGGTCGAGCCCGGCCGTCCACTTCGAATTGCGCCGCGACGGCAAAGCAGTCGACCCCCTGAGTTATCTCCCAAGACGCTGAACCATTAAGAAAAATCAGGCCGTTGCGCGGTCCGAACGCACGGCATATAGTAGGGGAGCATAACAACTACAAGTTGGTTCAACACCGCTAGCCGCACCTCCGCACCGGAGGGCATACAACTACAGACGGCTACGGTGGGAGGGAGGAGTAAGCATGGCCAACAATGCGATGGGTGCTGCCCTGGAGCAGGCGGCGCCAGACCTGGACGTCGTTGACGAGACCTACCTCGAGGACAAGGAGGGGCAGGAAGAGCTCGATTTTGTCGACCTCGATGCCGAGGAGACGGATGAAGAGACCGAGCTCGAGCAAATCTCCAAGCGTTCCCGATCCAATTCGTCCACCACGCTCGATGCTACTCAGATGTATCTGAACGAAATCGGGTATTCGCCCTTGTTGAGCGCGGAGGAGGAGGTTTATTACGCTCGGCGTGCGCAACGAGGCGACGCCGCCGCTCGTGCCCGCATGATCGAGAGCAACCTGCGTCTGGTGGTGAAGATTGCGCGGCGTTACATGAATCGCGGGCTGGCTTTTCTCGACCTGATCGAAGAGGGCAACCTCGGCCTGATCCGGGCGGTGGAGAAGTTCGATCCGGAGCGCGGCTTCCGATTCTCGACCTATGCCACGTGGTGGATTCGACAGACCATTGAGCGTGCGATTATGAACCAGACGCGCACCATCCGTCTGCCTATCCACGTCATCAAGGAGATCAACCAGTATCTGCGCGCGGCACGGCAGCTCACGCAAGTGCTGGATCATGAGCCCAGCCCGGAGGAAATCGCTCGGACCATGAAGCGTCCGGTACGGGACGTTCGGCGCATGATGGGGCTCAATGAGGGGACGACCTCGGTCGACACGCCGATAGGCCGCGACGCCGACCGCGTGCTGCTCGATGCCATTCCCGACGAGAACAACCTCGATCCCTTCGCCCAGTTGCAGGAAGACGATCTAAACCGACATCTGGAGAAGTGGCTGGCGGAGTTGCCCGAGAAGCAGCGAGCGGTCGTGGTGCGGCGCTTCGGCCTCTGTGGTCATGAGAAGGCGACGTTGGAGCAGGTCGGCAGCGAAATCGGGGTGACGCGAGAGCGCGTGCGTCAGATTCAGATCGACGCGCTCAAGAAACTACGCGAGGCGATGGAGCGCTCCGGCTATTCGCAGGAAGCGGTGTTTGGTTGAAGTCGTGGCGGCGGCGCGGGTGGGTGTCCGCGTCGCCGCTCGAACTAACGAAGCAGTAGCGCTGCGGCGACGCGGCGATCCTCCGCCATCAGCACATTGTAGGTTCGGCAGGCGGCGGCCGTATCCATGATCTCCAGCCCCACGCCGCGCATAATCACTTCCTTGATGAGCGCTCGCTCCGGGAAGCGCTGCTGGGTCCCCGTACCGAGCAGTATGACCTCCGGTTCGAGCTCGAGAATCGCGGTCAGGTGTTCGACCGTCAGCTCCTCCAGCGTCTCCGGCACCCAGTCGAGCATCAAGGTTTCCGGCATGACGACTAGGCTGGAGGCGTAGGTATCTTCGTTGATCGTTACTTCGCCCGGCTGATAATTGCGGATGCGATGCGTACCGGTGCCCTGTTCCTGACTCAGTTTCATGCTGCCACCTCGGGAGTCGTTCGGCCGGCGATCGGGGCCGGTTGATCGCTGACCGTAGCGAAAGGTCGGGCGGCCCGCAAGCCCTCGCATTGACAGCTATTCGCCGGCCAATTACCTTGCCCTGCGCAGCCTTCAGTAGGGCTTGCCGCGGCGTGCATAGGACGAGCAGACATTGCCACGGTTTTTCGAGCCGGAATCCGGCATACTCGGCGATGAAATAGCGCCGGTATTCGGGTATGGTCGTGCGCGCCACGCGAAGAAGTGGCTCGGGCGTAGTCGAAGGCGCACCGGTTTTTATTACACATTCAAATCCTTGCGGCGGCTTGTCATGAGTCCGGGCTCCTGGCGCTGTCGTACATAGCAGTTGGATTGTGAGCGTCGAAGGGCTTTGCGGAGCGGCAGCTTGGGGCGGGCAAGGCCGGACGATAGCAAGCTCACAGGGGAGACAGTCGTTGAATTCGGTTAAGGTCGGTTTGTTGGGGCTCGGCACCGTGGGTGCCGGTACGGTCAACCTGCTCACGCGCAATCGCGACGAAATTACCCGTCGTGCCGGGCGGGAGATCGACATCCTGCATGCGGCGGCGCGTCACCTTGACCGGCCGCGCTCCTGCAGCACCGAGAATATCAAGCTGACTAGCAATCCATTCGAGGTCGTCGATGACCCGGAGCTCGAAATCATCGTCGAGCTGATCGGCGGCGAAGAACCGGCGCGGGAACTTGTGCTGCGTGCCATCGACAACGGCAAGCACGTCGTCACCGCGAACAAGGCCCTGATAGCCAAGCACGGCAACGAGATCTTCCAGCGCGCGCACGAGCGTGGCGTGACGGTGCTGTTCGAAGCCGCCGTGGCCGGCGGTATTCCCATCATCAAGGCCATACGCGAGGGCCTGACCGGTAATCGTATTGACTGGGTGGCCGGCATCATCAACGGCACGGCGAACTTTATTCTTACCGAAATGTTCTACGAGCACCGCGAGTTCGCCGAGGTGCTGGCCGAGGCGCAGCGGCTGGGCTATGCGGAGGCCGATCCGACCTTCGACGTCGAAGGCGTCGACGCGGCGCATAAGCTGACCATTCTGGCTTCCATTGCGTTCGGCATCCCGCTGCAGTTCCACCGGGTCTATACCGAGGGCATCAGCCAGATTACCCGGGAGGACGTCGCCTACGCGGAAGAGCTGGGGTATCGCATCAAGCACCTGGGTATTGCATCCCATACCGGCGAAGGCATTACGCTGCGCGTGCATCCGGTGCTGTTGCCAGCGCGCCAGTTGCTGGCCAACGTCGATGGTGTGATGAACGCGGTCATGGTGAGCGGCGATGCGGTCGGTCCGACCCTGTACTATGGGGCAGGCGCTGGCGCCGAGCCCACTGCCTCGGCGGTGGTCGCGGATCTGGTCGACGTAGTGCGCGAGTACGACTTGGCTCCCGAGAACCGTGTTCCTTACCTGGCATTCCAGTCGCACGCACTCTCCGATGAGCCCGTGGTCGATATGGGGGCGGTGGAAACGCGCTATTATCTGCGTCTGGACGCACACGACGAACCGGGCGTGCTAGCCGATGTCACCCGCATTCTGGGT
>JAJUGG010000211.1 GCA_029268285.1 Ectothiorhodospiraceae bacterium | reverse complement strand
AGGTTTTCAGCAGGTAGACAACCACTTACCTAAATCAAGCAAGGCTTATTCTGCTCTACTCGCTCAAATCGACGGAGCGTCTTCGTCCAGGCGCTCCCCACATGCGGCAAGTTGATCATCGGCAGCACGCGGCAGGATCTCGGCAAACAGCTTGATCAGGCGCTCGGCCTGCATTGCGCCCTCCTCGGAAGCCAGCGCGGCACGCAGGCGTTTTGCCATGGCATTATTCACTGTTTGTACATCCTTGTAGATCTGCGACAGACCGGTTAGCGCTTCGTCGGTAGCGCTGCCGCGCCGTAGAAACATCTGCGTGAGGGTATAAAAGCCGGTTGCGCGGCGCGTCGTTGCAACCGCGGGCTCCAACGGCAGCGTGACCCGCGCCAGCGGCCGCAAAAAGCCCATCTGCGGACAGCCGCCGCTGGCGCAGAGCAAGCTCATCAAACTGCTGACCGCGCTCGCAACACTCGTTTCTTCAGATACTACGCCGAACTCGCTTACTACCCGCAGCGTAACGCTTTTCTCGCCGATGATAGGGCGCAGGCGCTCGAGCGGACCGACCAACTGCGTTGCAAAAGGGCAGTAGGGGCTTTCCGCCGCCTGCAAGGTACAGTTGGAGCATTGCTTGAATTCCAGGCGGGCCCAATCGGGAAGCGGCTTCGGGATATCGGGACTCTGCAGAGTCAATGTGTCCACATCGAGCACGAGCGGCACGTGCGCAAGCACACGCTCCCCCCGGCAAAAGAAAAAATGAAGATCGACTACCGCCATGGTTGTTTCCGTATTGCTGGGTAGTATGACCGCAGCCCGCAGACATCGCTCAAGGAAACCGCTTAGTGCTTCCGAGCGCTTGCGGGACGCGACCCTCAGTATTCGCACTGTACGCGGGCCGAAGGTGATCCGTTGTGATGAGCAACGCATTCCCGTAGCCCCGGGCGAGACAGATGACGCCTCTCGCCGACACAGCATGAGCCTTCCACGCCTTGAAACTCGAGCCTAGACTCCCGAACCATGGCGAAAGCCGCCGCGGCCATGCGCGGCGTCCGACGCTAATTCATCGGCAAGCAGGAGTTTTGGATGAAGTTGACGTACGGTCTGCCGGGTTGTGTTCTTGGGTTGTTTCTCGCGACATCCCCAGCTCTGGCCCAAACCGGCTCCGCCAGTTCTGAGCTTGAATTGGATCCACCGCCGACCACCGGCGCCACCTTGGGTATGGACACCGCCATAACGCGGGCCGTGCAGCAGGCCCTGAACGACCTCGGCTTCGATGCCGGCCCCGCCGATGGGCAGTGGAATTCACGCACTCAGGAAGCGCTGGTCCAATTTCAGGAATCCAAAGGGCTCGAACCCTCCGGTGATGTCAACGACCGCACTCTGCATGCGCTAGGGGTGGAAACGCAACCTTAACCGGAAGCGAAGCAGCGCTTTTCACGCTATGCTCTGGGCTGTTTTCCGCGAGGATTCAGCCGTGTCGTCGATTCCGCTCTTTCGTTGGTTGCTGCTTGCAGCACTGTCTGTATCCCCCTTGGCGGCTGCCGATGACTGCCGTCAAAGCACGAAGGCCACGACCATCATGGCCGAGATTGTGGCTTGGCCCGAGGACGCGGCACGGCCGCTGCTCCTGGCCGATGACACGCGCACGCGTCGCGCCGGCATGCAGTGGCTGTGCCCCGATGTCGTTGCCGCACAGCCGATGCTGTTCGTCTTCTCGCGACCTCAGAATGCGCGCTTCCACGGCAACAATGTGTTCGTGGACCTGGATCTGGCCTGGCTCGACGCGGAGGGTCGCGTCCTCGATGTCGTACGGCTGCCGAGAAAGGGAGAGGTCGCCTACGACAGGCCGATCGCGGCTGTGCTCGAGGCGAGCGCCGGCAGTTTCGAGCGCTGGGGACTCGAGCCCGGCATGCGGATCCCGTTCTCGCCTTCGCTGGAGCAGCTCATCCGCAACGCCCGCTAGTGCCGCGCGTGGCCGCTAGCCGCGAGCGATGAGGCCGATCTCCCTAGGCGGGTGGGTGAACGCTTCCGCAGCACCGAGCAGCGCGGGATGATCGGCGCGGATCACATAACTGGGGACAGCAGCCAAATAATCGGTAAATCGCCCGCGATGCTCGAAGCTGGCGCGGAAGGGCGAACGCGCGAAATAGGCCCCCAGGCGCGGCACGATTCCGCCGCCGATGTAGACGCCGCCGCGCGCGCCCAATGTCAGGACCAGATTTCCCGCCGCTGTGCCCAACATGGCGCAGAACGTGCGTAGCGCTTCGCTGCACAGCGCACACTCGCCTTCCATCGCGCGCTGGCTTATATCTGCGGGTTGCAACGGCTCGGGCGTACGCCCCTCGAGTTCCGCTAGCGCTTGGTAAAGATTGACCAAGCCGGGCCCCGACAACAGCCTCTCCGCAGAGATGTGATTGAAGCGTCGACTCAAGCGGCCGAGGATGTCCGCCTCACGCGGATTGGCGGCGCCGTAGGTGACGTGACCGCCTTCGCTCTGTAAGGGGATATTACGATCCCCGGTTGGAATCAGGGCGGAGACGCCGAGGCCGGTTCCGGGGCCGATCAGCGCGATCGGGCTACCCTCCACGGCCGCGCCGCCGCCGATTTGCTCCAGCTCTTCCGGCGCCAGGCGCGGTACCGCGAGCGCGAGCGCGGTAAAGTCGTTGATCATCAGCAACTCGTCCAAGCCCAGGCGCGCGCGCACTTCAGCCATGGAAATGGTCCAGTGGTGATTGGTCATCTTGACGCGATCCCCGGTCAAGGCGGTCGCCACCGCCACCGCAGCACGACGCGGCCGTGCACCCAATTCGGCCAGATAAGCGGCTGCGGCCTCCTCCAGGCTGGCAAAGTCGCGGCAACGCAGCACCCGCAGATCCCGGGGGCGCGCGCCTTCCCGGTCGACCAGAGCGAAGCGCGCGTTGGTACCGCCGATATCGGCTACCAGTGCCAGCTGATCTTTCATGACGTGTTTGTAACCCTTCCGCAAATCCCACGCATGAAGGTGGAGTGTTACGGCAACGGGGCCAAGCCAGCCAGTGCCTCCGTATGCGCGCGCAGCGCATCGCTGCCGCGCAGCACGAAACGCAGGTGCCGAACGCTTTGTAGCTTCGGCACAGCATCGCGCGCAACGGCCAGAGCCAGCGGCGCCGCCTCGGCTAACGGGTAGCCGAAAATCCCGGTGGAAATCGCCGGAAAGGCAATCGACGCGATGCCGTGCTCCTCCGCCCGTCGCAGCGCGTTCAGGTAGCAGTCCCCGAGCAGGATGTCGGCCGGTACATCGCGCCCGTACACCGGGCCCAGGCAATGGATCACGTAGCGGTTGGGCAGATCGTGGCCGCTAGTGAGTACCGCTTCGCCGGGCTTGATCGGCGCCAGCGGCGCGCACTCCTCGGCGAGCCCCGGCCCAGCCGCGCGATGAATCGCTCCGGCGACGCCGCCGCCGGGCATGAGCTGCGCATTAGCCGCGTTGACGATGGCTTCCATGTCGGACTGCCGGGTAATGTCGCCTTCGCAACATTCGATGATCACTTCACCAAAACGACGCTGCATAAGGTACCTACGCTCATTTTCGTAGTCGTACGAACAACACTGCCCACACTCTACATGGGGACGTCGATATACTGCACGGATGCAGAAAGACGTCATCCACATTCTCGGCGCGGGGAGCATTGGCTTGCTGCTGGCCATGCGCCTGTCGGCACATCAAGAAGTACGCCTGATCCGACGTCCGGGGCAAGCGCCGTCCCGACCGAGCTACCGCTTGACCGAAGGCGAGGGCTGCCGAACCCAAGCGCTACTGAGCATAGCCCCGGAAGACGTGCAGCAAGTGCGTAAGCTGATCGTTTGCACCAAAGCCTACGATGCGCTGGCAGCGCTGAGGCCGCTGAAGGCGTTGCTCGGCGATGCTCACGTGCTCCTGATGCAGAACGGCATGGGTAGCCAGGAAGAGGTCGCAGCGAATATCCCCAGTCTCAGCCTACATGCAGCGAGCTCGACCGAAGGCGCGTATCGGCGCGGCAGCCTGGAAGTCGTGCATGCCGGACGCGGCCTGACGTATATCGGCAAGCTCAGTGGACAGGATCACCCCTGGGCGGCAACTTTCACAACCGCCGGCCTGGAAGCCGAGGCGGTTCCGGATATCAAGCGATATCTTTTCGACAAACTGCGCGTCAATGCGCTCATCAATCCGCTCACGGCCCTGTATCGCTGCCGTAATGGGGAGTTGCTCACGCATGCGGAAGCTTATCCGCGGATGCAGGCGCTGGGGCAAGAAACCGATGCCATTCTGGAAGCAGCGGGATATCGCTTCAGCACGCCGGCCTTGGCTGCGGCCGAAGCCGTAGCGCGGCGCACCGCTGCAAACTACTCGTCGATGTATCAAGACGCGCAGGCCGGGCGACGCCTGGAAATCGACTATATCAACGTTTATCTGGTGCGGCTCGCGGAGCGGCTCGGCCGTAAGGCGGCGGCACACCGCCGTATATGCGAGGACTTACGCGCCTTCATACGCTAGCTAGCGCAACGAGAAGTCTACCGGCACGACCAATTCCAGCTCAGCCCCTGGCACATCGTCGGGCGGCTTCGGCAGCGGTTGCGCGCGCTCGATCATCTCGCGCGCGGCGTCATCTAAAGACGGCTCGCCGGAGCTGTGCAGGATTTCATAATCCAGCACCTTGCCGCTCCTATCCATGACGAACCGGAGCTCTACCACGCCTTCACGGCGTAGCCGGCGCGCGCGACGCGGGTATTCCTTGTAGCGTTCGAGATGAGCGCCAAGCACGGCACGATAATCCTGCAATGCACCCGGATTGCCACCGGCGCTGGCATCGTCCGCCGTACCCGCTCCCTCCAGACTGGCACTCCCGGCCTCGCCGCCGGCACCCAAGGGTTGCGACAGCATCGCCTCCTCGGAAACCTCGGGCGTCGCAGCGACCGGCTCAGGCTCAGGCTCAGGCTCAGGCTCAGGCTCAGGCTCAGGCTCAGGCTCAGGCTCAGGCTCAGGCTCAGGCTCAGGCTCAGGCTCAGGCTCAGGCTCAGGCTCAGGCTCAGGCTCAGGCTCAGGCTCAGGCT
>JAJUGG010000210.1 GCA_029268285.1 Ectothiorhodospiraceae bacterium | reverse complement strand
CTGGGCGCGGTGGCGGCGCACTTTGGTGGCTTGAGTGCGCCCGCCAAGTGGCTGCTAAGCTTTGCCATGGTCATGGGCCGGCTGGAGATCTTCACGCTGTTGGTGTTGTTCACGCCGGCCTTCTGGCGGCGTTGAGGCGCGACGCGGCCGCCGCGCCTCAACGTTCACAGGGGCTTCCCCGCATAGGGGTTTAACTGCCCTTCTGGCTGGCGTCGAAAGCGCCGGTAAGTCCACTGGTACTGCGACGGGAAACGCCGCGCCCAGCCTTCGACGGCGCGATTGATGGCGCTTGCCGCCTGCTCCGAGTCCTCGGCATAGACTTGCTCCGGCGCGGCTTCGAAGTAAATGCGGTAGCCGCGGCCCCAGGGCAGGCGCTCGGCCACGCCAAAGACCACCTTGGCGCCGGTGCGCTGCGCCAGCTTGGGCAATAGCGTCATGGTTTTCGCCGGCAAGCCGAAGAAAGGCGCGAAAACACCGCCTTCCGCAGGCTCCTGGTCCGGCAGAATAGCTGCCACCTCGCCTTGCTCCAACGCTTTGCGAACTCCCCGCACGCCGCGCGCCGTGGCTGGATGCATAGTCGCGCCGCCGCGGGCGCGCACCTCACGCAGCACCGGGTCGAGCTCGATGTTGCGTGGCGGGCGATACATGGTGTTCAGCGGCACCCGTTGCGCGTAGTAAATGCCCATCAGCTCCCAGGCGCCGAGGTGCGGCACGGCGACGATGACCCCGCCGCCTTCGGCATGGCCGCCGATCAGCAGATCGTCGTTGTTTCTCTCCACCACGAAACGCTCAAGCTCCTTCGGCGCGCGCGTCCAGAAGATCGCCGCTTCGGTAAAGCTCTTGCCGGTTTCGCGCAGCGTCTTGCGCAGCAGACGGCGCTGTTCGCGCCGCGAGAGTTCGGGAAAGCAGATTTCGATATTGACGCGGGCGGCACGGCGCATCTTGCTCGGTACCCAGGCCATGAGGGTGCCGATAAGGCTGCCTATGGCGTGGTTGATGGGCAGGGGTAGGCGGCCTAGCGCATTGAGCACTCGACGAGTGGCTTCAGGACTAACTTTCATTCCAGTGCTGAGAAATCCGTTTGGTTCGAAGGCCTCAGTGTATGACACTATGCCCCCTGACAGGCAGTCGCGGGTCACACCGCGCGCCGCGAGCAACGAGAAAACCGGGTTCGGGAGATCGCATGCGCTGCGGACATTCCGCCGCTATACGAATAGAACAGCGCGACACCACCCGGAGAGCTGGGCGTAGCTACGCATTGGGGGAGGAGAATGACGATGAATTGGGATCGCCGCATGGAGGACTGGCTCGGCGCTTGGACCGGTATGCAGCAACGTCTCTGGGACGGCTGGCTGCAAGCCGTGAACAGCTTCAGCGGTCAGACGGCGCGGGGCGACGAGGCCTGGAAGCAGGAGTATCGGCAGCGCCTGGAGGACTGGGAGCGCTCCGTGCATCGGGCGCTGGAGGCGCAGAACCGCTGGGCGCGGCAATGGGCGGGCCGGCTTGGTGCCGAGGGCGAGGCGCCTGATGTCGTGCGCCAATGGGTGCTGCAGATGCAGAATATGATGTCTGGCTGGACCGCGGCGCAGGCCCAGCTCTGGAGCGCCTGGTTCGAGAGCGTGAAGCATCTCGACCCCGAGGAAGTTGCCGAGCGCTGGGAAAATGAAGGCCAGCAGGTGCTTCAGGCTTGGGAAGAAGCCGCCCAGCGGGCGCAGGATACCTTGAGCGAAATGTCCAAAGAGGCCGTTAAGGAGACGGAGGGCTGAGGCGCCTCCGCTTCTGCGTCGCTTGGGTTGCCGAGCGCGCATAAAAAAACCGGCGCATCCGATGCGCCGGTTTCAGTGCTTCACTTGGCTGGAGGTGATCCGCGCAACGCCCTCTTCCGTGATGGCTCCGCTCGTCCTTGCTGATTCGATTGCGCCGCATCCTTGTTGTTGTAGTCTCTTCCTTCGCCGTCCTTGGCGTGCGTCGCTCAATCGGCGAGCGCAGGGCCATCATGCCACCGACCCAAGGGGGCGGCTGTAGGTCGACCATGACAATCGTTGTAAGAATTTTCTGATAAAGACGATCCCGATGTTCGGAAGCGAGCCATGATCGGATTGATACAGCGGGTTTCGGAGGCGGCGGTGAGCATCGCCGGGGAGCGAGTCGGCGCCATCGATCGCGGGCTGCTGGCGCTGGTCGCCGTGCAACGCGGCGATAGCCAGGCAGAAGTGAGCCGGCTGCTGCAACGCATGCTGAGTTACCGCGTATTTCCCGACGAGGCAGGGCGCATGAACCGCTCGCTTGCCGATATTGGCGGCGGCTTGTTGCTGGTGCCGCAGTTCACGCTGGCAGCGGATACCCGCAAGGGTACGCGGCCGAGCTTTGGGCCTGCGGCAGCGCCGGAGGACGGCCAACGCCTGTTCGAGGCGTTGGTGGCGCGGGCGCGAGAGCTCCATCCTGCCGTGGCCACCGGGCGCTTCGGCGCCGACATGCAGGTGCATCTGATAAACGACGGCCCGGTCACCTTCTGGCTGGAAGCGCGCCCATCGCGGACCGGGTGAAGCGGCGGGGTGCTTCGCTTTCCGAGGCGTTTAAAAGTGGTATGCTTGCGTCCTCCATTGATGCAAGACCTATAGGCATGACCGAACGCACTGCTACGATCGAACGCAATACGCTGGAAACCCAGATTCAGGTCGCCCTGAACCTGGATGGCACCGGCGCATCCTCTTTCGACATCGGCATCCCCTTCCTCGAGCACATGCTCGATCAGGTGGCCCGGCACGGCTTGATCGATATGGAGATCAAGGCCATAGGCGATCTTCATATCGACGACCACCACACCGTGGAGGATGTCGGCATCACGGTCGGGCAAGCATTGCGGCAGGCGGTAGGCGACAAGAAGGGCATGACCCGCTACGGGCACGCCTATGTGCCGCTCGACGAAGCGCTGTCGCGCGTTGTGGTCGATTTCTCCGGCCGCCCGGGCCTGGAGTTCCATTGCGACTTCCCGCGCGCCCGTATCGGCAGCTTCGATGTCGACCTGTTCCGCGAGTTCTTCCAAGGGCTGGTCAATCACGCGCAGATCACGCTGCACATCGACAACCTTCGCGGCAAGAACGCGCACCACATCGCGGAGACCGTCTTCAAGGCCTTCGGGCGGGCACTACGCATGGCGTTGGCGCCGGATCCGCGCATGCAGGGCATCATGCCGTCGACCAAGGGCAAGCTGTAAACCCTCTATCGGAAGCGACTGATTTATGAGCACCATTGCGGTGATCGATTACGGAATGGGCAACCTGCGATCAGTGTCACAGGCACTGCATCGTGTTACCGATCGCGCCCGCGTAGAGGTCACTTCCGATCCCGATCAGATCCGGCGCGCCGACCGGGTGATGTTTCCCGGTGTCGGGGCCATTCGCGATTGCATGAGCGAGTTGCAGCGGCTCGAGCTTGCCGAGGTGCTCCATGAGGTGGCCCGAAGCAAGCCACTGCTCGGCATATGCTTGGGCATGCAGGCGTTCATGAGCCGTAGTGAAGAGAACGGCGGTATCGTCGCGCTCGGGTTGTTCCAGGGCGGTGTACGCCATTTCCGCGACGCGTTTCCTGCTGCCGCGACCGGCTTGAAGGTGCCGCACATGGGATGGAACCAGGTCTATCAGACCCGCCCGCATCCCCTGTGGCGCAACATCGACGACGGCAGTCGCTTCTACTTCGTCCATAGTTACTTCGTCGATCCGGCCGATGCCGCGGTCGTCACCGGCACCTGCGAGTACGGGCTGCGCTTTGCCGCCACGTTGGGCCGAGAAAACATCTTTGCGACCCAGTTCCATCCGGAGAAGAGCCAACGCGCCGGCCTCGAGTTGCTCGCCAACTTCGTGCGCTGGGACGGCACGGCATAATGAGGTACCGATGCTCCTGATACCTGCGATCGATCTCAAAGAGGGCAAATGCGTCCGCCTGCGTCAGGGGGACATGAACGACGAGACCGTCTTCTCGGACGATCCCATCGCCATGGCCGGGCGCTGGGTCGAGGCCGGTACCCGCCGTTTGCATATTGTCGATCTTAACGGCGCAACCCGAGGCATTCCGGTCAACGCCGACATCATCGGCCGTATCGCGGAAACCTACCCGGACCTGGAGATTCAAGTCGGCGGGGGGATCCGCACCTTCGAAGTCATCCAGACCTATCTCGATGTCGGCGTCGACTACGTCATCATCGGCACGCAGGCCGTGCGCGCGCCGCACTTTGTCGACGATGCCTGTCTCGAATTCCCGGGGCACATCATTGTCGGGCTCGATGCCAAAGACGGCAAAGTGGCAACCGACGGCTGGTCGAAGTTGTCGCGGCACGATGCTATCGATATGGCCAAGCGCTTCGAAGACGCGGGCGTCGAAGCCCTCATCTTCACCGATATAGGCCGTGACGGCATGATGCGCGGCGTCAACATCGAGGCCACCAGCGCGCTGGCACGCGAGGTCAAGATTCCGGTGATCGCTTCGGGCGGCGTCTCCAGCCTGGATGACGTGCGCAACCTCTGCGCCGCCGCGGATTCCGGCATCGCTGGCGCCATTGTCGGCCGCGCCATCTACGAAGGCAGCCTTGATCTGCGCGAAGCCCAGACTCTGGCGGACAAATTGACCGAGGAATCCGCGTGAGTCTCGCCAAGCGGCTTATTCCCTGCCTTGATGTCGATGCCGGGCGTGTCGTTAAGGGCGTGCGCTTCGTCGACATCAAAGACGCGGGCGATCCGGTGGAGATCGCGCGGCGCTACGATGCCGAGGGCGCGGACGAGCTCACCTTTCTCGATATTACGGCCAGCGCCGACGAGCGCGAAACCCTCGTTCATGTGGTCGAGCAGGTCGCCAGCGAAGTCTTCATCCCTCTCACGGTCGGAGGCGGCATTCGCACGGTCACCGATATCCGCCGTATGCTCAATGCCGGTGCGGACAAGGTGTCCATCAACACCGCCGCGGTAGCGCGGCCGGAGTTCGTGGCCGAGGCCGCCGAGCGTTTTGGCGCCCAATGCATCGTGGTGGCGATCGACGCCAAGCGCGTCAGTGCCGACGGCGAGGAGCCG
>JAJUGG010000209.1 GCA_029268285.1 Ectothiorhodospiraceae bacterium | reverse complement strand
TGACCGCTGCTCTCCTCGAGCACTTCACCGGTGTTATCGGTCGTGCGCTGCGTGAAGCTGCCCCGCAAGGCGTGCACGTCCTGGTAATAACTCCTGAGAGCCTCCACACCATCGGCCGCCATTGCCGTGAGCGGTGCCAGCAAACCGAAGGCAAATACGAGTCGCTTCAGCATAAGAATCCTCAATCCTTAGGGGGTGGCGGCGCGAGTACCTCACGGCTGCCGTTGGCTTGCAGCGGCCCGACCAGACCGGCCGCTTCCATTTCCTCGACCAGGCGCGCGGCCCGGTTGTACCCGATCTTGAGTCGGCGCTGAATGCCGGAGACGGATGCTCGGCGGGTTTCGGTGACGATGCGCACGGCCTGATCGTACAACGGGTCACTTTCGCCCCCGCCTGCCCCCTCTGGCGCCAGGCCAGGGATGGCGGGCGCATCGATTCCCGGCTCTTCGAGTATGTCGTCGATATACTCCGGTTCGCCTTGGCTCTTGAGGTGATCCACCACTTTGTGGACTTCGTTGTCCGCCACGAAGGCGCCATGCACGCGCTGTGGCATGCCGGAGCCGGGTGCGAGGTAGAGCATATCGCCGTGGCCCAGCAAGGCTTCCGCGCCCATCTGATCGAGAATGGTGCGCGAGTCGACCTTGGACGATACCTGGAACGCGATGCGGGTGGGAATGTTCGCCTTGATCAAGCCGGTAATCACATCCACCGAGGGGCGCTGCGTCGCGAGGATAAGGTGGATGCCGGCCGCGCGCGCCTTCTGCGCGAGGCGAGCGATCAGCTCTTCGACCTTCTTGCCGACTATCATCATCATGTCGGCGAACTCGTCGACCACGACCACCACGTATGGGAGAGTATCGGCTTCCGGAACTTCCGGGAATGCTTCGGAGGCGCCGAAGGCCTGCTCGTCGCTGACTTTGAATAGCGGATCCTTGATTGGCTCGCCGCGTTCGCGTGCTTCCTTGATCTTGCGGTTGTAGCCGGCGATGTTGCGCACGCCGAGCGCGGCCATCAACTGGTAGCGGCGCTCCATTTCGGCGACGCACCAGCGCAGGGCGTTGGCGGCGTCTTTCATATCGGTCACGACCGGCGCGAGCAGATGCGGGATGCCGTCATAAACGGACAGTTCCAGCATCTTCGGGTCGATCATGATCAAGCGCACCTGGTCCGGCTGGTTCTTGTACAGCAGGCTCAGAATCATGGCGTTGACGCCCACCGACTTACCGGAGCCGGTGGTGCCGGCCACGAGTAGGTGCGGCATCTTGGCAAGATCCGCAACCACCGGATAGCCGCCGATGTCCTTGCCCAGCGCCAGCGTAAGGGCGCCGTTGGCGCCATCGAATTCCTGTGAGCGAATGATCTCGCTAAGCGCGATCAGCTGGCGCACCTCGTTGGGGATCTCGAGGCCCACGACCGACTTGCCGGGGATTACCTCGACAACACGTACCGCAGGCACTGAAAGCGCGCGCGCAAGATCCTTCGACAGGTTGCTGATCTGGCTTACTTTAACGCCGGGCGCGGGCTGCAGCTCGAAGCGGGTAATGACCGGCCCCGGTTGCACGGCGACGACCTCGACCTGCACGCCGAAATCGTTCAGCTTGATTTCGACCTGGCGCGACATGGCCTCCAGCGATTCCTTGGAGTACCCCTTACGCTGCTCAGGCGGGTCATCGAGCAGGCTGGCAGGCGGCAGCCCTTCCGGCACTGATGCCTTGAAGAGCGGGATCTGGCGCTCCTTCTGCGCGCGCTTGCTCGGCTTGAGCGCGGGCACGCTGGGCTCGATCTGCGGCGGCTTGCGCTTTTCGAGCTTCTTTGCTTCGCGCTCGCGCGCCACGGTGCGCTGGCGCTTGGCGCGCCGACCACGCCAGTATTCGCGCAGATCGCGCACATAAGCGGTGAAGCCGGAGGCCGCTCGCAGGGCAAGCTTGCCCAGAAGGTCGACCAGCGCCAGCCAGGACAGTCCGGTAAACAGGGTGACGCCGGCGAGAAAGGCCGCCAAACCGAACAAGGTACCACCGGTAAAGTTGAAGGCGTCGCTGAGCGCCCCGCCGCCGAGTGCGCCGATCACGCCGCCGGACGACAGAGGCACAGTGCCTGCCAGCGGTTTGAAGTGAAGATTGGCTAGCGCGGTCCCCGCGCCGACCGTGAGCACCAGCCCCAGGAGGCGCAGGCTGACGACACCCCAGTGCGGCTTACGCTCGCTGCGCTGCCAGCGGTACGCTTGCCAGGCGCCGAAGGCGATCATGACGGGAAACAGATAAGCCAGATAACCGAATAAGTACAAGGCGACGTCGGCAAAGTAGGCGCCGACCACTCCGCCTGCGTTATGGATTTCCGGTGTCGGGCCGCTATAGCTCCAGCCTGGGTCGTTGCGGTCGTAAGTCACCAGAGCGAGCAGGAGATAGCCTGCCAGCGCCAGGAGCAGGAACAGTGCCGCCTCGCGCAAGCCGCGACTGACGTGATGCCCTATCGGTGACGGCAGGTTATTTTGAGTATCAGCCTTGGCCACGTTCGCCTTCTAAGGTTCGGTCTTATATTGTTTTGCTAAGGTCGGGATTCGCTTAGGCTACTCAGCCATGCCGGCTTCGGCAAGAGCCGCGCAGACAGCCGGGTGCACGATTCCGCCCGCCTCAACGTTAACCCCCGAGGACAAGGCTGGGGAAGTCGACCAGTCGCGTTCTGCCAAACGCAGCACATAAGGGGTTATCCGCCCAGAGAGCGCCTCGCTCGCCGTTCGGGGCACCGCGCAGGGAATATTCGGTACCGCGAAGTGCACGATCTCGTGGGCGAGATAGGTCGGGTCGCTATAGGTGGTGGCACGGGTCGTCTCGACGCTGCCGCCCTGCTCCACGGCAAGATCGACGATTACCGCACCCGGGCGCATGGCCTGCACATGAGCACGTTGCAACAGGAGCGGCGCGCGCTGTCCGACAACGTGTGCGGCGCAGATCACGAGATCGGCATCCACGACAGCGTCCGCGATGGCTTCCGGGTGGGCGTACAAGGCGGTTAGGTTGGGATGCGCACTGTGGAGCGCTTCCAGCCGTGCAATGCGTTTATCGAAAGCAAGCACCTCGGCGCCCAAGGCCGTAAGAACTTCGACGGCTTGCGTGCCCGCGGTGCCGAGGCCGACAACCACGGCACTGCCGCGCGCAGCGCCTGCTACGCCACCGAGCAGTACACCCCTGCCCTTGTGGTGCTTCATGAGCAGATTAGCGCCGATCTGGGCGGCCAAGCGACCGCCGATGGCGCTCATCGGCGCCAGCAAGGGAAGATGGCCCTGGGCGTCGGTAACGGTTTCGTAGCCGAGAGCAATGACGCCCGAGCGGCACAGTGCCTCGGCCAGTCGCGGTTTGCTCGCCAGATGTAGATAACAGAACAGGCGCTGCTCGGTCTGCAGCCACGCTGCCTCTTCCAGGCTGGGCTCGCGTACCTTGACGATGATTTCCGCTTCACGCCACAGTCTTTCCGGCTCATCGATCAAAGTCGCGCCTGCCTGTCGGTAAGCCTCATCCGGATAGCCGCTTTCGACGCCGGCGCCGGCCTGCACGCTGACGCAGTGTCCGGCAGCGATCAATTGGTGACAGGCATGCGGGGTGAGTGCGACGCGACCTTCGTCAGGCTGGTTTTCTTTTATTAGTGCGACGTGCATGTTCCCTCGCTTTACCGCTTAGGGGGTTTTTTCTAACATGGGCGCAATGTTCTCCCGCACTCCCCGGGCCGACTCGACTTGAAGGCGCTTCTCCCTGGGCTCAACTAGTGGCAGCGTGCCAAGCGTTTTGGCGCGGGAATGGGCTGTCCGCATAGATCGAGCGACAGCAGCAGTGCGAACGCCGGAGACGGATCTATAGGCGGGGGCGCCGCAGGCCAACAGGTATTGCATTGCGGCCGCATCTTCGGTCTTTCGCAATGAGCGCCCCGCTGCAGGCAATCGGGCCTAGGGCGCCGATCGATGCGCTGGACGAAGAACGCCGATCAGACTACTGAAAGCGGAGCGATTATACATGAGCGAAACCAAACACAGCCGCCTGATCATCCTCGGATCGGGCCCCGCCGGCTACACAGCCGCGGTCTACGCAGCCCGTGCAAACCTGAGTCCGATGCTGATTACCGGTCTCGAACAAGGCGGCCAGCTCATGACCACAACCGATGTCGATAACTGGCCGGGCGATCCCGACGGGGTTCAGGGGCCCGAGCTGATGGAGCGGATGCTAAAGCACGCGCAGCGTTTCGACACGGAGATCGTGTTCGACACCGTCACGGAGGCCCAGCTCGGGGAGCGTCCCTTCGTGCTTAAGGGCGATTCCGGCACCACCTATACCTGTGATGCGCTCATCATTGCGACCGGCGCGAGCGCGCGCTATCTGGGTCTGTCTTCCGAGGATGCCTATAAGGGGCGCGGTGTGTCCGCCTGTGCCACCTGCGACGGGTTCTTCTACCGCAATCAGAGGGTCGCGGTGGTCGGCGGCGGCAACACCGCGATCGAAGAAGCGCTTTACCTGGCCAATATCGCCGAGCACGTCACGCTGATTCACCGCCGCGATCAGTTGCGCGGCGAGAAGATTCTACAGGATCGGATTCTCTCAAAGGCCGAGAGCGGTAACATCAGCATCGTCTGGAACCACGAAGTCGAGGAAGTGCTCGGGGACGATGCCGGCGTAACCGGTGTTCGAATCAAGCATACGCAGTCGGGCGAAACTCAGCAGATCGACGTGCACGGCTTGTTCATTGCCATCGGGCACGATCCGAACACCTCGCTGTTCAAGGGCCAGCTCGAGATGAACGACGGATACATCAAAGTGCGCAGCGGCATCGAGGGTAACGCCACGGCAACCAGCATTCCGGGCGTGTTCGCCGCCGGCGACGTGATGGACCACGTCTATCGGCAGGCCATCACCTCTGCCGGTAGCGGCTGCATGGCGGCTCTCGACGCCGAGCGGTATCTGGACGCGCTGGAGCGCTGATGCGTCTAGTCGTGTCGTGATGGAGGTACGTATCGCGACCTCAATGGAGGCGGTTCCTGCGGCTGCGTGGAACCGCCTCTGCGGGACCGAGAACCCGTTTCTCCGTCACGAGTT
>JAJUGG010000208.1 GCA_029268285.1 Ectothiorhodospiraceae bacterium | reverse complement strand
GTGCCCGGAAACGTGCACGCCCAGGTTCTGGCGCAGCCTTGGGAGGCAGTCGCCAAGCTGCCGCCCAACGCGTTCGTGCTTGCGATGACCCACAGCCACGATACCGATCTGGAAATTGTCGACGCGGCTCTGCGAGCTATGCCGGATGCCTTCATCGGCACCATAGGCTCCAAGACCAAGCGCGGGCGCTTCAGGCACAGACTGGCCGAACGGGGTTTGTCCGAAGCGGACATCGATCGCTTGGTGATCCCTATCGGCCTGCCTGGCGTCGGTGGCAAGCGCCCGGCGGAAATCGCCGTGGCCGTGGCGGCGCAGATTTTGCAGGAGCATTACGCGGGGGCGGGGTAGAGACGTTTCTATCCCAGAGTCGAGATTGAACCACGGAGGCACGGGGCGCGGAGAAAGGCAATGCTTGAGGTGGGTTTCCGTGGAGGGGCAGCGGGCGTTTTACCGTAGGGTGCGTATCACGCACCATCGATGGTCCGCTCTGCTGGAACGGTGCGTGATACGCACCCTACACCGCTGAACCGAGCAGCGCGGGAACGGCGCTTAGAATATTTTAATCGCTCCGCATGAACGCGGGGCCATAACGACAACACCAAACCGAGGAGGAGTGTCGCTATGGAGGCATTCATTCGGAGCCTGCCTAAGGTCGAGCTGCACCTTCACATCGAAGGCACGCTAGAGCCGGAGCTGATGTTTCGGCTCGCGGAGCGCAATGGCGTAACGCTGCCGTACCCTGACGTGGAGGCCGTGCGGGCGGCCTATCAGTTCGAGGATTTGCAGTCCTTTCTCGATCTCTATTATCAGGGCGCGCAGGTGCTGCTCGAGGAGCAGGACTTCTACGACCTCACCTGGGCGTACCTCGAGCACTGTCACGCCGACAACGTTTTGCACACTGAGATCTTTTTCGATCCCCAGACCCACACCGACCGCGGCGTGCCCTTCGAAAAGGTGATACGCGGCATTCGTCGGGCGCTGGATGACGGCCGCGAACGGCTCGGTATCAGCAGCGAGCTGATCCTGAGCTTCCTGCGCCATCTGTCCGAAGAGTCGGCGTTCCAGACGCTGGAAGAAGCCATGCCGTGGCGGGAGCAGTTCATCGGCGTGGGCTTGGATTCCGGCGAAGTCGGTAATCCGCCCGAGAAATTCGAGCGGGTGTTCGCGAAGGCGCGCAAGCTCGGCCTGCGGGTGGTGGCTCATGCGGGCGAAGAGGGGCCGCCGGAGTACATCTGGCAGGCGCTCGATCTGCTCAAGGTGGAGCGCATCGATCACGGCGTGCGCAGCCTTGAAGACCCGGCGCTGGTCGAGCGGCTGCGCGACAGCGGCATGCCGCTGACGGTATGCCCGTTGTCCAACGTGAAGCTGCGGGTGTTCGAGCGCATGGAGGATCACAACCTGCTGCGCTTGATGGAAGCCGGCCTGAAAGTGACCGTCAATTCGGATGATCCGGCGTACTTCGGCGGCTACATGACGGATAACTTCCGCGCCGTGCAGCATGCCTTCGGCCTGGGCTGCGAGCAGCTGGTGCAGTTGAGCCGCAATGCCGTAGACGCCGCTTTCCTCAGTGACGAGCGTCGCGCCGAGTTGAATGCAGCCCTGGATGCGGCGCTGCAGGCAGGCCTGGAGCGCGCGGTGTAGAAGACGTCCGAACGGCGATACGGCGCGGGGGTGCTGATCGCGGTTCGGGTCAAGTCCAAGAGCGCGCTGCGTTAGGGCGGGCAGTCGGCGCCGGCTGCTTAACCACGCCGTTGGGGTGGGGGAAAACGACCTCAAACGCCGTCTTGTCGCGACGCGCTCTGTAATAACAACAACCTGGAAAGAGGAGGAGTCCCCCATGGAACCCGCAAGCAAGATGAAACCGGCCGCAGGGGCCGGAATGCGTGCATCGACTGGCGGCGGATTGAGCGAGGCGCTCGATCGTTACTTCAATATCAGCGGCAACAGGAGCACAGTTAGGACGGAAATCCTGGCGGGTATCGCGACCTTCCTTGCCGCCATGTACATCATCGTCGTCAACCCGGCCATTCTTGCCGATGCCGGCATACCGTTTTCGGCGGCGTTAACCTCGACGGTCATTATCAGTTTCTTCGCCAGCCTTGCCATGGGGCTTTACGCCAAGAACCCTATTCTGGTTGCGCCCGGCATGGGCATGAACGCGTTGTTTACCTATACCCTGGTTCTAGGGGCCGGCATCGAGTGGCAGACGGCGCTGGGCTGCGTGTTCTGGGCCGGCGTGATCTTTACCGTGCTTGCCGTGTTCAACGTGCGTGCCTGGGTAGTGGATGCGATTCCGGCGCAGTTGCGCTACGCGATCGCTAGCGGTATTGGGTTGTTCATCGCCCTGATCGGCTTTACCAGCGCACAGTTCGTGGTGCATAACCCGGCGACGCTAGTGGGCATCGCGCCGATGGACCCGATTCGGATCACCTTCCTCCTGGGCTTGGGCGCAACCGCAGTGCTGGTGGCGCGCAAGGTGACGGGCGCGCTGATTCTTGGCATTGTGCTCACGACGCTCATGGCCGTGCCGATCGGGCGCATCTGGGGCGACGCCACGAGCTTCTGGCCGGAAGCCATCGCTCGTCCCACTATGGTCGATTGGCAGGGCCTGGTCGCGATGCCTGACTTTAGCAGCCTCCTGCAGGTCGACATCTGGGGCGCGCTGTCCGTTGCTTATTTCCCCTTCATTTTTGTGTTCCTGTTCACCAATTTCTTCGATGCGCTTTCGACCTTCATGGGGCTGTCGGAAGCCGCCGGTCTCAAGGATGAAAAGGGCAATCCGCGCAACATGCGTCAAGCCATGACGGTCGACGCCGTCACGTCGGTACTGTCCGCGCCGGTCGGCACCAGCCCGACCAACAGCTACATCGAGTCCGGCGCCGGTATCGCTCAGGGCGGTCGCACGGGGCTGGTGGCCGTGACCGCGGCGCTCTTGTTCCTGCCGTTCCTGTTCCTGTCGCCGCTGCTTTCGCTGGTACCGCCCATCGCCACCGCGCCCGTGCTGATTCTGGTCGGGCTGTTCATGATGGCGCCGCTGGCGAAGATCGACTGGACGGATTACACCATTGCCATTCCGGCCTTCCTGGCCATGATTCTGATGCCGCTGACCTATTCGATCACGCACGGCATCGCCTTCGGTTTTGTCAGCTACGTGGTGGTGAAGCTCCTGTCGGGGCAGGCGCGCGACATCAAGCTCACGATGTGGATCGTTGCGCTCCTGTCTTTGTTGATGCTGCTTCACTAAGCCGCCGCTCTACGCCATGCGGGATCTGGGTTACAGGTCCTGCATGGCTACATTGTCGACAGAAATTGTCGACAATTCTTTGCACAGAAATAATTATGATTGGCTTCGTTCTGCCCCAAAGAGGTGCATAGGGGCGCTTCTTCCATTTCCAGCCATTCCCTTGGTTCACGCTGCTTTTCCTAGCCTTTCTGCCTACCTGGCACTGTTTTTGCCTTGACAACGACTATTCTTGAGCCAGTTTTAAAGAAGCTCCGTTGAGGCGTTTGTATGCACTATGCCTTTGCGCTGAGTGAGCAGTTGGGTTTTAAAACTGTTGGCAAATAAGACTTTAGGCGCTTTGAGGCATCGCAAGGCTCTTATGAAGACTCGGTTCCGCGGGTAGAATTGCGCGGAAATTTTCGCCTTGCCTCAGGCAGGGCCGTTCTAAACGGCCGTGGATTCAAGCGGATAAACCGGCTGAGGCCAAAGTTGTATGTCTAGTGTCAATACCGATTCGACGGTTTCTCCGGCTCCGCGGCTCGAGCTGCAGTGCGTCAGCAAGCGCTTTCCCGGCGTTCTTGCCAACGACTGCGTCGATCTGCGCATCATGCCGGGTGAGATTCATGCGCTGCTCGGCGAGAACGGCGCAGGTAAGAGCACGCTCGTCAAATGCATCTACGGTGTGCATGAGCCGGATGGAGGTACCGTGCTGTGGGAAGGGCAGCCGGTGCGGGTAAAGAGCCCTGCGCACGCGCGCGATCTTGGCATCGGCATGGTGTTCCAGCACTTCTCGCTGTTCGACAGCTTGACGGTGGTGGAGAACATCGCGCTTGGGCTTAGCGACAAGCCCGATCTGGCGTCTCTATCCAAACGCATCGTGCAGGTCTCCGAGCAGTACGGCCTGCCGCTCGACCCCAAGCGCAACATCCTCGATCTGTCCGTGGGCGAGCGCCAGCGTGTGGAAATCGTGCGCTGCCTGCTGCAGAACCCCAAGCTCCTGATCATGGACGAGCCCACGTCGGTGCTGACGCCGCAGGAAGTCGAGGTTTTGTTCGAAACCTTGCGCCAGCTGCGTAGCGAAGGCGTCAGTATTCTTTACATCAGCCATAAACTCGCCGAAATCCAAGCCCTGTGCGATCACGCGACGGTGCTGCGCCACGGCCGCGTTTCCGGTCATTGCGTGCCGTGCGACGAAACGCCCAAGACCCTGGCGGAAATGATGATCGGCGCCGATTTGCCGAGTTGGACGCGCCCGCCGTCGCAGCCTTCCGAGAAGCCTGTGCTGGAACTCAAAGGGCTCACGCGACTGACAGACGACCCTTTCGGAACCAGCATCCGCGACATGAGTCTCGCCGTCCACGGCGGCGAGATCGTCGGCATCGCGGGGGTGTCGGGCAACGGGCAGAAAGAGCTGATGCGCTTATTGAGCGGCGAAGAGCCGGTCGTCGAGGCCGGGCAGATTCTACTCGACGGCAAGCCCATGGGACGAATGGAGCCCGATCAGCGGCGCCGCTTGGGGCTTGCGTTTGTGCCGGAGGAGCGGCTGGGGCGCGGATCGGTGCCAGAGATGAGCTTGCATGAGAACACGCTACTGACCGGCTACGACCAAGGGCTGGTCGGGCGCGGTTTCGTGCGGCGCAAACGTGTTCGGGATCTGGCGAAACGCATCATCGAGCGCTTCGACGTGCGTTGCACCGGCGTCGATGCGCAGGCGCGCAGCCTCTCGGGCGGCAATCTGCAGAAATTCGTGGTGGGCCGTGAGTTGGAGCAGAAGCCCCGGCTCTTGATCGCCGGCCAGCCCACCTGGGGCGTTGACGTGGGCGCGGCGTCCGCCATCCATCAGGCGCTGCTGGATTTGCG
>JAJUGG010000207.1 GCA_029268285.1 Ectothiorhodospiraceae bacterium | reverse complement strand
GCAGGCGTCCTAGACACCCTGGCGCGCCTCCTCGACCAAGCCTGAACCGGGCGTATGCGCAGGCAAGAGCGTTCCCACAGGAACGCGATTCAGCAGAATACCTGTGGGAGCGACGACCTCGCCGCGAATGGCGCCGAAGGCGCCAAAAACGCGAGAAGAGTCGTGGCGGGGTCGCCGCTGCCGCAGCGAATTCGCCTCCCTGAAGGCTTTCGCCTTTCTCCATGCCTTCAGTGCCTCTGTGGTTCATTCCAAGCCTTGAGGCACACTCAAAGCATTGACAGCCGCCGCCCAAGGCCACGCGCAGGGGGCTTGCTTCATGCATACGCTTCTTCCATCCTGTGGCGCTCCTAACCGTGGATCGATGACGCATGGAACTGATCGATATCACCCGCCGTTTGAGCGCTGATTGCGACGAGCTCGGCTTTGCCGCTCCGGTGGAGTACGTCTACAACCCGCTCGATTACGCGTGGCAGCCGCACGAGCGCTACCTACGCCGCTTCGAAGGGCTCTCGCCCGAGGTGGTGCTGGTGGGCATGAACCCGGGGCCGAACGGCATGATGCAGACCGGCGTGCCATTCGGCGATGTGGTGTTCGTGCGTGATTGGATGGGCATAGAGGGCGAAGTCGGCACGCCTGCTGTGCTGCATCCCAAGCGCGGCATCGACGGCTTTGCCTGTAAGAAGCGGGAAGTCAGCGGCAGCCGGGTATGGGGTTGGGCGCAGGAGCGTTTCGGCACCGCCGAGCGCTTTTTCCAGCAATTCTTCGTGCTCAACTACTGCCCGTTGTTGTTCTTCGAAGCCGGCGGCCAGAATCGCACGCCGGATAAGCTGCGCAAGGCCGAGCGGGACGAGTTGTTCGCCGTCTGCGACCGCGCGCTGACTGCCATGCTCGAGGTGCTGAAGCCGCGCGCCGTGATCGGCATCGGCCGCCTGGCCGAACAGCGCGCGGAGCAGGCTTCACAGGGCATGGATGTGAAGGTGCTGCCCGTTACTCACCCAAGCCCGGCCAACCCGCGCGCCAACGCGGGCTGGATGCCCTTGATGGATCAGGCCGTGCGCGACGCCGGTGTGGCGCTACCGTAATACGGCTGAGCCTGGGTCGAGAGCTGCCGCCAAAGGCTGGTCGATAACAGCAGCGGCCGCGCGGGCCCTTCGCAGAGCGCCTCCCAGGCGTGTTGCTGATGACGGCGCCGCTCGCCGAGATACTTAATCGGATACTCCTGCCCCTCGAAGACGTAACCGAGCTGCCGGCAGTATTTCAGTCCCGGGCTCCAGTCGATGCAGTGCACTTGACTGAAGCGTTCGTTGCTCAATCGGCGCCAGTCCCGCAACGCCTCTTCACCGCGTAACACCGCCCTCTCGGCACGCGCGGCGAAGGCATCGGGCGACGCGCACTCCGCGGTCAGGTGCAAGCGGATGTGCTGCAACGCGCACCACCATGGTGTGGGAGGAACATCGCCGGCATCATCGAGGTAGGCATCGAGACGCGTCAACAGCGCTGGGCGAACCTCGGGCCATTCGGTCGCATGCTGTAGCAGCAGGGGTAAAGCCAAGCCGGCGCGCTCCAACTGGCGCGCAACGCGGTGCAAAGTCACTGCGCCGGCCGAATCGAGCAGCCCCGAGCGGAGCTCTGCCTCGATGCGCAGACTGACGTGAACATCTATGGGGGCCTGAGGCAACGCTGGTGTCGAGATCATTATTGTCCCTCCTTCCGGGCTCGTTAGGGTCATATTGGCCGGAAGTAAGGACGTTCTGGGGCCGAGAATGTGGCGAAGCAAGGACAAACGGGGGCAGTACAGGGCTGCGGACCCTGGTGCTAACCCGAAGCGTCCTGGTGCGGAGGAAGCACGGAAACACGAAACCAGGCAAAGCGGCCACAATAGTAGGGGCAGTTAAGATTCGCCTGACCCAGATAGCTGTTTACCTCAAGGGCAGCAGTCTCGGCCGTTCGCGGCCGGGAGCCGCTCCCACGGGCATTTTTCCAGGCTTCTCGTAGGAGCGGCGACCCCGCCGCCCCCACAAAGTCGGCGCGCTGCCCGCGCAGGCGGCGGACGACTCAGGCCGAGGGATGCAGCGAGGCTCCGTAGTGTGCTGACTTCGCTGCGGCCGGCGCGCGCTGAGGTTTGACCTTAGGCTGTGGCTGTGGAATCGCAACCGGCTGAGGCTGCGCACGAGGCTGTGCCCGCTGCAACTCTCCCAGCAGCCCGAATAGCATTAGGACCAAGCCGCCGACTGCTGCAAACACCCCTTGCGTAGAGATCACCAGCAGCGGAGGCGCGGCGCGCAAACTAAGGGAGGCGTGATCGAGTTCGGCACCAAAGTCGCGGTCCGGATAAAGGCGGGCTTCGACTTGAACCGGGCCATCCACGATATGGAAAGGATCCAGCAGCAGCGTTACTTCAGTCAGCTGAGAATCGCCGAAGTAACTGCGCTCGAAGCCCAGCGCGCGCCCTTCCGTGGCATCGGCCTGCACCCGTTGGGCCAATAGCACCCGCCCCTCCTGATCGATCACTCGATAATCCAGAGGGAAACGATACAACGGCACCAACTCGCCCTGTCGGTCAGGGCGCAGCTCCGGCGCCAGTGCCCGGCTACGCACCAAGAGTTCGAGCCCGACGCGGCCGCGCTCAGCGTCGATATCAACCCAGCCGGTACGCACGAACTGCCCGGCCATTAAGGGCTGCTGGATCAGCGGGCGCGCCGACCAATAGGAATGCAGTAAACCGTGGAGGCTGAAGATCAGGCCGCCGCCCAGAAGCAGGCAGCCGCAGACAAAGACTGTTCTCGTTATTTTCATGGCAGTGTCCGTTGCCCAGAGCGCGGCGTCCTGCCGCGATACGAGAAAGTCTAGTGCGGACCGGCAGCGTTTGGCCAGTCCGCACGTTCGGGGTTAACCCCACATCGGCAAACCGTTATTTCGCCAAATACCGCATACCCTGCTCCAGCCCCTCCAGGGTGAGCGGGTACATGCGGCCGTCCATGATCTGATGCAGTAGCCGCACCGACGAGACATGCTCCCAACGCTCTTGCGGCTCGGGGTTGAGCCATATGGCCTTGGGATAGGTTTCCAGCACCCGGCGCATCCACACCTCGCCGGCTTCTTCATTCCAGTGTTCGACGCTGCCGCCCGGATAGACGATCTCGTAGGGGCTCATGGTGGCGTCACCGACAAAGATTACCTTGTAGTCGCTGCCGAACTTGTGCAGCACATCGTAGGTGGAGAAGGTTTCGTCAAAGCGACGGATCGAGTCCTTCCAAACGACCTCGTAGAGACAGTTGTGGAAGTAGAAGTACTCGAGGTGCTTGAACTCCACCCTCGCTGCCGAGAACAGCTCCTCGCAGACGCGGACGTGGTCGTCCATGGAACCGCCGACGTCGAAGAATATCAACACCTTGGCGGCGTTGTGGCGCTCCGGCACCATCTTCAGGTCGAGATGGCCGGCGTTCTTCGCGGTCGAGCGAATGGTGTCGTCGACGTCCAGCACTTCCTCGGCACCCTCGCGGGCGAAATGCCGCAGGCGGCGCAACGCCATCTTGATGTTACGGGTGCCGAGTTCGCGTGTGCTGTCGAGGTTGCGGAATTCGCGTTTGTCCCAGACCTTCACCGCACGACGATGGCGCGAGCGGTCCTGGCCGATACGAATGCCCTCGGGGTTATAGCCGTAAGCGCCGAACGGCGAGGTGCCGCCGGTGCCTATCCACTTGTTGCCGCCCTCGTGACGCTCCTGCTGCTCCTTGAGACGCTCTTGCAGCGTCTTCATGAGTTCTTCCCAGCCGCCAAGATCTTCGATCTTCTTCTTTTCTTCCTCGGACAGGAACAGCTCCGCCTGCTTGCGCAGCCATTCTTCGGGAATCGCCGCCGTGCCGCCCTCACCGTCCTTGCCGCCGAACAATTCTTCGACGCCGCTGAAATAAGCGCCAAAGATCCGATCAAAGCGGTCGAACAGGCTCTCGTCCTTGACCATCAGGCCGCGGGCGAGGAAGTAGAAGTCGTCCAAGCTGAGCACGGCAAGCCGCTTATCCAGCGCCTCGAGCAGCGCCAGATACTCCGACAGGCTAACCTTGAGCCCGCCCTTGCGCAGCGCGAAGAAGAAGTCGAGTAACATCAGGCCTCGTTCTTACGCCGTGCCATGAACATCACCCGCTCGAACAGATGCACGTCCTGCTCGTTCTTGAGCAGCGCGCCGTAGAGCGGCGGCAGCACCTTGCGCTTGCTGTTCTCGCGCAAGGCTTCAGGCCCGATGTCTTCGGCCATCAGCAGCTTGAGCCAGTCGAGCAGCTCGGAGGTGGAGGGCTTTTTCTTCAGGCCCGGCACTTCGCGCAGGCCAAAGAAAATCTCCATAGCCTCGCGCAGCAGGTCCTTTTTAAGGTCCGGATAGTGCGCGGCGACGATCTGCTCCATGGTGTCCCGCTCAGGGAAGCGGATGTAGTGGAAGAAGCAGCGGCGCAGGAAGGCGTCCGGCAGCTCCTTCTCGTTGTTGCTGGTGATGATGATCACCGGCTTGTGCTTGGCGCGCACCATCTGCTGCGTCTCGTAGACGTAGAACTCCATGCGGTCGAGCTCGCGCAGCAGGTCGTTGGGGAACTCGATATCCGCCTTGTCGATCTCGTCGATGAGCAGCACCGGGCGCTCCTCGGATTCGAAGCAGCGCCACAGCGGGCCGCGCACAATGTAGTTGGAAATGTCCGACACACGCGGGTCGCCGAGCTGCGAGTCGCGCAGGCGCGATACTGCATCGTATTCGTACAGCCCCTGTTGCGCCTTGGTGGTGGACTTGATGTGCCACTCGTACAGCGGCATGCCCATGGAGGCCGCCACTTCCTCGGCGAGCAGCGTCTTGCCCGTGCCGGGCTCGCCCTTGATGAGCAGCGGGCGGTTGAGCGTGGCCGCGGCGTTGACCGCCAGGGCCAGATCTTCAGTCGCGATGTAGTTGGAACTGCCTTCGAAGCGCATCGAATCGTCCTGACATTACAGAAATGCGGGACAGCTTAGTGAATCCCGGGCATCAAGGCAAAGTGCGAGCGCCGTCGTAGCCGTAGGTGCGACTGCTGTCCGACGTATCGATCGAGGATTAGCAACTTGAGGCCGCT
>JAJUGG010000206.1 GCA_029268285.1 Ectothiorhodospiraceae bacterium | reverse complement strand
GGACGCCTGCGGGCAGCGACCTTCGATATTCCGGCGGACATCTCCTCTGCCGCCTTCTTCCTGGTCGGCGCCTCGATTGCGGAGGATTCGGAGTTGGTACTGGAGCATGTCGGCATCAACCCGACCCGTACCGGCGTTATCGACATCCTGCGCCTGATGGGCGCTGACATCGAACTCTTCAACGAGCGCGAATCGGGCGGCGAGCCGGTCGCGGACATCACCGTGCGTTCGGCGCCGCTCAAGGGCATCCGTATTCCCGAGGAGCTGGTGCCGCTGGCTATCGACGAATTCCCGGCGCTGTTCATCGCAGCGGCCTGTGCCGAGGGCGAGACTGTTTTAACCGGTGCCGGGGAACTTCGGGTCAAGGAAAGCGATCGAATCTCCGTAATGGCTGAAGGACTCGAGCGAATTGGCATCGACGCGCAGCCGACACCGGACGGGATTCGCATCCGGGGCGGGATGATCCGCGGCGGGCGCGTCCACAGTCATAGCGATCACCGCATCGCCATGTCGTTTGCGATTGCCGCACTGCGCGCACGCGAGCCGATCGTCATCGACGACTGCGCCAACGTGAACACCTCTTTCCCAGGCTTCGTGGAACTGGCACGGGCTTGCGGAATGAGCATCGACGTGGAACGGGACTAGGCGATGGGCATGGACGTACCGGTAATCGCCATCGACGGCCCCAGCGGGTCGGGCAAGGGCACTATCGCGCGGCTGTTGGCCGAGCGCCTGGGCTGGCAGTTGCTCGACAGCGGCGCGATGTACCGCGTGCTCGGCTTGGCCGCGACTCGGCGCGACATGGCGCTGGACGATGAGCGCGCACTGACCGAGTTGGCGCAGGACCTGGACGTCAGCTTCGAGGTTGATGAGGCCGGCGAGCAGCGCGTGGTTTTGGACGGCGACGACGTCAGCACCGCGATCCGCACCGAAGAGGCCGGCAATGCCGCATCCAAAGTGGCCGTGCTGCCGGCTGTACGCAAAGCGCTGCTGGAGCGCCAGCGCGCCTTCCGACGTGCGCCGGGCTTGGTTGCCGACGGCCGCGACATGGGGACCGTCGTATTCCCCGATGCGCCGTGCAAAATCTATCTCACCGCCAGCGTCGAGGAGCGTGCGCGCCGGCGCTATAACCAGTTGAATCAACAAGGGCTCGGTGGTAACCTCTCAGCCCTTTTAAAGGACATCGCGGAGCGTGATCGAAGGGATTCATCCCGTAGCGTCGCGCCTTTGCGACCGGCCGAAGACGCCACAATCCTGGATACTACCGGGATCGCGGTGGACGAGGTCTTAGAGCGAGTACTGGAAGCGGCCGAGGCGCGCCTCCGGTTCGAGCACTAGGTGGAAGGCGGCACAACCCTTCAGTGTTATAGGCACCCAGCCGCCCTCCGGAATTCACCAACATTGACTGCGCCTGTACGGTCTAGGATTTATTAACCAATGAGCGAAAGCTTTGCGCAACTGTTCGAAGAGAGCCTGTCCAACACTGATATGCGCCCCGGCGCAATCGTGTCGGGCAAGGTGGTTGCCATCGACAGCGAGTCGGTCATCGTCAACGCCGGCCTGAAGTCGGAGGCGGTCATTCCGCGCGAGCAGTTCATCAACGAAGACGGCGAGCTGGAAGTCCAGGTCGGCGACGAAGTAGAAGTTGCCCTGGATGCCGTTGAAGACGGCTTCGGCGAAACCCGTCTCTCCCGTGAGAAGGCCAAGCGCGCTCACGCTTGGAAGTTCCTCGAAGAGGCCTACGAGAAGAACGAGACCGTAACGGGCCAGATCAGCGGCAAGGTCAAGGGTGGTTTCACCGTCGACCTGCGCCACATCCGCGCCTTCCTCCCGGGTTCGCTGGTGGACATCCGTCCCGTGCGCGACACCACGTACCTCGAGGGCAAGGACCTCGAGTTCAAGGTCATTAAGCTCGACCCCAAGCGTAACAACGTCGTTGTCTCCCGCCGCGCCGTGGTGGAAGAAGAGTACAGCGCCGAGCGCGAGCAGCTCCTTGAGAAGCTGCAGGAAGGCCAGGTGCTGCCCGGCATCGTCAAGAACCTCACCGACTACGGCGCCTTCGTCGACCTTGGCGGTATCGACGGTCTGCTGCACATCACCGACATGGCGTGGAAGCGCGTCAAGCACCCCTCCGAGGTGGTCGAAGTCGGTCAGGAGATCGAGGTCAAGGTCCTCAAGTTTGACCGCGAGCGCAACCGCGTGTCCCTGGGGCTCAAGCAGCTGGGTGAGGATCCGTGGGATCAGATCGCCGGTCGCTACCCGGAAAGCACCCGTGTCATGGGCCGTGTTACCAACATCACCGACTACGGTGCCTTCGTCGAAATCGAAGAAGGCGTGGAAGGCCTGGTGCACGTGTCCGAGATGGACTGGACCAACAAGAACGTCAACCCGGCCAAGCTCGTCCAGGTGGGCGACGAGGTCGAGGTCATGGTGCTCGACATCGACGAGGAGCGTCGCCGCATCTCGCTCGGTATGAAGCAGTGCCAGGCCAACCCCTGGGAGCTGTTCGCGGCTACCCACAACAAGGGCGACAAGGTCACCGGTACCATCAAGTCCATCACCGACTTCGGTATCTTCGTCGGTCTCGACGGTGGCATCGACGGTCTGGTCCACCTCTCCGACCTGTCCTGGGCGGAAGCCGGTGAAGAGGCCGTTCGCAACTACAAGAAGGGCGACGAAGTCGACGCCGTGGTGCTGTCGGTCGATCCGGAGCGCGAGCGCATCTCCCTCGGCATCAAGCAGCTCGAGCAGGATCCGTTCGGCTCCTGGGTTGCCGATCATCCGAAGGGCAGCATCGTCAAGGGCACCATCCGCGAGGTGGATGCCAAGGGCGCAGTGGTCGACCTCGGCGACGGCATGGAAGGCTACATCCGTGCTTCCGAGATTTCGCGCGAGCGTATCGAAGATGCCCGTAGCGTTCTCCGTGAAGGCGAGGAAGTCGAAGCCAAGTTCATGGCTGTCGACCGCAAGAACCGCACGGTGAGCCTCTCCATCAAGGCCAAGGACTACCAGGAAGAAGCCCAGATGGTGCAGGACTACAGCCGTCCCAGCAGCGCTGGTACGACTACGCTCGGCGATCTCATCAAGGAGCAGATGGACAAGAGCTGAGTGCGTTCACCCGGCGGGCCTTGTGCTCGACCGGGTGGCGACTTTCTCCCACGGAGCCGGCGGCATGCGTCGCCGGCTCCGGCTTTCCTTGAGAATTCAAAATGACCAAGTCCGAGTTGATCGAAATCATTGCTTCGAAGCAGCAGCATCTTGCGTACCGCGACGTCGAGCTTGCTGTTAAGACCTTACTGGAGCAGATGAGCGAGGCCTTGGCGAGTGGTCAGCGTATCGAAATCCGCGGCTTCGGTAGCTTTTCGCTACACCACCGGCCTCCGCGTATCGGGCGCAACCCCAAGACGGGCGAACCCGTTGCGCTGCCTGGAAAGTACGTTCCGCACTTCAAGCCCGGCAAGCAAATGCGCGAGCGGGTCAACGAAGGGCGTAAGGACGCTTAAGAAGGCATGGCCATTCGGCCAATTAGTCTTTTCTTATTTCGAGAAAACGGGCCTAACGGCCCGTTTTCTTTTTGCCTGCCGTGACGCCATAATGGGTTCCCTATCCGCCTTGAGGGACCGTACGGGAACTGCCCATGCGTAGGCTGCTCGGATTTGTTTTGCTCATCATCGTCATCGTGTTCGGCTTGAGCTTCGCGCTGCTGAACGCGGATAGCGTCCATCTCGACTACTATCTCGGCACCGTCAATATTCCCTTGTCGCTGGCCCTGGCTCTCGCGTTTGCACTCGGCGCTTTCTTCGGCGTGCTTGCCGTGTCGGGCGTCTTGCTGCGGCAGCGCCGCGATCTCGCGCTACGTACCCGGCGGCTCGGGCAGTGCGAGCAGGAGCTGGACGAATTGCGTAAGCTGCCGCTCAAAGATCCTGCGTGATGCTTGAACTGCTCTGGCTGCTGCTGCCTGTGGCCGCGCTGTCGGGGTGGATCGCGGCGCGCCGCAGCGCGCCCTCGGCAGCCCCGCAAAAGCCCTTGCCGAGCCAATACTTCCAGGGCATTAACTACCTTCTCAACGAGCAGCCGGATAAGGCCATCGAGGTCTTTACTCGCCTTGTCGAGGTGGATAGCGACACCGTCGAAACGCATCTAGCCTTGGGCAGCCTGTTCCGTCGCCGCGGCGAGGTCGATCGCGCCATTCGCATCCACCAGAATCTCATCGCCCGTCCGACCTTGAGCCGTGACCAACGTGCCTACGCCATGCTGGAGCTAGGCGAAGATTTCATGCGTGCAGGCCTGCTGGACCGCGCGGAGCACCTCTTCGAGCAGGTAGCCGAAGTCGATACTTATGTTGTCCCTGCGCTGCGGCAGTTGCTCACTGTTTATCAGCAGGAGAAAGAATGGGATCGGGCCATTTCCGCGGCGTTGCGTTTGGAGGCGAGCGGCGCAAAGAGCATGCGGCCGCTGGTGGCGCAGTTTTACTGTGAGCAGGCCGAGATTAGCCGACGCAACGGCGATTGGTCGCGAACGCGGCAGCTGCTCAAGCGCGCGCTCCAGCACGACGGGCGTTGCGTGCGCGCCAGCATCATGCTGGCGGACTTGGAACAGCGGCAAGGGAACCACCGTGCCGCAATCCGTGCGCTACAGCGCGTCGAGCGGCAGAATCGCGCATTTCTGCCCGAGGTCCTGGCGCCGATGCGCGTGTCGTACCGTGAGCTTGGCCAGACGCATGCCATGGCCAAGTACTTGTACGAATTGCTGGACGACCCGAATGCCGGCATAACCGCCGCATTGCTGCTCACCGATATGATTTACGAAGAACGGGGAGAGCAGGCCGCGGTAGCCTTCATAGCGGATCATTTGCGCCGCCACCCCTCCATTTACACGCTAGAGAAGCTGATTCAGCTCAATGCGATCGGCGCGGAAGGGCGCCGGCGGCGCGACATCGAAATACTGCAGGAATTGATCGGCGGGCTTGCTAAGCAAGGCAGCGGCTACGAGTGCGACGTATGCGGCTTTACGGCGCGCGCGCTGCACTGGCAGTGCCCGAGCTGCCGTAGTTGGGCCAGCGTGAAGCCGAAGCGAGGAGAGAATGAAAGCTAGCGTTTACAG
>JAJUGG010000205.1 GCA_029268285.1 Ectothiorhodospiraceae bacterium | reverse complement strand
TAAGTCAGCTGATCTTGCCGACCGCAGACAGCTATAACCTTGCCATCGGCAGCGCCAGCAAGGGCTGGCAGGCTGCCATCAGTGCACTAGAGGCTAACGGTGTTGCCTATACGCTGGCGCAGCCCAGCCTGGTGAGCATGAGCGGGCAAACGGCCACCTTCATGTCCGGCGGCGAGTTCCCGGTACCGGTTCAAAGTCGTGAAGACACGATCACCATCGAGTACAAAGAATTCGGCATCCGTCTGCATTTGACGCCCACGGTGCTCGATGACGATCGCATCACGCTCAAGGTGGCGCCCGAAGTCAGCGAGCTGGACTTCTCGTCCGGCGTTACCGCGGGCGGTGTCACCGTGCCGGGCCTGACTGTAAGGCGCACGGAAACCACGGTGACGCTCGGCGATGGCGAGAGCTTCGTCATCGCGGGCCTGGTGAGTCAGCGTCACGCCAAGCATGCCGACAAGCTGCCGGGGTTAGGGGATCTGCCCTTGATCGGTGCGCTGTTCCGTTCTTCGCGCTTCGAGCGCGAGGACCAGGAGCTGCTAATGGTGGTGACGCCGCACATCGTTCGGCCGATGCGAGCCGGCTTCCAGGCGCCCGATCTGCCTGGGCAGGCCATTCAGGACTACGACCCGAACTTCTTCGAATTCCTCGTCGATGACGATTACGGCGCCCAAGGCGGGCGTGCCTCCCGTACCAGCATAGGGTTCAGCCAATGATGGAAAATGCAAAACAATCCTATGTCGTCGTCACCGAAAGCCGGCAAACCGTTGCGTGGCTGGAAGAGGCCTTGGGCGATGCGGGCGAGGTCATCAGCACCGGTAGCCTGGATGTGGACCGTGTCGCGCAGCTGGTCGATGTAACTCGCGCCGACTTGGTGTTTCTGGAGTTGTCGCTCAATCCCGAGCGGCTGCCGCGCGAGCGGGATATGCTCGGCGCGCTGCTGGTGGCCAAGCCCATGCTGCCGGTGATCGCCCTGGGCGAGAACGATGCGCGTGAGCTCATTCTCACCGCACTGCGCGCCGGCGCCAGCGACTATACCGTAGCTTGCGGCGACCCCGAGGAGTTGCGTCAGCTGGTGCATAGGATTACCGATCAGGGCGGCCGTGGCGGCCGCCGCGGCGGCGACGGCTCCGATGACGATAGCACGGTAACCGTGATAGCCGGTGCCAGGACCGACAACGACGCGCCGCTGCTCGCGACCCAACTCGCCGTTGCCTTGCAGCGGCAATCCGACGTGCCCGGCTCGGTACTGTTGCTGGATCTCGGCATGCCCGCCGACGACTGCGGCGAGATCCTGGGCCTGCAGCGCCAGTACACCTTGATCGACGCGGTACGCAACGTGCGCGGGCTCGACCGGGTGTTAATCCGCACGGCTTTTCCGGCGCACAGCAGCGGCGTGCACGTGCTGGGTCTGGGGAAGCATGCGGCCGGCTTGGCGGAGCTGACCTCGTCCGATCTTTACCTCTTCCTGGACGCACTCAAGCATTACTTCGATCACATTGTGGTCAATCTGGGCGGCGTGGTGGAGCCGGACTTCCTCAGCCTGTTCGCGCGCCGCGCGCAGCACCTGCTGCTGGTTGTCGATCAAACTGTGCTGAGCTGTCGTGCCAATCGGCAATTACTCGATGCTGTGCTGGAGCGCCACGACGTGCAGGATAGGGTCGGGCTGGTGGTGGATCGCTACGACCGTCGCGCCCTGCCCACGGCCGAGACACTGGCCGAAGGCTTCGGGCTGCCGCTGCGGGCCGTGCTGCCGCTATCCCGCGAGGTGCGCCTAAACGTCATCAACTCGGGGAAGAGCTTTTTCGAGCTCGCACCCAAGGGCCGCTACGCGCGGGTGGTGCAGGAGTTGTCCGGTTTCGTGGCCGGGCAGCGGCGCAACGCGAAGGGGAGCTGGCTGGCACGGCTGGGCTTGGCGCCGGCGGCTAAGCCGATTGCTGCGCAGGAGAGCTAAGCCATGGTGGAGCTCGACCGCTTCAGCAGCTACTACAAGCTCAAGAAGGAAGACAGCCTTCAGGGCTTGAAGCCGCGGCTGCATCGTTATCTGGTCGAGCGACTGGAAGCCGAAGGCGTTTCCGCTGCCCGCGCTGAGCAGAAAACGCTGGAGCGGACGACGGAAACCCTGATTGAGGCCTACATCCAGGAGCACAACCTGGCCGTGAATCGGCTGGATCGTACGCGCTTAGTGCGCGATATGCTGGATGAGTTGGTCGGCTACGGGCCGCTCGAAGGCCTGCTCAAGGACGACAGCGTCAGTGACATTCTCGTCAATGGGCCGGATGAGATTTATGTCGAGCGTCACGGCCGGCTCGAACGCGCCGGCCTGAGTTTCGTCGACGAGCGGCATGTGCTTCGGGTGCTGCAGCGCATGCTGGCGCCCTCCGGGCGGCGTCTGGACGAATCCAACCCAATGGTGGATGCGCGGCTTCCCGACGGGAGTCGCATCAACGCCATTATTGCGCCGTTGGCGCTGGACGGCCCCGATATCTCTATCCGCAAGGCGCGGCGAGAGCGCATGGAAGCCGCCGACTTGCTATCCATGGGCAGCCTCAATCCCGAGATGCTGGATTTTCTGCGCTTGGCCGTGGAAGTGCGCTGCAACATTCTCGTCAGCGGTGGCACCGGTGCCGGTAAAACGACGCTGCTCAATGTTCTGAGCCAGTTCATCCAGAACGATCACCGCGTCATCCTGGTGGAGGATGCGGCCGAATTGCAGCTCGGGCACCCGCACGTCGTGCGCCTGGAAACCCGCCCGCCCAATTCGGAAGGCAAGGGCGAAGTCACCGCGCGCGATATCGTACGCAACATCCTGCGCATGCGGCCCGACCGCATCGTGCTCGGCGAAGTGCGGCACGTCGAGGTCATGGATTTGCTGCAGGCTATGAACACTGGCCACGACGGCTCCATGAGCACCTTGCACGCGAATAACTCCAGCGACGCCCTGGCACGCTTGGAGATGCTGGCCGGGTTTTCCGGCTTCAAAGGCAGCGAAGAGACGCTGCGCCGCATGATCACGACCGCTATCGATCTCATCATCCACGTATCCCGGGTTGCCGGAGGCCGCCGCAAGGTCACCTCCATTATGGAGTTGCTCGATAGCCGTGACGGCAATTACGTCACCAACGAGCTGTATCGCTACGATCCGGCCGCCGATCGCTATGTTCGCCCTTCGGCTCGACCGGAAGGGCACAAGCTCGCCGGACGCTCGATCGCGGGGGGGATGCTGTGACGCTTGCTATCGGGTTCTGGTTGCTCGCCGGGGCGGCAGCCTGTGCCGCGCTCTACATCCTCAAGCAGGCGCGACAGCGGGCGATCGAGGATGTCGTGACCCAGCGCGTGCAATCGGTTCTGCAGACTGAGCTGTTCCCGCGCCAGCGGGGCGCTCCCTCGCAGGAGGCATCCCGGTTCCCGGGGCGCGTGCTGACGCGGTTGAGGCATGTGTTCGAGCGTGCCGGCCTGCCGGTCAGTGACGGCAAGCTAATGCTTATCGCCGGCGGCCTTGCGGGCCTTGGGCTGTTGGTCGGCCAGCGGCTCGGTTTTGAGGCAGGGGGGATCGCCGCGGCGGCGGCTGCATTCGGAATCTATGTTTATCTTTACCAGCGCTGGCGCCGTCGCATCCAGCGCATGCGGGCGCAAATGCCCATGTTCCTCGACCACCTGATCCGGGCGCTGGATATTGGGCGAAACCTCTATGGGGGCATTCAGACCGCGAGCGAGGAAATCGACGAGCCGCTGCGCGAGGTGATGCTGCGGGTACGTGCGCGCATCGACCTCGGCGAGGATCTCGCGGATACCGTGACTGAGGCCGCGCGGCTCTACGAGTTGAAGGAGCTGCATTTGTTCGCCATGGCCGTGCGGGTCAACCGTCAGTTCGGCGGCCAGGTGCGCGATACCTTGCAGAGCATCGTGCGGATGATCGAGCAGCGCGACCGTGCTCAGCGCGAGCTCAAAGCGCTTACCGGCGAGACGCGCATTACGGCTATGGTGCTGGGCGGCCTGCCGACGCTGCTTGCGCTCTACATGAGCGCTACCAATCCCGATTACCTCGCAAGCATGTGGTATGACCCGGGCGGGCGCTACGTTCTGATCGGCGCCGGCCTCTGGCAGTTATTGGGGGTCGGGCTTTTGTGGCGGATGATGCGGAGGCTATGAGGATGACCCACGCCGACCGCAGGAGGCTCGTATGAGTTCAGCCTTTTTGCTTTGGGCAGCGGCGCTGCTGCTGGTGAGCGGAGGAATGCTCCTGCTGCTCGGCAGCGGGGGCGGCCGGAACGCCCTGCGCGCGGCTATCATGGCGCGCATCGAGGCTGCGTTCAGCAAGGAGCGGCGCAGCGGCACGTTGTTGGAGCGCCTGGAAGCCTATGGTGCGGAGCGTGTGCTGCTCAGCCGGGAGCAGCGCCAGGAGCTCGAGCGCCTGTTGCGGCAAGCCGGTTTGAGCGGGCGGGCCGTTTATTTCTATCTGGCTCTGGTCCTGCTGGCGGCGCTGGGCGCTCTTGCCGGCTTCGTGGTGGGGGCGATCAACGGCTACCCGCTGACTCGCCATATTTCATTGGTGCTGTTCGGCCTGCTGGCGGGCTATTTGCTGCCCAAGCGCATGCTCGCCTTCGTGGCTAATCGTCGGCGCAGACGCATCGCGGCCGAAGTACCGGTGATCGCGCACGTGCTGCGCATGCTGATGGATGCGGGCGTCTCATACGAAGCGGCGCTGCGCATCGTACGGACCGAAGCGCGAGACCTGGCGCCCGAGATCAGCCGCGAGCTCGACCGCGTTATCGACCGAGTGGATGCCGGTCTGGAGCTCGGCGAGGCCTTGGACGATATGACGCGCGATCTGGAAGTCGCCGAACTACGCGATCTTACCGCCATGTTGCGGCAGATGATTACACTGGGCGGTTCCGCGCGCGAATCCTTAACGCGCCTGATTCGCAACATGGAAGCGCGGGAAGAAACCACCTTGAAGGAGAAGGTCAACAAGATCTCCGGCAAGATGAGCATCATCATGATGGTGTTCCTGTTCCCCGCTTTGCTGATATTCCTTGCCGGGCCGGCCGTGATCGGCATTGGCGACATTCTGGGCGGAGTGGGGCGCTAGCATGCGAGCTCAGAGCAGGACGCTT
>JAJUGG010000204.1 GCA_029268285.1 Ectothiorhodospiraceae bacterium | reverse complement strand
TGTCATCTCCCGTCCCGCCTGCCCCTCTTTGCAATCCCTCCATCCGGAACATAGCTAAATAGTCTGAGCGGCAATCGGCGGTAGCCGTTCCCCACATATTGCGGGCAAGGGATGGAGTGCCATGGCGGAGCGCGCCACGCAAAGTCGACTGACCGACCTCGACCTCCACTTGCTGGGCGAAGGCAGCCACTATCGTCTTTACGAGCGCCTGGGCGCGCATCCGGCGGAGTCCGGCGACGGCGTTCACTTCGGCGTATGGGCGCCGAATGCGGCCAGTGTTTCCGTGATCGGCGATTTCAACGACTGGGACGAGAACGCCACACCGCTCCGGCAATTGCACGCCGGCTCGGGTGTATGGGAAGGCTTCGCGCCGACTGCGCGTAAGGGCCAGCGCTACAAGTTCCAGATTGCCTCGCGCCATCACGGCTACCGGGTCGATAAGGCCGACCCCTATGCCCGCTACGCCGAAGTGGCGCCGGATCGCGCCTCGATCGTGTGGGGTCTCGACTACTCATGGAACGATGCCGAATGGATGCAGCGGCGGATCGAGCGCAACGCCTTGAGGGCGCCGATGAGCGTCTACGAGTTGCACATAGGCTCCTGGCGGCGCGTTCCCGAAGACGGCAATCGCTCCCTGTCCTATCGCGAGCTTGCCGCGCCGCTTGCCGACTACTGCGACGAGATGGGCTTTACCCACGTGGAGCTGCTGCCGGTGATGGAGCATCCCTTCTTCGGCTCCTGGGGTTACCAAGTGACCGGCTATTTCGCGCCCAGTTCGCGCTACGGCACGCCGCAGGACTTCATGTACTTGGTGGATTATCTGCACCAGCGCGGCATCGGCGTGATCCTGGATTGGGTGCCCTCGCACTTCCCTAGCGACGAGCACGGCCTGGTGTACTTCGACGGCACCCACCTTTACGAGCACGCCGACCCCAGGCAGGGCTACCACCCCGAGTGGAACAGCTACATCTTCAACTACGGCCGCAACGAAGTGCGCGCCTTTTTGCTGAGCAGCGCGCTGTTCTGGCTCGATAAATACCACATCGACGGGCTGCGCGTGGACGCCGTCGCCTCCATGCTTTACCTCGATTACGCGCGCAAGGAAGGTGAGTGGATACCCAATGAGCGCGGCGGCCGCGAAAACCTCGACGCCGTGCGCTTTCTGCGTGAGCTCAACGAGGCGGTCTATCGCGAGCACCCCGACACCCAGACCATCGCCGAAGAATCCACCGCCTGGCCCGGCGTGTCGCGCCCGGTCTACATCGGCGGCCTCGGTTTTGGTCTGAAGTGGAACATGGGCTGGATGCACGACACGCTGAAGTACTTCCACGAAGACCCCATCCACCGCAAATACCACCACGGCCAACTGACCTTCAGCCTGATCTACGCCTTCGACGAGAACTTCATGCTGCCGCTCTCCCATGACGAAGTGGTGTACGGCAAGGGCTCGCTGTTCGGCAAGATGCCGGGCGACGACTGGCAAAAGGCGGCCAATCTGCGCCTGCTGCTCGGCTACATGTGGGCGCACCCCGGCAAGCAATTGCTGTTCATGGGCGGCGAGTTCGGCCAGCGCCGCGAGTGGGCGCACGACGAAGCGCTGGAGTGGCACCTACTCGAACAGCCCCTGCACGCCGGCATCAAGAACTGGGTGCGGGATTTGAACCGCTTCTACCGCGAGCAGCCCGCGCTTTACGAATGCGATTTTGCCGGCGACGGCTTTGCCTGGATTGACGCCAACGACAGCGAGCTGAGCGTCATCAGCTTCCTGCGCAAGAGCCGTAGCGGCGAGCCCATCCTCGTGGTTTGCAATAACACGCCCATGGTGCGCGAGAACTATCGCATCGGCGTGCCCCGCAAGGGCTATTGGCGCGAGTGCCTCAACTCCGATGCCGAGTGCTACGGCGGCAGCGGCCAGGGCAACCTCGGCGGCGTCGACACCACGCCGCTGCCCGCGCACGGCCACTACCACTCCCTCACCCTGCGCCTGCCGCCGCTGGGGGTGCTGTTCCTGAAGCCGGAGGGGTAGTGATGCGAGATTATGTTTTAACCACAGAGGCACTGAGGGCACAGAGAAGAGCTAAGGCCAGGTTTCTCTCTGCAGGAGCACCACCTTCACCGCCTAGATGCCGTTCTTACCACGCTGGCTTTGATGTCGTCGTAGGTCCGACTTCAGTAGGACGTCTTGCACAAAGCCCGCGTCCGACTGAAGTCGGACCTACGTTGAGCGCTTTTTCTCTGTGCCTCTGTGGTTAGTCCTCTTTTTACGATGGCAGGAAGCTGAACATGGCCACCCGCAAAACGACCAAACCGCCTAAATCCCTCGCCGGCTGGCCGGGACGGCAGCGTGCCATCATCGAGGGCGTGTTGCCGCAGGTGGACGGCGGGCGCTTCGCCGCCAAGCGGGTGCAGGGCGACGAGGTGGAGGTACGCGCCGATATCTTCACCGACGGCCACGACCGCGTCAGTGCCGACTTGCTCTACCGCCATGTCGATGAGCGCAAATGGCAGCGCACGCCCATGACGGCGCTGGTCAACGACCGCTGGCGCGGCAGCTTCACCGTCGACAAGCTGGGGCGCTACTACTACACCCTGGAAGCCTGGGTCGATCACTTCGAAACCTGGCGTCAGGATCTCACCAAGCGCCGTGCGGCCGGCCAGGAGCTGGGCGTTCAGTATCAGTTCGGCGCGCGCATACTGCGCGAGGCAGCTGAGCGCGCGACTAAGGCCGACGCAAAACGCCTCGAAGCCTGGGCGAGCAAGTTCGAGCGCCTGCCGCCTGAATCTGAGGAGGCTTACGCGCTGGCCGAGGACCTTGCGCTAGCCGCGCTGGTTCGGCGCTACCCCGACCCTGAGACGGTCAAGCGCCTGAACCGGGAATTGCCGCTGGTCGTCGACCGCGAGCGGGCGCGCTTTTCAGCCTGGTACGAGTTCTTCCCGCGCTCAGTCACCGACGACCCGGCCCGTCACGCCAGCTTCAAGGACGCCGAGCAGCGGTTGGAATATGCCGCTGAGATGGGCTTCGACGTCGTGTATCTGCCGCCGATCCACCCGATCGGCACCACCTTTCGCAAGGGCAAGAACAACGCCGTCGAGGCCGAACCCGGCGATGTCGGCAGCCCCTGGGCCATCGGCGCCGACCGCGGCGGGCACAAGGCCGTGCACCCCGAGCTCGGCACGCTGGAGGATTTTCGCCGCTTCCGCGAGCGTGCCGAAGCGCTGGGGATGGAGGTGGCGCTGGATATCGCGTTCCAGGTCAGTCCCGACCACCCTTATGCCAAAACGCACAAGAGCTGGTTTCTGGTGCGGCCCGACGGCACCATCCAATACGCCGAGAACCCGCCCAAGAAGTATCAGGATATCTACCCTTTCTACTTCGATACCGAGGATTGGCAGTCGCTGTGGGCGGAGCTAGAGAGCGTATTCGAGTTCTGGGTCGAGCAGGGGGTGAAGATCTTCCGGGTCGACAACCCTCACACCAAGAGCTTCCGCTTCTGGGAGTGGTGCATTACTGAACTCAAGCGCAAACATCCCGAGCTGATTTTCCTCTCCGAGGCCTTCACTCGGCCCAAGGTCATGCATCGGCTTGCCAAGCTAGGCTTCAGCCAGTCCTACACCTACTACACCTGGCGCAACACCAAGCAGGAGCTCATCGAGTACTTCACCGAGCTCAGCCAGGGCGCCGGGCGCGAATACTTCCGCCCCAACGTCTGGCCCAACACGCCGGATATTCTCAATGACTACCTGCAGGTGGGCGGGCGGCCGGCCTTTGTGGTGCGGCTCATCCTGGCGGCGACCCTGGCCGCCAATTACGGCATCTACGGCCCGGCCTTCGAGCTATCCGAGAACACGCCGCGCGAGCCCGGCAGCGAGGAGTACCGCGACTCCGAAAAGTACCAGGTGCGCGCCTGGGATCTCGCGCGTCCGGACAGCCTGCGCGACCTGATTGCGCGCGTGAATCGCATCCGCCGTGAGCAGCCGGCGCTGCAGCAGGATTGGAGCCTGGAGTTCCACTCCATCGACAACGAAGCGCTCATCGCCTACAGCAAGAGCGCGCCGGGGGCGGACAGCATCCTGGTAGTGGTCAATCTGGACGTGAACTACGCCCAGAGCGGCTGGCTGACTTTGCCGCTCGCCGATTTCGGCCTGACGGCCGACGAGCCTTTTCACGTCGAGGACCTGCTCTCCGGCGCGCGCTACATCTGGCAGGGGCCCAGCAACTTCGTGAAGCTCGACCCGCACGGCCAGTCGGCGCACATCTTGAGGCTGCGCCGGCGCGTGCACCGTGAGCAGGATTTTCCGTATTACGCATGAGGCGGCCATGGCAGGGAATACACAAAATACGATTCACAACGACCCGCTCTGGTACAAGGACGCCATTATCTACCAGACTCACGTCAAGGCCTTCTACGACTCCAACGCCGACGGAGTGGGCGACTTCAAAGGGCTGACCAGCAAGCTTGATTACATCCAGGACCTGGGTGTGAACACCATCTGGCTACTGCCCTTCTACCCCTCGCCGATGAAGGACGACGGCTACGACATCGCCGATTACCGCAACATTGCGCCGCAGTACGGCACCCGCGCCGATTTCAAGCGCTTCGTGCGCGAGGCACACCGGCGCGGCATCCGCGTGATTACCGAACTCGTAATCAACCACACCTCGGATCAGCACCCCTGGTTCCAGGCCGCCCGCCACGCCCCCAAAGGCTCCAAGAAGCGAGATTTCTACGTCTGGAGCGATACTGCCAAGAAGTTCCCCGAAACCCGCATCATCTTCACCGATACCGAGCGTTCCAACTGGGCTTGGGATGATGTGGCCAAGCAGTACTACTGGCACCGCTTCTTCTCGCACCAGCCCGATCTCAATCACAACAATCCGCAGGTGGTGAAAGCGGTCATTAAGATCATGCGCTTTTGGTTCGACATGGGCGTGGACGGCATGCGCCTCGATGCCATTCCCTATCTCTGCGTGCGCGAAGGCACCGACAACGAGAACCTGCCCGAGACCCACGCCGTGCTCAAGCAGATGCGTGCCGCGCTCGACGAGCACTACAGCGGGCGGATGTTTCTGGCCGAAGCCAACCAGTGGCCGGAGGACGTGCACGAGTACTTCGGCGA
>JAJUGG010000203.1 GCA_029268285.1 Ectothiorhodospiraceae bacterium | reverse complement strand
GCGCGCATGCTCCTGTTGAGTGCCGCCGCATTATAGAGCCCTGCGCCGTTATTTTGCGGTCGTCGAAAATGCGCAGGAGCGGCGCCCCCGCCGCGAAGCGGTCGTTGTCTGCTTTATAGCTGTGCCCTTCTCCGTACCCTCCGTGTCTCCGTGGTGAATTCGATTCCGAACGAAACCGAAATCATTGGTGATTTACCCTGCGCTCGGTATGCTTTCGTCAGGCTGGAAGAAGCCGAATAAGAATAAACAGGAGCTTGGATGGCAACGGTTTGGGCGGTGGTGGGCGCACTGTTGGGTGCGCTGTTGTTGGAAGGGATTCAGGGCGCGATCGTAGGCGGTGCGCTGGGCTGGCTGCTGGCCACTGTGAGCGAGCTCAAGCGGGAGCTCGCGCAGTTGCGTGCGAGCACTCAGACCGCACCGGAGCGCCCGGTCGAGTTCCCCGCGCAACCGGCGCAGGGGGAGGCCGCCCAGCCGCAACCCGAGCTCCTTCCCCAAGTTTCAGCTTCAGCACCTGAAGGCGAACCCACTCCTGTCGCTCCTCCCAAGGCTCCGTCCGCGCTTGGAACGCTGCTACAGCGCGCTCTGAGCCGAGTCGTACATTTCTTTACCACCGGCAACATCGTGCTCCGCGTGGGCCTGGTGGTGCTGTTCTTTGGCGTGGCCTTCTTGCTCAAGTACGCCGCCGAGCAAGCGTTGCTGCCCATCGAGCTACGCCTTGCAGCGGTCGCCTTGGGGGGGGCTGCCATGGTCGGGGGTGGCTTCCGACTGCGCCGCCGCGAGCACCTCTATGGCGTGCTGCTGCAGGGTGGCGGCATCGGTGTGCTCTATCTGACTGTATTCACCGCCTTGCGGTTGTACGACCTGCTACCGGCGACGCTGGCCTTCGGGCTGCTGGTCGTCCTGGTGGCGGCCTCCTGCGCGTTGGCCGTGTTGCAGGATGCGCGCGGCTTAGCGGCCTTCGGCACGGCGGGCGGCTTTCTCGCGCCTGTGCTCACATCCACCGGGGAAGGCAGCCATGTTGCGTTGTTTTCCTATTACGCCTTGCTCAACGCGGGCATTCTCGGCATCGCCTTCTTCCGCTCCTGGCGCGAGCTCAACCTGATCGGCTTTGTGTTCACCTTCGTGATCGGCGCCGCCTGGGGCTATAGCAGCTACCGGCCGGAACATTTCGCGAGCACAGAGCCGTTCCTGGTACTGTTCTTCCTGTTCTTTCTCGCCATCCCCGTGCTGTTCGCGCAGCGCCAGCCGCCTCGGCTCAAAGGCTATGTGGACGGCACGCTGGTGTTCGGCGTGCCGCTGGTGGCCTTTGGCCTGCAGGCCGCCATGCTGGATAACCAGCCGCTGCTGCTCGCCTATAGCGCGGTTGCCATGGCCGCAGTCTATGTGGGCCTCACCTATGCGCTCTGGCGCCGTGAGGCGCTGCGCGCTCTGGCCGAAGCTTTCCTGGCGTTGGCGGTGGTGTTCCTCACTTTAGCTGTGCCGCTTGCTCTGGACGGTCATTGGACGGCCGTGACCTGGGCGTTGGAAGGCGCCGGCTTGATCTGGCTTGGCTGCCGTCAGAACCGATGGCTGGCACGCCTGAGCGGCGTGCTGCTGCAGTTCGGCGCGGGCGTGAGTTTCGCCTTGGCGCTGCTGTTATCCAGCGGCTGGGGCGACTGGCCCGTGCTGAACGGGCGCTATCTCGGCTGCGCGGTGTTGAGCCTGGCGGCGCTGCTCAGCGGCTGGCTGCTGCAGCGACGAACACTGCACCGGCTGGAGGCGGCCTACGCGCCGCTGTTGCTGATCTGGGGCGTATTGTGGTGGCTGGGCGGCGGTCTTGCCGAGATCGACCGCCAACTCCCGGCGCCGTGGACCGGTACGGCCGCGATGCTGTACTTCACGAGCAGCGCCGTAGCCTGGGGCGTGGCCGCCAAGCGTTGGCGCTGGCCGGCGCTGGCGTTGCCAGCGGCGGGCCTGTGGCTCTTATTCCTGCTCGGCGCCTTGGTACTGCTGTCCGATAACGCCGGCGGGCACTATTTCGTCGACTACGGCTGGCTCGGCTGGGCGGCGTTCTTTGCCGCGCAGGTTTTCCTGCTGCGGCTCAAGGCTTGGCCGCAGGGCTGGCACGCGCCGAGTCATGCCGCCACGCTGTGGCTGCTGGTCCTGGTGCTGTCGGTGGAACTCGGCTGGCTTGCTCGCGAGTTGGGCGACGGCCTCTTTCCACGAGCCTGGACCCTCGCTGCCTGGGGCGCGGTTCCCGCCCTGGCTTTGTTGCTGGTTTCGAGTTCGCGCGTTGAAAAGCTGCCGCTGCTGTCGCAAGCGCCAAGCACTTATCGCCGCCTGGGGCTGGCGCCCATTGCCGGTGTGGGCTTGCTCTGGTTCCTGGCGGCTTGCACGCAAGCGGGCGATCCCGCGCCGCTGCCTTACGTGCCGCTGCTTAATCCGGTGGATCTGGCGCAGGCACTGTTGTTACTGGCGGTGTGGAACTGGTGGCGCAGCCATGGACGCGTAATGGCGCCGGAGTTGGGGGTTTGGCCGGATCGAGGGCTGGCGCTGGCGGCCTTTGTGGCTCTCAATACGGTGCTGGCGCGTGCCGTGCATCATGTCTTGGGCGTGGCCTACGAGTTGCCGGCGCTGATCGATGCACCGGCTTGGCAAACGGCCCTGGCCATGGCGTGGAGCTTAGTCGCCCTGGGTCTGATGTGGCAGGCGCGCACACGCATGAGTCGGAGCTTGTGGATCACCGGCGCAGTCTTGCTGGCAGCGGTGGTGGCCAAGCTGTTCTTGGTGGATCTCGACGGCAGCGGCACGGTGGCCCGCATCGTATCTTTCCTGGGTGTGGGCCTGCTCATGCTGTTGATTGGTTATATGGCGCCGCTGCCGCCGCGCCGGCAGTCGGAGGGCGCATGATGAGAATAATCAGGCTGTTTTGGGCGGCGTTTCTGGCCATGTTGAGCCTTGGGGCCGGCGCCGAGGTGCCCGAGGATTTTGCCTACGGCTTGGTGTTGCAAGCCGAGGCCGGGCGCCCCGTGCAGCGCCTCGAGTTGCCGGAGGCGGTATATCGCGGCGTCGTTCAGCCGGATTTGGCGGATCTACGCGTTTTCAACGCGGCCGGCCAGCTTGTTCCGCACAGCTTGAGTTTGCCGACGGCCGCTGCGGCCGAGCCGACTTGGCAGACGGTGCCTTTCTTTCCTTTGCCGGCGAACGTCGAGACGCCGGGCACGGTGCTGGAGCTGGCGCCGGCTCCCGAGGGCACGGTATTGCGCTGGCGGGATGACCGCCGGGTGGCGGAGGAGGCGCGGGTCGCCGCCTACGTGCTGGACCTGAGCGATGTGCAAAGGCCGACGGACGCGTTGCGCCTGAGCTGGGAGGCGGAGGACACCGCCGGTTTGCTCGGGCCGCTCAGAGTGGACGTGAGCGATGACCTGCAGCATTGGCGCAGCCTGCGGCGAGATGCCAGTGTCGCTAAGCTGCGTTACGACGGCCATGAGTTGGTCCAGGATCGTATTGAGCTGCCCACGACGCGCGGTCGTTATATGCGCTTGTCGTGGCCGGAGGAGAGCACGACGCGCTTGATCGGCGTGGAGCTGCGTCTGCAGCCGAAGCAGGCCGCAGTGCCGCGCCGTTGGCTGGAAGTGGCGCCGGCCGCCGCACTCGAGCCTTCAGTATGGCTGTACGATACCGAAGGCTATTTTCCGGTCGATCGGCTCGGCCTCGGGTTTGCGTCGGTCAACCAGTTTGCAGAGGTCGAAATCAGCTCGCGCCAGACGGCCGAACAGGCTTGGCGGGCTCGTCATCGTGGCGTGTTTTATCGGCTACGGCTGGAGGCGGGCGAGCTCGTCAGCACGCCACAAGCCGTAAGCCGCAGCAGCGATACGCTCTGGAAGCTGTCCGGCTCGCTCGAAGCCCCGCGTTTACAGCTCGGTTGGACGCCGCACGAGTTGCTGTTCCTGGCCAGCGGCGAGGGGCCTTATCTACTGGCCTATGGCAGTCGCAGCGCAAACCGGCGCGCGATGCCGGTGAAGCAACTCTTGCGTGCCGACACGGAAGCGGACCTGCTCGGGGAGGCGGAAGTCACCGCGATGCGCGAATTGGGGGGCGAGCAGCGCCTGAGGGATCCGCTGCCGTGGCTGCAATGGCTGCTGTGGGCGGTGTTGCTGGCGGCGGTCGTTTTGTTGGCTACCCTGGTGTGGCGGTTGCTCAAGTCCTCGCGAGCGTAACGCTTCAGATCTATTGGGCTCTCGAAAGTACCAGCCGCCGATCTTCGGTAGGCCGGATTTCAATCGGAGGTCTGGCCAAAGTCTAACCTCCCGTTGGAGCGGCGGTTCACGGCCTGATCTCAACGCGCCTTGATGCACACCGAGCATGAGAGCCGACTTCGGGTAGCCCTGCCGGTTAAGCCAGTGACTGATATAAGCGCTCGACGTCGTCCTTGCGACAGAGCTCGGTGCCCGGTGTCATGACGGTGGCCGCGGCGGCGGCGGTGGCCCAGCGCAGGGCTTCTTGCAGCGAATAGTCGCAGGCTAGTGCCCACACCAGCGCGCCCACCATGGTGTCTCCCGCGCCGACAGCGCTGCGTACAGGAACGTCCAGAGCCGGCACGCGCTCGTGGCCGTCGGCGGCGACGAGCAGCGCTCCTTCGGCGCCGAGCGAGAGTACCACGACTTCGGCGCGCTGCTCGGCGATGACCTCGCGCGCGGCGTCGAGCTGCGCCTGCTCGTCATCGAGCGGGCGGTCGACCAGCTGGGAGAGCTCCCGCTTGTTGGGCTTCATGAGGTACACGCCCTCATGGCCGGCTTGGCGCAATGCTTCGCCCGACGAGTCCAGTATCAGTTTGACGCCTGCGTTCTTGGCGGCGCGGGCAAGGTCGCCGTAGAAAGCGGGTGGCACGCCGGGCGGCAGGCTGCCGCTGGCGACCAGGTAATGCGGCTTGGGGGCGACTTCGGCCAATGCCTGCAGGCAACGCTGCTGTTCTCCCGCTGACAAGGTCGGGCCGGGCATGACGAAGCGGTACTGATCGCCGCTGGCAAGTTCGTTAACGGTGAAGCTCTCGCGCGTCTGCCCCGCGATGGGCACCGAGTGGTGCGCAATCTCGCTTGCGTGCAGCAAGTCTGTCAGCATCGCGCCGGTCGACCCGCCTGCCGGGTACAGCGCTGTG
>JAJUGG010000202.1 GCA_029268285.1 Ectothiorhodospiraceae bacterium | reverse complement strand
GTCAGGTTGATGCGGTGGTCAGTCACGCGGCCCTGCGGGAAGTTATAGGTGCGAATGCGTTCGGAGCGGTCGCCCGAACCGACCAGCAGGCGGCGCTGGGCCGTCTGCTCGGCTTGCTGGCGCTCCTGCTCCGACGCTAGCAGCTTGGCCTGTAGCAGGGATAGCGCCTTGGCGCGATTCTTGTGCTGCGAGCGTTCGTCCTGGCACTCCACGACGATGCCGGTGGGCAAATGCGTGATGCGGATGGCAGAGTCGGTTTTGTTGACGTGCTGGCCGCCGGCGCCGCTGGCTCGGAAGGTGTCGACCTTGAGGTCGTTGGGGTTGATGTCCACAGCCTCGACTTCGTCGGCCTCGGGCAGTATCGCCACCGTGCAGGCCGAGGTATGGATGCGCCCCTGGGACTCGGTTTCCGGTACCCGCTGCACGCGATGGGCGCCGGATTCGAACTTGAGGCGCGAGTAGGCGCCCTGGCCGATGATCCGCGCAATGACTTCCTTGAAGCCGCCGTGTTCGCCATGGCTCTCGCTAATGATTTCCAGGCGCCAGCCGCGCTGCTCGGCATAGCGGCCGTACATGCGGAACAGGTCGCCCGCGAACAGCGCTGCCTCGTCGCCGCCGGTGCCCGCCCGGATTTCCAGGTAGATATTGCGCTCGTCGTTGGGGTCCGTGGGGAGCAGCAACAACTGGAGTTCGCGAGCCTGGGCTTCGAGCCGCTCGCTGGCGCTGGCGTACTCGTCTTCGGCCATGGCGCGGATGTCCGGGTCCGCGTCGCGCCGCATCTCTTCGGCAGAGCCCAGGTCCGATTCCGTTTGCCGGTAATCGCGCAGCGCGCTGACCACCGGCTCCAGGCGCGCGTATTCCTTGGACAGGCTCGTAAAGCGCGGTTGGTCATCGATTACTTCGGGCAGGGCCAGCAGGCCGCTGATTTCTTCGAAGCGCTCTTCTAACTGCTCCAGCTTGTTGCGGATGGAGTCTTTCACGGGTTTTGTGCTTCCTCGTCGTCGATATCGAGCAACGTCTTCGCCGCTCCGAGCATATTCTTGTCGCCGCGGCCGGCGGCTTCCCGCAGCCCTACCGTAGGTGCGTGAATCAGCCGGTTGGTCAGCGTGTTCGCCAAGTAGGCCAGAGCCTCTTCGGGGGATTCGCCGTGCTTCAGGCGCTTGAGCGCGCGCGCCAGGATCTCGTCGCGATGGCGGGCGGCGCGCTCGCGATAGTCGCGCAGCAGCCCGATTGCATCCTGCGCCCGCAGCCAACGCATATAGTGCTCGACCTGCTCGGCGACGATTTCTTCGGCTTGAGCGGCCGCTTCGCGGCGCGAGCGCAGGTTGTCTTCGACAACTTCTTTCAGGTCGTCGACGGTATACAGATAAACGTCGTTGAGCTCGCCGACTTCGGCCTCGATGTCGCGCGGTACGGCTATGTCCACCATGAACATGGGCTTGCGGCGCCGCGCTTTCAGCGCGCGCTCGACGCTCCCCTTGCCGAGAATGGGCAAGCTGCTTGCCGTCGAGGCGATGACGATATCGCTCCCGGCCAAGTATTCCGGGATATCGCCGAGCGTAATCGCGGTGGCGCCGAACTCGTTGGCCAGCGTCTGAGCTCGCTCCACGGTGCGGTTGGCGATCACCATGCGGCCGAGGCCGTGCTCGCGCAGATGGCGGGCCGTGAGTTCGATAGTTTCGCCGGCGCCGATCAGGAGCGCGCTGTTGTCTTCGAGATCGCCGAAGATCTGGTGCGCAAGGCTCACGGCGGCGAAAGCCACCGAAACCGGGCTGTTGCCGATGGCGGTGTCGGTACGTACCTGTTTGGCGACGGCAAAGGCATGCTGAAACGCGCGTTCCAGCACTCTGCCCAAGGTGCCGGCATTGCCGGCTTCCATGTAGGCCGTCTTGGCTTGGCCCAGAATCTGCGGCTCGCCGAGCACCATGGAGTCGAGTCCGGCGCTGACGCGGATCAGGTGACGTACCGCCTCGGCGTCGAGATGCGTATACAGATACGGCGACAGCCAGTCCTCGCCCAGGCCGTGGCTGCGCGCCAGCCAACTGCGTAGCGCCTGCGGCGCCAGCTCGGGTGCGCCGGCAACGTACAGCTCGGTGCGGTTACAGGTTGAGACTATGGCCGCCTCGCCGACGCCCGGGACCGCACGCAGGTCGTGCAACGCCTGTTGTAACCCTTCGGTAGGGAATGCAACGCGTTCACGTACCTCGAGCGGAGCGCTGAGGTGGTTGAGTCCTAAGGCAAAAAGCGGCATGAACATCCGGGGTATAGGTCAGCGCAGATTGTAGGAGCTTCGCCGGCAAAAACAAGCGACTGCTTGATTCATGGCAGCGAAAGTCTGGCGGTTCGCCCGCGGGAACCATATCTCATTATACTATTCCAGATGTGCCGGGTCTGGTGTGACTTCGGTTAATTTACCGGCAAGAGTTTTCTTCATGCTGCGATCCACAGTTCTTTGCTCGCTAGCGTTCGCTCTCGGCGCTTGCGCTACCGCGCCGCCCCCGGCGCCGGAACGCGCGCCGTCGCCACCGGCTGCCGAGGATATTCTGGTTGAACCTCGTCCTACGGTGTCTGACCCGCTAGCCGAGCTGATGTTCCAGGTGCTGCGCGGCGAGCTGGCGGCGCGCCAGGGCGGTTTGCCGGAGGCCCTGGAATCCTATATGGCGGCAATGCGGCTGAATGACGACCCGCGGCTTGCCGAGCGCGCCGCGCGCCTTGCCCTGTACCTGCGTCGGCCTGCGGACGCCGACGAAGCGACGGCGCGCTGGCTGGAACTGGATCCCGCTTCGGCGGAGGCCTGGGAGGCCGCCGCTGTGGTCGCGCTGCGCAACGGCGACATGGGCGCGGCGGATCAGGCCTTGTCTTCCATGATCGAACTTTCGCCGACCCCCGGCGCCGGTTTCTTGCGCCTCCTGGAGACCTTGGCGGCAGAGGATCCCAATGCCGGCTTGGCCGTGGTCGTGGGCCTCGTCCGTGAGTATCGGGATTCCGCGGAAGCCTACTACCTGCTCACGGAGCAGGCTTTGCGCGCCGAGCGGCCGGAAGTGGCGCTGGAGGCATCGGCACGGGCGCTGGAGCTGGACCCGGGGCGCTACGAAATTCTCGCTGCGCGGGTGCGGGCGCAGCTCGAGCTCGGGCAGGGTGAGGAGGCCGTAGCCTTGCTGGAGCGGGCGCTGAGCCGCCAGCCCGACGACTACAGGCTGCGATTGCAGTACGCGCGCGCGCTGCTCAGCGTGGAGCGGCCGGACAGCGCGCTCGAACAGTTCACGGTACTGCTCGAAGATCAGCCTTATGACAGCCAAGTGCTGTACGCCGCGGCCTTGCTCGCGCTCGAACTCGAGGAGCACGAGCTTGCGCGCGACTACCTGCTCCGGTTGGTGAACTCGGGGCGACGCCTCGACGAAGCCTATTACTACCTCGGCCGCATCGCCGAGGCGGAGGGGGACGCCAAAGGGGCGCTACGCTGGTATCGACGTGCGCAGGGGCTCTACGGCGACGAGGCCAAGCTGCGCATTGCCGTCGTCCTGGCGCAGTTGGGCCAGCTTGACGCGGCACGGCAGCAGCTTGCGGCGGTGCGGGAGCACGATCCGGAGCAGGCCGTGCGCAGTTACCTCATCGAAGGCGAGCTGTTGCGCGAGGCGGGCCGTTCGCAAGATACCTTCCAGCTCTACAGCGCGGCGCTGGAGCAACTGCCAGAAAACCCTGATTTGCTGTACGCGCGCGCACTTGCGGCGGTGGAGCTCGATCGCATTGATCAGGCGGAGGCCGATCTGCGCACCGTGCTCGAGCAAGAGCCGGACAATGCCGCGGCACTCAACGCGCTGGGCTATACCTTGGTCGACGAAACCGAGCGCTATCAGGAAGGGCTGGCGCTGATCGAGCGCGCCTACGAGCTTGCGCCGGAGTCGCCGGCTATTATCGACAGCATGGGGTGGGCTTACTACAAACTGGGCGACTATGACACCGCCCGCAGCTACTTGGAGCAGGCCTACCAGCTTGAGCCGCTGCCCGAGATCGCCGCGCATTACGCGCTCGCGCTGTGGCGCGCCGGTGATCGCGCCCTGGCTCAGAAAGTCTTGCAGCAGACACTGCAGCAATACCCCGACGACCCCATACTGCTGCGCACCCAGCGGGAGATCGCGCGATGAAGCGTCTTGGCGTCTTGCTGCTCGCGCTGTTGCTGCTCAGTGCCTGTGCCACCGTGCCTCCCGCGCCTGAGCCGGTGAGTGATTTTGCCGCTCATGCCAAGCGCGTGGAAGCGCTAGCGGGCTGGGCGCTGCGCGGGCGTGCCGCGCTCACGACGCCGCAAGACTCCGGTACCTTGGCGGTGGACTGGCGGCAGGTGGGAGAGGCATACCGCATTGAGTTGCGTGCCCCGCTCGGTGCGGGCAGCGTGCGGCTGAGCGGCGATCAAGCCGGCGTGCTGTTGCAGACCTCGGATGGCGAGGAAGCCTTCGCTCGCACCCCCGGCGGTTTGCTGCAAGCCTATACCGGTTATCAGCTGCCGGTCGAAGCGCTGCGGTACTGGCTGTTGGGCGTGCCGGTGCCGGACTACGCAGCCGACCAACGCTTCGGCGACGAGGGCCTGCTGGACGAACTCGAACAACTCGGCTGGCAGATCGACTATCGCGGCTATGGGCAGTACGGCGAGCTCGCGCTGCCGACCAAGATTTTCCTGCGCAACGAAGACGGCATCGACGTGCGCGTGGTCGTCCAGCGCTGGGAGCTGAACTAAACCGAGCGAGATCTTGTGCATTCTTAGTAGAACAGCCTCCAGGCGGCTGCCCTCGTCGGCGAGCGCCGCCTGAAGACGAAAATACAAGCATGACCCATAACTCCTACTGGCCCGCGCCCGCCAAGCTCAACCTGTTTCTGCACGTCTGCGGCCGCCGCGCGGACGGTTATCACTTGCTGCAGACGGTGTTCCAACTGCTCGATTACGGCGATCGCTTGCGCTTCGAGCTGCGCGAGGACGGGCGCGTGCGCCGGCCGCAGGCACTGTATGGTGTGTCGGAGCAGGAAGACTTGAGCGTGCGCGCGGCAAATCTCTTGCAGCGTGAAACGGCTTGTCCGTTCGGGGTGGATATTTTCATCGATAAGCGCCTGCCCATGGGCGGCGGGCTGGGCGGAGGCAGCTCCGATGCCGCCACGACCTTAGTCGCCCTGAACGAGCTGTGGGG
>JAJUGG010000201.1 GCA_029268285.1 Ectothiorhodospiraceae bacterium | reverse complement strand
CTGCGCAAGCTCGCGCGCCTGCTGCTCGCCGGCTTGCCGCCCTTCCTGCAGGCCCTGTTCGAAGCCCGCCTTGCGGCCTTCGATAAAGCCTTCGTCGTAGGCTTGCTTCTGCAGCGCTTCGAGCTCCTCCAGGCTGATGCCAGCTTTATTGCCGTCGCGCTGGGACGCGTGCGCAGGCGCCTCGACATCGGGCAGCTCCCAGCGGCTGACGCCATCGAGCGGCTCGCGAATGACCTTGGTAACACTCATCAGACGAATTCCTCACCGGCACCGCCGAGGCTGATCTGGCCGTCATCCGCCAGCCGCCGCGCGATGGTAAGAATCTCTTTCTGCGCCACCTCCACATCGGACAGCCGCACCGGCCCCTTGGCCTCGAGGTCGTCGAGCAGCATTTCGGCCGCGCGCTTCGACATATTCTTGACGATCTTGTCGCGCACCGCTTCGTCGGCGCCCTTGAGCGCGGTTACCAGTAGGTCTGCGCTGATTTCGCGCAGCAGCAGCTGCATGCCGCGATCGTCGATATCCTTGAGGTCGTCGAACACGAACATGAGATCCTGGATACGCTGGCCGAGATCGTCGTCGACATCCTGGATCTGCTCCATGATGTGCTGCTCGGCGCTGGACTCTAGGAAGTTGAGGATGCTTGCCGCCGACTGCGGCCCGCCCAAACTCGAGGACTTCAGTCGCTGCTTGCCGGAAAACTGACGCTCCATGATCTCGTCGAGTTCCTGCAGGGCCGCCGGCTGCACGCCCTCCAGCGTAGCAATGCGCATGATCACGTCCGCACGAATGCGCTCGGGCAGCTCCTGTAGTACCTGCGCGGCCTGATCGGCATCGAGGTAGGACAGCACAATAGCGATGATCTGCGGGTGCTCCAGGCGCACCATCTCTGCAATGGTCTTGCTGTCCAGCCACTTAAGCTGCTCCAGCCCGCGGGTGCTACCGCCCATGAGAATGCGGTCGATGATGGAACCGGCCTTATCCTCGCCCAGCGCCTTGACCAGCACCTTGCGAATGTAGTCGGTGTTGCCGATGCCGAGCGAAGTCTGCTCAGTGACGGTTTCGAGAAAGTCAGCCATCACCTGCTGCACCTGGTCGCGCGAGACATTCTTCATCGACGTCATCGCCGTGCCCAGCTTCTGGACCTCCTTCGGGCCCAGGTGCTTGAGCACATTGGCAGCTTCGTCTTCGCCCAGGCTCATCAGGAAAATCGCTGCCCGGTCGGCGCCGGACAGCTTGCTCGTGCTCTTATCACTCATCTTCCGTCAACCAGTTCTTGACCAGATTGGCCGCCAAGGCGGGCTCCTGGCTCACCACCGAGCGCGCTGCGGTAAGCGTTTCCTCGTAAGAGGTCGGAATGCCTCCGGCCTGCGCATAGGCAAGTTGAGGCGCGCCCTGAGCGCCGGCTGCCGTGCCGGGAAGCTGCGGCCGCTCCGCGTCAGTGCCAGTAAGCTGGGGAGCGCCGGCTTCTTCCTCCGAGCTCTCGCGCTTGCCCGGCTTGGCGCCCAGCAGGCCTTGCATCAGCGGCCGGATCACGGCGAGGATCAACACGATGCCGACCAGTGCCGCGAGCGCCAGCTTACCCGCCTGCCAGACCCAGGGCTGTTCCATTAGCGGCACCTCGGCCGGTTCCACTTCGCCTTCTTCGAGCTGGAAGGGCGCGCTGATCACATTAATGCTGTCGCCGCGTGCGGCATCGACGCCAATGGCCTCACGCACCAGCCCTTCGATCTGCGCGATTTCCTCGGCCGATAACGGCTCGCGGGTAACGTTGCCCTCCTCGTCCAACACCCGCTTCTGATCGACCAGCACCGCCACCGACAGGCGCTCGATCTGGCCCGGCTGCTCACGCAGATGACGCACCGTGCGCCCGATCTCGTAGTTGCGTGTGCTGTTGACGTTGAGGTGGGTGGTATCCGACTCGGTACCCTCCCCCGGCTCCAGCGTGCCCGCCTGCGGCGGCTGATTGGTCAGCGCCCCGGGCACGCCCTCAGCGGCCAATGCCTGCTGAGTACGCTGCTCGCTGGTCTGCTCGCTGCGCACCACGGCGCCGTTGGGGTCATAAATTTCTTCCGTGCTCTCCAGGCTGGAGAAATCCAGCTCGGCGTTGACCTGCGCCCGCACCCGGCCGTTACCGAGCATGGGGGTGAGCAAGGCCTCGATACGGCGTACGTAGGCCGACTCCAAATTCTGGCGGTATTCGAGCTGCTGGGTGCTGCCGCCCAGCGCGCCGCCGTCCCGGTTGGTCAACAGGCGGCCGTTTTGATCGACCAGCGTGACTTTGTCTTCAACCAATCCCGGCACACTGCTGGCCACCAAATGCACGATGGAAGCCACTTGCCCATCATTCAGGCTGCGTCCGGGGAAGAGATTCACCAACACGGAAGCGCTGGGCTCGCTCTGATCGCGTACGAATACCGAGCGCTTGGGGACGGCCAGATGCACCCGCGCGCTTTCCACACTGCGCAGGCTGGAAATGGAGCGCGCCAGCTCGGTTTCGAGCGCCCGTTGAAAGCGCGCGTTTTCCATGAATTGGCTGGTACCGAAGCCTTGGTCCTGTTGCAGCATCTCGAAGCCCAGGCCGCCGCTGCGCGGCAGGCCGTCAGCGGCAAGCTGCAGCCGAACTTGATGCACCTGGTCGGCGGGCACGAGGATGGCACCGGTATTCGGGTCGAGCTTGTGCGGAACCTGTGCGCTTTGCAGCGCGCTCATCACCTGGCCGGCGTCCTGGTCCGACAACCCGCTGAATAGCGGCCGATACAGCGGCTCCTGGGCCCACACGAAAAGCCCTATGCCGGCCGCAATCGCCGCCGCAAGCCCAATGATCAACCCGAACTGGCGCAGCGTGCGCTCGTTGAACATGCGCGTCAGTTGCGGCGGCAAACTGCTCGCCGGGGTCATTGCCTGACCGGACTCCGCCATGGATCAGCCTCTGTGTTTCTCGTCTAAAAGCGGCACCGCGCCGCTCTTCTTCGTAGGGTGCGTATCACGCACCATCTTGTTAGCGGTGCGTGATACGCACCCTACGGCCTACACACGCGTTGCCGCACCTACACCTGCATCCGCGAGATTTCCTGGTAGGCCTCGAGCAGCCGGTTGCGCACCTGCTTGGTCGCCTCGAAAGCCACTCGGGCCTTTTGTTGCGCCACCATCACCTCGGTGAGCGACACCGGCTCGCCGCGCAGGAAGGCATCGGACTTGGCAGTGGATTCGCCCTGCAGCCGATTCACCTCGCCCACCGCCTGTTTCAGCGTTGCCGCGAACTCAGTCTTCGCCGGCTCCGTCGGCGCCTGCGCGCTCTGAGCCTGCTTTGCCAGCGCCTGCATCTCCTGCAGCGCCTTGTTGAGTTGGATCGGGTTCATGACCAGCCTCCATGAATTCTGCGAAGGCTATTTGCAGGAATCGGGCCAACTAGGGAATGGGTGAACCACAGAGGCACGGAGGACACAGAGGAAGACAAAAAGCAGGGCAAACATGGAAACAGGCGTAGGGGGCGTACCACGCACTGTCTTCCACTGGGATGGTGCGTGATACGCACCCTACGAAGATTCGCGGCGGGGTCGCCGCTCCTACCGCTGATCTTATTGCGCCTCGGTAGGAGCGGCCGCCGGCCGCGACTTTTCTCCCAAAACACGCCGAACCGTCGAAAAACCGACGCCTCAGCCCGCGGCGGATTCTTCCTCTAGCCGCTGAATGCCGTACTTGCGCAGCTTCTCCACCAAGGTCGTGCGGCGCAGCCCGAGCAGCTTGGCGGCCTGCGCTACCACGCCGTCCGCGGTGTCCAGTGCCTGGCGGATAAGCTGGACCTCCAGATCAGCGAGGAAGCCCTTGAGGTCAATGCCGCCCTCGTCCAGCTTCACTACCGGCTTGCCGCCCTCGAGTTGCAGCGCGTCGTCGGCACTCTCTTCCTGCCCTGCCTGTTCCGGCTCGAAACCAGCCACCATCTTCTCGGGCAGGTTGTCGAGTTGCACCTCCTCATAGGGGTAGAGGATGGCAAGCCGCTCGACCAGGTTTGCAAGCTCGCGCACATTACCCGGCCAGCGGTATTGGCTCATGGCCGAGATCGCTGCGGGCGAAAAACGCACCGAGCCGCGGCCGTCTTCCTCGATGCGGCGCACCAGCTCTTCGATCAGGACGGGAATATCGCTGGCGCGCTCGCGCAGCGCGGGCAGCTCGATGGGAAAAACGTTCAGGCGGTAGAAGAGATCTTCACGGAATTCGCCGTCGACGATGCGCTGCTCCAGATCCCGGTGCGTCGCGGCGATGATGCGCACATCCGCCTGGATGGTCTTGTTGCTGCCCACCCGCTCAAAGCAGCGCTCTTGCAGCACGCGCAGCAGCTTCACCTGCATAGGCATGCTCATGTCGCCGATTTCGTCGAGGAAGACGGTGCCGCCCTGGGCCAGCTCGAAGCGGCCCTGGCGTGCGCTGATAGCGCCCGTGAAAGCACCCTTCTCGTGGCCGAACAGCTCGCTTTCCAACAGGTCGCCGGGAATGGCGCCACAGTTGATGGGAATGAATGGCTTGTTACGGCGCTCGGAGTGCTCGTGAATGTTACGCGCCACCACCTCTTTACCGGTGCCGGATTCGCCCAAAATCAGCACGCTGGCATCGGTGCCCGCTACCTGCTCGATCAGCGTCTGTACCCGCCGCATGGGCCGGCTCTGCCCCACCAAGCGTGGTGCGGCAGAGCGTCGCGCCTGCCCGCTTTGCGCGTTGTGGCTCAATGCCTGCTTGAGCGCGGCGGAAAACTGCTGCTGCTTGAGGGGAAGACCGAGCGTGCCAAGCACCGCGGCACTCAGCGTCGCCACATTGACGCGCGGCACTGCGCGCGGAAGAAGAAGAAAGATCGGCAGTTCCGGCGCCTGCTGCCAAAACGTCTCTAGCGCCTTCAGCCAGCGGCCCTTTTCGCCGTCTACCGTCAGCAGAGCCAGTGCCCACGTCTCGGCAAGTGCGTCGGCAAGCCCGTCGCCGTACCCTACCGCCCCCGATTCGTGCTCCAGAAAACCGAGCACAGCCTCGATACCGGCCGCGCGCGCGGGTTCGGCATCGACTACAAGGACTTTGACCAAGATGTGCCTCCGAGGTTTTCGACTCGCGGACATCCTGTCCTGGTTGCTGTTCGTATTATTGACGCCGAACCCGTTTGTTATTGGTTCTGTCAAAAAAGTGTCAGCACTGAAGGTAAGGG
>JAJUGG010000200.1 GCA_029268285.1 Ectothiorhodospiraceae bacterium | reverse complement strand
TATGCACCGTCGGCTAAGCCATGCGCATGTCGCGCAGATTCGCGACCACCGTCTCCAGCGCCCGCTCGAAGAGCAAATCGTCATCGAGCATCATGATCTTGCCGTCGCGCAGTTCCGCGGCCACTTCGTCGAGCATTTTGTCGGCGCTCTTGAAGCCGGAGCGGTTCACGAAGATCAACCGCTTGCCTTCGCTCAAACGCGCCGACAGCTTGGCGCGAATAGCCGGCTCGCCGTCGCGGCGGAACTCGAACCACGTGCCTATGGGGGCTTCCTGGATGCGCAGGCGGAATTCGTCGAGGCCATCGTCCTCGACCTGCTCGGCCTCATCGAGCAGCTCGAAGCTCTCCTGAACCTGCTCCTCGCGCTCCACAGGCTCCGCTTTAACGGGTTGCGGCTGAGGCGCGCTCCGCCCCGCGGCAGATAGGCAGCGTATGTGCTCGGCCTCCAGAGCTTTGAACAGGCGCGTCATCTCCAGCGGGTTGAACAGAATTCCGTTCAAGCCCTCTCGCAGATCGCTGAGGAGCGCAGGGATCTCGACCAGCAACTCCTTGCGCTGATCGGCATCGACCTTGGGCTCGACGCTCCACAACAGGCGATCAACCAAGCCCAGCTGCGCGCGCCAGGCATCGCTGTCGTCGCCCTCCTTGAGCAGCGTAATGAAGAGAACCTTCGACCACGCCTCATGCAGCAAAGAAGCCACCACCTCTGGCACACGCCGATTGCCGACGCGCAGCTCCAGCTCCTTCGCAACTCGCGCCTTCGCACTGTCGACGCGAGCCTTGCCTTCAGCGGCCTGCCGCGTGCGCTCCTCGGTCAGGCGAGCGCGTTCGCGCTCCTCGTCCCGGAAGGCGAGGAACTCATCCAGGAGCTCGCTAAATAGAGAGATGTCGTCTTCGAATTCGTTCAACACCCGCTCGACCACCCGCTCGATCTGGCGATAGAGCGGATCACGCGTCGGCTGCTCCGGCTCGACCCAGCCCAAGGCGGCCTGAGCCAGTTCGTTGATGAGGCGCCGAGCCGGGTGGGATTTCTTGGCGAACAAGCTGCGATCGAGCAGCGCCACCTTGACCACCGGAATCTGCAGCCGTCCGATGAGCGCTTTCAGGGAAGACGACAACGCGGGCTGGCCAAGGATGGCATCGAAGAGCATTTCCACGATATCTATCGTGTCGTCCTCGGCTCGGGCAATGACGCGCTTGCTCCCAACATGCTGCTGAAGCGCGATGCCCAACGAGGCCTTCAGGCCATCGCCCACAACCTCTTCCGGCTCGTGACGCTGCAGGCGCGACAGTGCGGCGACGAGATCGGGCACGCTCGCCGGCGCGAAGGCTTCGCTACTGTAACCGGTACCGTCCCAATGCGCGGACGGCGCGCCGTACTTACGATTCGCGAGCAGGCCGTGCAGCATCTGGACCAGCGCTTCGGAGCTCTCATCGTGATGGGTGCCGGCAACACTGGAGGCGGCACTGTCCCGCACCTCTGGCGGCGCGGCACTGCGACGCGGCACGGCAGGCTTTTTGACAGTCTCGATACCGGCGTCTTGGCAGATCTGATCAATCTCGTCCAGCAGGCCCGGCAACTGCCCCAGCACGTGACGCTCGAAAAGCTTGTAGAAAATGAGCCGCGGCTCGATGTTGAGATCCAGGCGATCCGAGCAGCGCGCGAAGATGGTCGTAATCTGGCGGGGATCGAGCGGGTTGTTGTCCTCGTCGACCCTCCGGTGACTGCACAGCGCAGCCAAGCCGACGAGCAGCCGGCGGAGGCCTTCAGCGTTATGCGCACGGGCCTTGGAGACCATGCCGTCGAGCGCGATGGAGCGCTCCAGCATCTCGTTGTCGACTAGAGCAAGCCCCTCCCCCGGGGCCTGCGTTGCCGAATCCAGCGAGGAAATGAGTTTCTGATCGGACCAGAAGGTGCCCAGCGCGGTTTGCAGCTCGCCACGGAAACCGGCCTCGAGCTCACGGCGCGACAGGCGGATCTGTCGCATGGCCGCGAAGAACTCACCCTGAGCCATATCGCTGGCCTTATCGGCGCGCTCGAACAACGCGTCGTCGACCTGGTCCAGCATGTGCCGAAACAGCGCCGCGAACCGGTCGACGGACAGCTTGCGAATCGCCTCGTACGCCTTTTGAGCGACGGTACGATCACGCTGCTGCGCCTGACCGATGTAAACCACCTTGTCACCAGGCTTCATAAGCACCTTCCGGTCTTTGATTTTATTTGGTGCCAGTAAAACCTTATAGAGAGGCCTGTCGCCATTTGCTACTACCTGGATCACAAAACAGTATTTTCGATACTAGGGTATTACCGAAGCTGCATGCGGCCTCATCGAGACTAATCCAGCATAACGGTGTGCCCCGCCCAGCCAAAGTCTCTATAATCGGCAGCACATCTCTGCCACGGGGCAGCCGCGCCGCACCGGGTCCGGCAGCGACGAACCGGATCGCTGCATTGCGGCGCTGGCTTATAGAGCCTAGTCGAATAACCTGAGCCGTCGGGGCAAGGCCGTGGAGCGAGCTCGGCATCGCAGGTTCGGGTTATTCGGATACGCTCTTAAAACGACCTTTTTATCCAGCATAGGGAGAACGAGGATGACGGACATTCAGTCCATCTTGGGCGACGAGGCGGAGTATCTGCTTTCCCACACCTGTAAGGGTATTTCTCGGGAATCGCTCTATCTGCCCGGCCCACGCTTCGTCGACGAAGTCGTAACACAGACCGACCGTAAGCCCGGCGTCCTGCGCAGCCTGCAGTCCATCTTCGACACCGGCCGCTTGGCCGGCACCGGTTACATCTCCATCCTACCGGTAGACCAGGGCATCGAACACTCGGCCGGCGCCTCCTTTGCGCCGAACCCCGCCTACTTCGATCCCGAGAACATCGTCAAGCTGGCCATCGAGGGCGGTTGCAACGCGGTCGCGTCGACGCTGGGCGTGCTGAGTTCGGTCGCGCGCAAGTACGCGCACCGCATCCCGTTCATCGTGAAGATCAATCACAACGAGATGCTGACCTACCCGAACATGTACGACCAGACCCTGTTCGGCAATGTTCAGCAAGCCTTCGACATGGGCGCGGTCGGCATTGGCGCGACGATTTACTTCGGCTCGCCGGAGTCGCGTCGCCAACTGCAGGAAATCAGCGAAGCCTTCGCCTACGCTCACGAACTTGGCATGGCCACCATCCTCTGGTGCTATCTGCGTAACCCGGACTTCAAGAAGGACGGCACGGACTACCACGTCGCAGCCGACCTTACCGGCCAAGCCAACCATCTGGGCGTCACCATCAACGCCGACATCATCAAGCAGAAGATGCCGGAGAATAACGGCGGCTATAACGCGCTCAAGTTCGGCAAGACGCACCAGAAAGTCTACGACGAACTGACCACCGATCACCCCATCGACCTGACCCGCTACCAGGTCGCTAACTGCTACATGGGCCGTGCGGGCCTCATCAACTCCGGCGGCGAGTCCAAGGGTGAGAGCGATCTGGCACAGGCAGTACGCACCGCCGTAATCAACAAGCGCGCCGGCGGCATGGGCCTGATTTCAGGCCGTAAGGCCTTCCAGCGCCCGATGAACGAGGGCGTTCAGATCCTCAACGCGATTCAGGACGTTTATCTCGACTCGAGCGTCACGATCGCTTAAGTGTTCCGGACCAGGCGCCGCAGCGCGGCGCCTTTTTCAAGGCGGTAAGCGCGACCTGAAAGGCGGGTCGCCCTGCCCTGAAGAATGACGATGCCGACAACAGCCGTCACGGCCCTGCCGCTGGTTCTGGGCAGCCCAAATAGCGATTCCATGCAATCGCTCGCGCCGCATCTACGACAGCGTCGTGACGTCCTGCCGTCGCGCCCGGCCCACAGCCACCGGGGACCGAACAAGTAGAAGCCTTATGAAAACGCTCATCATCCTATTGCTCCCATTCCTCGGAGTCCTGCTGCCCTCCTTGGCATTGCGCCACGGGCGCACTGCGAGTGCCTGGGCTGCCGCTCTGCCAGCCCTGATCGGCCTTGGCCTGCTGCTCTCGGTTGCGCCCGCAGTGTTCGACGGCCAAACCCAGTACGCCAGCTGGACTTGGCTGCCGCGCTTAGGGCTCGACTTCGCCTTGATGATTGACGGCCTAAGCTTTCTGTTCGCCCTCTTGATCCTAGGCATCGGGCTGCTGGTCATTCTCTACGCGCGCTACTACCTGTCGGACGACGATCCGATGGGGCGCTTCTACGGTTTCCTGCTGCTGTTCATGGGCGCCATGCTGGGCGTGGTGTTGTCGAACAACCTGCTCCTGACCATGGTGTTCTGGGAACTCACCAGTCTCAGCTCCTTCCTGCTGATCGGCTACTGGAAGCACCGCGCGGACGCCCGTCAAGGCGCGCGCATGGCGCTTGCCATCACCGGCAGCGGCGGCTTTGCCATGCTCGCCGGCGTGCTCTTGATCGGCCATGTGGTCGGCAGCTTCGAGATCTCCACCATCCTGCAGTCGGCCGACCTCATCCAGGCGAGCCCCTGGTACGTACCGATCCTGGTGTTGATCCTCTTGGGCGCCTTTACCAAGTCGGCTCAATTCCCGTTCCACTTCTGGTTGCCGCATGCCATGGCCGCGCCGACGCCGGTCTCGGCGTACCTGCATTCGGCCACCATGGTGAAGGCGGGCGTGTTCTTGCTGGCGCGCCTTTTCCCGGCGCTCTCCGGTACCGACGAGTGGTTCTGGATTGTCTCCAGCGTCGGCATGATCACCTTCGTCTTCGCCGCCTTCACGGCGCTGTTCAAGCATGACCTCAAAGGCCTGCTGGCCTACTCGACCATCAGCCATCTCGGCTTGATCACAGCGCTGTTCGGCCTCAACACGCCGATGGCGGCGGTGGCGGGCGTCTTCCACATTATTAACCACGCCACCTTCAAGGCCTCGCTGTTCATGGCCGCCGGCATCATCGATCACGAAACCGGCACCCGTGACATTCGCCGCCTCGGCGGACTGTTCCGCTACATGCCGCACACCGGCACGCTCGCGATCGTCGCTGCTTCGGCCATGGCCGGCGTGCCGCTGCTGAACGGCTTCCTGAGCAAGGAAATGTTCTTTGCCGAAACCGTGGAAGCGGGTCGTTTGTCAGGCGATGCGCTGCTGCCGGTCATTGCCACGCTGGGCGGCATTTTCAGCGTCGCCTACTCGCTGCGCTTCGTCCATGACGTGTTCTTCGGCCCGGAGAAGGACAAGCTGCCAAAGCAGCCCCATGAGCC
>JAJUGG010000199.1 GCA_029268285.1 Ectothiorhodospiraceae bacterium | reverse complement strand
AGGAGCGGCCCCTGGCCGCGAAGCGCTCGGGGCGGGCACAGCGCCTTGTGGATTCGCGGCGTGGTCGCCGCTCCTACACGAGGAATGTCGCCCTTCGCCGCCTCAATGATGGTTCCCGCCATCTCCATGCGCATGACCATGGGAGAGTTCTTCGGGGTCGGCCTCGCGGACTTTCATCACTTCCACGTCGAAAACGAGAGTACGGCCGGCCATGGGGTGATTAAGATCAACGTCCGCCATGAAGCGGCCGACCTTTTGTACTACCACCTGACGCGGCCCCTGATCGGTCTGTACGGCGGCGATCATGCCCGGCTTCCAGGTCTTGGCGCCTTGCAGGTGTTTTACCGGTACTCGCTGAACCAAGCCTTCGCGACGCGGGCCGTAGCCCTTTTCCGGCGACACCGTGACGGAAAAACTCTCTCCCTCAGACTTGCCTTCCAGAGCCTCCTCCAAGCCGTCGACGATGTTGCCGTGGCCATGCAGATAAGCCAGCGGTTCGCCGCCGCGGGAGGTTTCGAGCTCCTTGCCGTCCTCGTCCTTCAAGGTGTAATGAAAGCTTACGACTCGATCTTTTTGGATTTCCATGTGCCACCTCAGCTACATAAAGGCGGCTATTTTGACCGCAAGCGGGCGCCAGGGACAGTACCCGAATCGCGCACGGTTCGTGCGCTTGCGGTAGAGTCTTGCAGCAAGATCCGAATCCGGAGCCTCGATGGTCGACTTACCTCAACTGGATCGCATCCGCGACACCCTCGCAGAGCAATGGGACCGGGCGCTGGACCGTACGGTGCGCGTCGCCGTTACGGGCCTGAGCCAGAGTGGCAAGACGGTGTTCATCACCTCGCTCATTAACCAGTTGCTCAACCCCGAGCGACTGCCGCACCTACAGGCCGCCGCCGAGGAACGCATTCTCGCCAGCCGACTGCAGACCTTGCCGGAACTGCGCGTACCTGAGTTTCCTTACGCGGAGAACATCGCCGCGATGAGCGGCGCCAGCCCGCACTGGCCCGCCCCGACGGACCGCGTGCGCGCCGCTCGTGTTGCGCTGCGGGCCCGCATTCAGCGCCGCCTGCTGCCCGACAGCGAGCAGACTATCTACGTCGATATCATCGATTATCCGGGCGAGTGGCTGCTGGATTTGCCGCTGCTGGAACTGAGCTACGAGCAGTGGTCACGGCAGGTGCAGGTCCAGTGCGAGCAGGAGCCGCGACGTTCGCTGGCGCGCGAGTGGCTGGATTTCGTCGCCAGCGTCGATCCCGCCGCAGCTGTCGATGAAGAGCTGATCCGTCGCGGGCAGGCGCTGTATGTCGATTTCCTGCAGCGCTGCAAGAACAGCGAGCACGTGTTGAGCTATCTTCAGCCCGGCCGCTTCGTCCTGCCCGGCGACCTGGCAGGCGCGCCCATTCTTGCCTTCTTTCCGCTGCCGAGCAGCGACGCTGCCAAGTACGACAAGCATTCGCTGCACACCACCCTTCGCGCGCGCTATGAAGCCTACAAAGAGCAAGTGGTACGACGCTTCTACAAGGAAGAGTTCTCCCGCTTCGACCGCCAGATCGTGCTGGTGGACGTGCTCAAGGCGCTGCACCACGGCCCTGCCACCTTCCGCGATATGCAGGAGGCCATCGGCGTGGTGCTGCAAAGCTTCAACTACGGCAAGTCGGGGCTGCTCAACCGCCTGTTCAAGAACAAGATCGACAAGCTGCTGTTTGCCGCCACCAAGGCCGACCATGTTGCCGACAACCAGCACACGGCGCTGCGCATGCTGCTGGAAAGCTTGGTGTCGGACGCAGCCCGAGAGCTGCGCTTTCAAGGTATAGATCTCGCCACCTTGGCCATTGCCTCGGTGCGCTGCACGCGCACGGTCGGCGCCCAGGTGCAGGGGCGGACCTTGTCCTGCCTGGAGGGCGTGACCAAGGATAGCGACCGCTCGCGCATTCTGTTTCCCGGTGAAGTACCGGAAGCCGTGCCTAGCGAGGACGCCTGGGGCCGCGACCGTTTCAACTTCCTCGAGTACCGCCTGCCGCGCTTCGAGGCCCTGGAGCGCAGTGCCCTTCCCCATATCCGTTTGGATCAGGCCTTGCAGTTCCTGATCGGAGATAAGCTGGCATGAAAGACCGCGACTGGATTCCGCCGTTCGAGGTCTCCGACAAATCGGAGGATGCGCACGACTCACCGCCGCCGGTACCGCCCCAGGTCGTCGCCGAAGAAGGCGACCCTGCCTACGACGCCCTGATGCGCGAATACGCTAAGACACAGCCGGAAGAGGAGCCCGCGCTGACGCCGGCCCACCCGCGCCGACGCTGGTACCGCTCGCCGCTGGGCTGGCTGATCGGGAGCGGCGCGGTGCTGCTGCTCATCGTGTCGTTGGCCGAGTCCTACGCGCTGCTGACCGACTACTATCAGCGCGACCCCTGGCTCGGCGTAATCATCACCGTGCCGCTGGCAGCGCTCTTTCTGGCGCTGTTCACGCTCATTGCCCGGGAGCTGCGCGGCTACTGGGCCGTGCGTGCCGCCGACGACCTACGCGCCGAGGCCGCCCGCCTGCTGGGAAGCGATGCCCAGGGGCCGGCTAAGCGCTATTTGGCCCGCATCAGTGCGCTGTATCAGGAGCGAAGCGAAGTAAAAGCCGGTCTGGAGCGCTTTCATACTCAGCATTCCAGCGCGCACTCGGACCGCGAGACCCTGGCGCTTTATTCTCGCCTGGTACTGGGCACGATAGACGAGCGCGCCTACCGCATCATCACCCGCTACAGCGTGGATACCGCCGTGCTCACCGCCCTGAGCCCGCTAAGCTCGGTGGACGCGCTGCTCAGCACCTGGCGCAATACGCGCATGATTCGCGACATCGCTCGGCTTTACGGCGTGCGACCCGGCTTCGTCGGCAGCTTCGCGTTGCTCAAGTACGTCGGCCAGAATCTGGTCGTAGCCGGGGCCGGCGACTATCTCTCCGACAGCGCTGCCGAGGCCTTGGGCGGCCAGTTCACCGCCGCGCTCTCGGCCCGCCTCGGCCAGGGCATCGCCAACGGCCTGCTGACCGCGCGGCTGGGCATGCTCGCCGCGGCCGCATGCCGTCCAGTGCCTTTTCTACCCGAAGACCGGCACGGCATCCGCCGTCTGCGCGCCGACATCGTCAAGCAAGTCAAACGCCGCATGGGGCCAGGCAAGGCGCGGGCCGAGCAGTCGAGCTGATGAGCAAAGTCTTCGAACCACTCTTGGCACGGCTGCCGTGCAATCGCACCGGGCGCGATTACATCATTGGCGATATTCACGGCCACTTCGGGCGAGTCGAGCAGGCGCTGGAGCGCATCGGCTTCGACACGAAGCGAGATAGATTGATCTGCGTCGGCGATCTGGTCGACCGCGGCCCCGAGAGTCCGCGCGCCCTCGATTGGCTGACCCAGCCTTGGTTCCATGCCGTGATGGGCAATCACGATGCCGCCATACTGCACCGTGAGGGTTATCTAAGCGCCAAGTTCGAGCTCTTCACCGGCGCCCACGACTGGTTCGACGCGCTGAGCAGCACGCAGCGCAGGTCGCTAGCTGACGCGCTCGCAGCTCTCCCCTGGGCGCTGGAGCTGGAGACTGCAGATGGTGTAGTCGGCGTGGTGCATGCCGAGGTGCCGGAGCGTTTCGCCAGTTGGGGCAATTTCACCGCGCGCCTCGACGACATCGACCTGCTGGCGCAAATCGTCAGCAACCGCTATCAGGCGCGACGCGCGGCTGATTTCGATGCGCCAGATCGAGGCGATCTTGCACCACTCGCGGACGTCGACTGGGTGATCCACGGCCACACGCCGCGGCGCGGCTGCCGGCCGGGCCGGCTCGGCAACCGGCTCTGGATAGACACCATGGGCTGGCGCGATGAACCGGTGGAAATCGGCTCCCCGTGCTTTACGCTGATCGACGCTCGGCACCCCCTGACCCCACTCTAGGGACACCGACGGCCGTTGTCGCTCGCAAACAACAGGCTTTTCACGACTTCTTATCTTGAACCTGTCCTCGCCCCCATCCAGATCTTTCATGGCGTTCTGATGAAACAGTGACGCCACACCCTAGGCACAAGGAGGATTGCCATGAACATCAGAATCGGGATTATGTCTCTCGCCGCCGGCGGCCTGCTCGCCACCACACCGGTCTTTGCGCAGGACACCAGCAGTTCCGCGGCCGAAAGCTCGGCGCCAATGTCGCAAAGCGGAGAAAGCGAACAAGCCTCGGTCCCGATGACCGGCGGCATGACGGACACCGCGTCCATGTCCTCGGAAGAGCAGACCAGCAGCAGCGCGCAAAGTGGCAGTGCTCAAAGTAGCGACCAGCCAAGCGGCAGTCAGCAGTCGCCGATTGCCTCGTCGCTGATCGAGGAGATGCAGCAGGCGCTCAAGGACCAAGGCCAGGACGTACAGGTCGACGGTATGTGGGGCCAGGAAACGGCTGATGCGCTGCGCCAGTTCCAGCAGGATCAAAACATGGACGCGAGCGGCCAGATCGACATGGCCACGATCGAAGCGCTAAATCTGCAGGAGCAGCAGACGGCAAGCGCCGAGGGCCAGCAGCAACAACAGTGATGTGTCATCGATCCGCGCCGCCGTTCGGCGGCGCGGTCGCCTCACCCCGCCTTTTCCTCCCGCCGCCCGCCCTCCATCTCGTTTTGACCTGCGGTCAAGGAAAGTCTCGCCTGCAAGCGGTATAGAGACTTAAAGCATTCAGAGAAACGAGTTCGGCAATGAGCGAAAAGGCACCCCTGCCCGACGTCGATCGCATCGAAGAGGCGTTGCGCCAGGTAATCGACCCCGAGGTGGGAATAAACATCGTCGATCTGGGCTTGGTTTACGGCGTCGAGATCGCGCCGGGCCAGGTCGGCGTAGAGATGACCATGACCACCCCCGCCTGCCCCATGACGGCTTATCTGACCGATGCCGTAACGCAGGCGATCCAGCAATACCAGCAAGAGCCGGTCGACGTGACAGTCAAGCTGGTCTGGGACCCGCCCTGGCATCAGGGCATGATGTCGGACGAAGCCAAGGCCCATTTCGGCTGGCGCGCCGGCCGCTGATTGACCATGGCCACCGGCTCTTCGCTCGATCTGGCGCCGCGATACCGCCTGCCTTTATTCCTGTTCGCCTTCATCGCTCTGCTTGCCGGCGTGTTCGGCGGCCTGCTGCGCATCGGCTGGCCGTTGCCGGCAGTGGCGGGAAACACCGCGCTCCTGCATGGCCCACTCCTGATCCCGGGCTTCTTCGGCTCGCTGATCGCACTAGAGCGAGCCGCGGCTTTTTCGCGTCGCTT
>JAJUGG010000198.1 GCA_029268285.1 Ectothiorhodospiraceae bacterium | reverse complement strand
GCGGTGTCGAAGCCGACGGCAATGGCGGCTTCGGCCTTGCCGTCTTCGTCGTACGGGGTGTACTTCACTTCGAGGTCGACGAAGCTGATGGTCAGGACCTCGGTCGGGCGGCCCGTTTCCTGAGCGGCAGCACTGACCTGGTAGTTGCTGATCAGCGCGTTCTTCAGCGTGTACTCCATGTACACATCGGCGCCGGAACCGGTGCCGGTCTTGCTCAGGTGAATCACGACGTCCTTACCGGTGCCGCAGCAGGCTTCGATGAACAGGCTCGGAGTCGCGCTGTCCATGCGCCGGGTGACGACCAGATCGCTGATTTCGGCATTGGCGGATTCACGGTCGTTCTGGGTGGAAGACGCCGCGGTGATGCGGCGGTTTACGCCCCACTGGATGCTGTCGATATCCATCCAACCCTGGTGGTTGCTATCGGCGGATTCCCCTTTGATCCCATCGTAGTTCATGAAGATAGACATGAGACTTCCTTTCTTCTGATTTCTGTTGTTGTTGAGAGAGCTCTCCGAGCTCCTTGGTTATTTTATTTTTCTGGCTGAAAAATACAAATAAAAAAGGTTTATTGGCTTTTGAAAACTTAAAGAATATAGCGGTATGCTTATTGATGGGTTCGGGGTTTGTCGGCCTTTTTTATGGAGAAAAGTATAAGCGATAGCGGTGTCTTTGTTGGTCGCCTCTCAGGGGCTCTATCTTCCTCTAATTGCCCGTGAGCGGGGCTTGCCTCACCTTGCCCCGCCTCGCCCACATAGCTGCGGTTGTGTCTTTGCTGCGCGCCCACAGGCCCCGTTGTCTCAGCTTGAGACCTCCAAGGCTGCCTTTTGACGCTTTCGGCCTCGAGCTTTGGGGGGCGAATCTCGTTCGCTAATCTTGATGCTGAACCGCCCTTTATTAAAAGAAACCCTAATATGGGACAGTTCTTTGTCTTTAGCGACATGATTTAGAACAGCCTCCGAGAGTGTGGGCAAGAGTGTATTGCTTAAAATCGCCTGAACTTGACGTGCTCCAGCATCAGATTGGCAGCACTGTGAGGCAATGTGTTTTACCACTGTTTCGCTGTATTCCAACGAGGCGTTGTAAGCGGTTTCGACGCGTTGCCTGATGCTGTTTAGCTGCATTTGAGCAATTCTTGCTAAATCGTCCTCCTGCAGTGGGTAGTAGGGGATGACGTTGATGCGGCCGAGAAAAGCCGGCTTGTAGGTTTCACGTAGCGCCGGTGCGATGGCTTCCAGCAGGGCGGGGCTATCGGGGCGGGTGTCAGGATCGGCACACAGGTGCTCGATCTGGGCGCTCGCAGTGTTGCTGGTCATGATGATGACGGTGTTCTTGAAATCGATGTCCCGTCCTTGGCCATCGCGCAGGCTGCCCTTGTCGAACACCTGGTAGAAAATATCCTGCACGCCGGGGTGCGCCTTTTCGATCTCGTCCAGCAGAACCACGCTGTACGGCTTACGCCGCACCGCCTCGGTGAGCAGTCCACCTTCGCCGTAGCCGACATAACCGGGCGGCGACCCCATGAGCAGCGACACTTTGTGCTCTTCCTTGAACTCGGACATGTTGATGACCGTAATAGCGCGGTCCGATCCGTACAGCTGCTCGGCAAGCGCCAAGGCGGTTTCGGTTTTACCGGTGCCGCTCGGCCCGACCAGCATGAAGACGCCGAGCGGGCGGCGCGGGTCGCCGAGCCCAGCGCGTGCGGTACGCATGGACTGAGCGATGAGTGCCAGCGCGTGTTGCTGACCGATCACGCGTTCGCGCAGTTTTTCGTCGAGCGACAGTACGCTGTCGATCTCGTCCACCTTCATGCGGCCGACGGGAATGCCGGTCCAATCTGCGACCACTTCCGCAACGACCTCAGCGTTGACGCATTCGGCGAGCAGACTGCCGCCATCCTGCCGCTCGAGTTGCGCGCGCGCCTCCTGCAGCTCGCGCTTTAGTGCTTCGCGGTTGTATTCCGCGTTTTCTGGAGTGGGCTTGGCGAGTGACCGCCGTAGTTCGGTAATGCGGGCAACGAGTTCTTTTTCTAGTTGCCAGCGCTGCTCGAAGGCTTCGCGTTCTGCCTCGAGGGCGGCGCGCTGAGCCTGTAGCGCGATGATTGCCTGCTCGCGATCGTGCCCCTGATGCTGCTCACGCTCTAACCGGCCGAGTTCGACGGCGAGGTTCTCGAGCGAGCGCCGCGTGTTCTCCAAGGGTGGCGGTGTTGTGTGCAGGCTCAGGCTGACCCGTGCGCAGGCGGTATCCAGCAAGCTGACGCACTTATCCGGCAGTTGGCGGCCGGCGATATAGCGATGCGACAGTTTGACCGCGGCGGTGACGGCTTCGTCTAGGATAGTGACGCCGTGGTGCTCCTCGAGCGCGTCGCTCAGGCTGCGCAGCATGACGATGGCTTGCGCTTCGCTCGGCTCTTCCACTTTGACGACCTGAAAGCGCCGGGTAAGGGCTGCATCGGTTTCGAAGTACTTTTTGTACTCGGCCCAGGTCGTGGCGGCTATTGTGCGCAGCTCGCCGCGGGCGAGTGCCGGCTTGAGCAGATTGGCAGCGTCTCCGGCGCCGGATTGGTTGCCTGCGCCGATCAGCGCGTGCGCTTCATCGATGAAAAGGATGATCGGCCGCGGAGATTGCTGAACCTCTTTGATTACGTTTTTGAGGCGGTTCTCGAACTCGCCCTTTACCCCTGCGCCGGCCTGCAGCAAGCCCATGTCCAGAGTGAGGAGTGCGACTTCACGCAGGGACTCGGGCACATCGCCGTCCACGATCCGCTTAGCGAGGCCTTCGACCACTGCGGTTTTACCCACGCCGGCTTCGCCGGTAAGAATGGGGTTGTTCTGTCGGCGGCGGCAGAGAATATCGATCATCTGCCGAATCTCCTTGTCGCGGCCGAGGATCTTGTCGATCTTGCCCTGCCTCGCCTGCTCGGTAAGGTCGATGGTGAATTGGCCCAGCGCGCTGGCGCGTGCGTTGCTGCCAGCTTCTGCAGCTTGCGTACGGCCGCTGTACTGGCCTTCCAGCAGGCCGGGGCAATGCTCGCGCAATGCGGCGCCGTGTACCTTCTCGAGCTCCGGCGCGAGCTTGATGGCGCGCAAGCGCAATACGTCGTTTTCGATCAGGGCGAGCAGCAAATGGCCCGGCCGAACTTCCAGCGATCCGAATTGGGATGAAGCGATCATCCACGCTTCGAAAAGCAGCCGCGCGATGTCGGTCCCGATTTTGGGAAAGCCGCCGTTGCCGGTCCGCAGCGCCTCCAGGGCGATATGCAGGCTGGCCTGCAGGCGCTCGGTCGATAGCTCGAAGTGTCGGATGATGCTGATGAACTCCGGCTCCTCACGCTCCAGTGCGGCCTGCAGCCAGTGTTCGATATTTACTACGAAGTGGCTGCGCGAGGAGGCCGTGGCGACGGCCTGCTCGAAGATCTCCCGGTTGGCGGGCGTTAAATGCTGGATGAGTCGATCGAATTCCATGTCAGTCCTTATGCCTTCCTGTTGTTATTCTGTCTTCCGGCTGAATGCTTCTGAAGCCTTCCCTGCTGCTCGTGCGGGCGTGGTGGTAAGGGCGCTAGCGCAGCTGCAGCGTAGCGCTGCGCACGCCTCCCAGGCCTCGTCCTAGCCATGCGTTCCGGCCCAGGCGGAAGCGCTTGCGCCGGTCACGCGGCTGCGTGCTCGGCCGCACCAGGAACTTCACCTCGATGTTCAAGTGGCTGGGCGCGTACTGCCGCACGAGCTGGCTCAGCTGCTGAAAGCGATCAGTGCCGGGCAGCAGTGCCTCGTGATCGGCCTCCGTTAGCGGGCCGATTACGACTCGGAATTTGCTTTGCACATCCCAAACGCGTGCTCCGATCAATACGCCGTCGCCGAGTCGGTGATTTCGCCCCCGCCCGCCGATGACGGCGCGATCACAGTGATGGATCGGCAACCACTGGCCTACGAAGGATTCGACCTCGACCCGATGCTCGAGATAGTCGGCGAGCAATCGCGCCAGTCCGGAGGCGGGGCGATTAGTGCGGCTAAAGTGACCGCTGTAATACAGCGCGGTATCGTCACGCTGACGCTGGCTTTGTCCGGCGAAGGCCCTGAGTGCGACCGACAGCGGCGGCGGTGTTGCGCCGTCGGCGTGGTCCTCGTACTGAACGGCGGGGCAGTATTTGGCCCATGCACGATAGAACAAGGAAATGAGCCGATGATTGAACAGGTCGAGGAACTCCGCCAGCGCGTGATCGCGCTGCTTGGCGCGTTCCTGAATGAGCGTCGTGTAGTGACGAGGCAAGACGCCGGTCGGTCCGGTCAGGCCCATGAAGTTCACTGCAAGATGGTGGCGCCCATGGCTCTCGCCGGAGGCGTCTTCCTGCCATAGCTTATCCAGCGCGCGAGTCGGAAAGCCGAGATGGTTCGTAGCATGAAAGCGCACGGGCTCCTGGGCCGGCGCGCAGTCGCTGCCGACGCGGCCGGCTTCGTCGCTGCCCGCGCGATGCTGGCGCTCCAAAAGCCGAACGAGTTGGAAGAAATCGTCGTTGGCCTGAAGCGCTTGGAACAGTTGCTTGCCTAGAGCAAAGTCTGCGTGCCGCTGCGTGGTGGCCATTGGATGCTGCCTTCCGGTCGTTGCCGGACTTTTACCGAAAGTTGAACGAATGAGTTGAGGCTGCAGTACTGGGCGAAGAATTCATTTAGTACCGCGGAAAACAGGTAGATGCCGGAGCCGCTGTAGTAGTGTTCGTCGACCTCGAGTTCGATACGGGTGCCCTGACAGAATGCGGCGCGCTCGCCCCGGCGTAGCCGGGCGGTGGTAAGCACGCTCTTCAAGCCGGTCAGGCCGTCGATGATGGCGCTGCTTTCCGGCGCCTGTTTGAAGTCGTACAGCCTCAGTGTTTCCTTGAGCGTTTGTAGGCCGTCCTCGCCCGAGAAGTGCTGCAAGGATAGGTGCGACACCAACTGCCACCGCGTGGCGTCGGCCAGGCGTGGCAGCAGCGTGGGCGTCGGCGCGCTCACGCAGTCTATGCGTAGCCCGGCACCGCCGACGTCGTAGAACTCCAGCTTGGGCTCGTTCGGGCCGAATGGCAGCTTGTCGGGCAGGTCGCGGTTGGTGCACAGGGCCTCGCTACTAATGATCCAGCCGCGTTCCGGGTTGCTTACCGCGAAATCGCTATCGACGAAGGAGATGTAGCTGTCGAGGCCGCGGCTGATTTGGCCGCTATGCCAGTGGCTGATTTCACGGCGTACGTGCCAGTACAGCGGCTTGCCGCTCTGCTTTGCCCGTGCTCGGTGGGAGCCGTAGAAGGGCTGCAGCTC
>JAJUGG010000197.1 GCA_029268285.1 Ectothiorhodospiraceae bacterium | reverse complement strand
TGCGGCACATGGCCAGCATTTGCTGCTCACCCCCGGATAGAACGCCCGCTGCGGTATCGGCGCGATCTTGCAGGCGCGGGAAGAGTTCGAAGGCATCCGTCACGCTCCAACGTCCCTGCACCCCGAGCTTCTTGATGCCCAATTCGAGGTTCTGGCGTACGGTCAGCGTGGGAAAGATCTGGCGGTCTTCCGGTACATAGCCGAGGCCGAGGTGGGCGATCTTATGCGGCGGTAGCCCAGCAAGCTGCTTGCCTTTGTAGATCACTGAGCCCTGGGGCGGCACTAGGCCCATGACAGCCTTGCAGGTGGTTGAGCGGCCCACGCCGTTACGCCCGAGCAGGCTCACAATCTCGCCGTCCGCGACCTTGAAGCTCACGCCCTGGAGAATATGGCTCTTGCCGTAATAGGCGTGTAGATCCTGTATTTCCAGCATGCTCAGGCGACCTCCGTTCCGAGATAGGCTTCTTGCACGGCAGTGTTGGCGCGAATCTCTTCCGGGGTGCCGGTGGCGATCAGTTCGCCGTATACCAGCACGCTGACGCGGTCGGCGAGGCCGAAGACGACGCCCATATCGTGCTCGACCATGACCAGAGTGCGCCCTGCGGTCACCTCTCGTATTAATTGCACGGCCTGTTCGGTCTCGGTGAGGCTCATGCCGGCGGTGGGCTCGTCCAGCAGGATGACATCAGCACCGCCGGCGATGGTGGCGCCAATCTCCAGCGCGCGCTGCTCGGCATACGAAAGCATGGCAGCCGGCACATCCCGCCGTGCTTGAAGATGAACTTGCTCGAGTATGCGCTCTGCCTCTTCGTTGAGCCGGCGCTGGCGGCCGACCAGCTTCCAGAAGGCGTATTTGTAGCCCATAGACCACAGCAGCGCGCAGCGGATGTTCTCGAATACGCTCATGCGGTGGAACAAGTTGGTAACTTGAAAGCTGCGGCTTAGCCCCATGCGGTTAATCTGGTGCGGTGGCAAGCCGTCGATGCGCTGGCCGTGCAACTCGACGCGGCCGCTGCTGACCGGAAAACGACCGCTGATCAGGTTGAACAGCGTGGACTTGCCCGCGCCGTTGGGGCCAATAATTACGTGGCGCTCGCCCTTGTGGATATCGAGATCCACCCCGCGGATGATTTCCGTGGGGCCGAAACTCTTGCGTAACTCAACCAAGCGGAGTGCGTGCTCGCTCATGTCCGTTCGCCCCCGAGTGCTGCGTTGACTTCATGCCAAGCCCTGCGTATCAGCCGCATTACCCAGAGGAAGACAGCAAGGCCGACTGCGGTGATGGCGACGGCGCCGAGCCAGTATCGAAGCTGGGTCACGTTCACCTCTACACCGAACAGGCTGATCGGGTACTCGGGCATATAGGCGGTGGACAGGTGGTAGCCCATTTCGATCAGGCTGATTAGCCCGACGAGCAGCAGCGCCGTAGGTACCGCGGCGACTAGATAAGACAGGAGCAGCTTGCCGGCGCGGCCGGAGCGTAGCGCCGGCCGGTGTGCCATGACGATGCCTGCCAAGCCGTGCGGCGCGTACATCACCATGCCGACGAAGATCAGCCCGAAGTACATCAGCCACGCTTCGCTGAAGGAGCTGAGCGAGGTTTGCAGGTAGGTAATTAGAATAGCGCCGAGGATAGGGCCGAAGAAAAAACCGATGCCGCCGATAAAAGCCATCACCAGCACGGTGCCGGAGGCGATGGCAGAGAGCGCGTCGGCGGTGAGAATTTCGTAGTTGATGACGGTGAGTCCACCGGCGACGCCGGCGAAAAAGCCTGCCAGCGAGAACTGTAAGAAGCGCACCAGGTGCGGGTCGTAGCCGACGAACTGAGCCCGCTCCGGGTTGTCGCGCACGGCGTTGGCCATGCGTCCGAGCGGGGTGAGGGTCAGCAGGTACATGGCGAAAGTGGCGATCAGCATCCAGGCGCCGGCAAGGTAATAAACCTCGATCGAAGGGCCGTAGCTCACGCCGAGAAAGCCGAACAAAGTGTGGTCGACCACCCGGTTGGAGGAAATGCCACTTTCGCCGCCGAAGAAGCCGGTGAACATCAGCGCGCTGGCGGCCACCAGCTCGGCGATGCCCAGCGAAATCATGGCAAAGGTGACGCCGGCGCGTTTGGTGGAGATCCAGCCGAAAGGGATCGCAAAGGCCAATCCGCCGAGGCCGCCGACGATCGGCATCAGTTCCAGTGGAATCACCAACGCGCCGTCATTGACGGCATTCAGCACGTGCATGGCGATAAAGCCGCCCAGGCCCGAGAACACGGCGTGGCCGAAGGACAGCATGCCGCCCTGGCCGAGCAGCATGTTATAGGACAGGGCGAAGACAATCGCCGAGCACATCTGCGTCAGCATCGATACCGAGTGGCCCGAGCTGAAGATCATCGGTAGCACCAACACCACGATCAGTGCGCCGATCCAGATGCCGGCTCCGCGCAGCAGCCGTAGCCGAGGGGCCGGGGCGATATGAGCAGGAGTTTGCTTGATGGACTGTTCGCTCATGTTTCACGGGTCCCCATCAGTCCGCGCGGCCGGAAGATCAGCATCAGAACCAGCAGCAGGTAAGGCAGGATCGGGCCGATGCGCGACAGCTCCAGGAACCACAGGTCGGCCATGAAGGCTTCGCGGGTGATCTCCAGTCCCAGGCTGGCGAAAAGGTCGGCCAACGACAGGTTGAGCCCAATGGCGAAGGTGGTGACCAAGCCGATGATCATGGATGCGATGAGTGCGCCGGTGAGCGAGCCAAGGCCGCCGAACACAACCACTACGAACACGATGGGCCCCATGGCCCAGCCCATGCCGGGTTCGGTAATCAGGTAATTGCCCGCGATTACGCCGGCCAGACCGGCGAGCCCTGTGCCTAGCGCAAATACCAGGGTAAAGATGCGCGGCACGTTGTGCCCGAGCGCATCCACCATGTCGGGGTGCGACAGCGAGGCCTGCACGATCAAGCCGACGCGGGTGCGCGTGAGTACGAGGTAAAGTGCGACGAACATCACCACGCCGACCAGAAACATAAAGCCGCGGTAGGCGGGGAATCCGATCCCGAACAGCGAGAACAGCGTGAAGTCCAGCACCTCGGGAATGCGGTAATCTACCGGCATGCGGCCCCAGACCAGATGAATGATTTCGTCGATGAGGTAGACCAGGCCGAAGGTGAGCAGCAACTCGGCCACGTGGCCGTGTTGGTGCACATGCCTGAGCATGTAGCGTTCTACGAAGGCACCGACGATGGCGACCAGTACGGGGGCGATGATCAAGGCCGGCCAGAAGCCGACGAAGGTACTTATCTGGTAGGCGAAGTAAGCACCCAGCATATAGAAGCTGGCGTGGGCGAAGTTCAGCACGCCCATCATGCTGAAAATCAACGTCAGCCCACTAGAGAGCATGAAGAGCAGCATGCCGTAGAGCACGCCGTTGATAAGAGAGAACGTGATCAGCTCGAGCATCGGGCCGCACCCCTCGTAACAGCCGGGATGAGCGGGATGCCCGCACCGCGGAGCGGTGCGGGCTCATGGGTTTCGAAGGCGTTTACTCGGGGCGCTTCATCTCGCAGGTTGTGTCGAGCGCGGTATCGTCCGCCTCGATGCGAGCCACCGTCTTGAAGCCCAGGCCGGTGTTCTCGACGTCCTTCTCCACGCCCTCGGTGAGTACTGAAACGTACAGGGGCTGCAGAAGCTGATGGTCGTCCGCGCGCATAGTGACAGTGCCGTAGGGTGTCTCCATCTCCATGCCTTCCATCGCTTTGGCGACTTCCATCGGATCGGTGGAGTCGGCTTCCTCCATGGCCTTTTTGAGCATCAGCATCTGAGTGCCGAGGCGGTTGTAGTACCAGTCGATGCCGGGATAGCGCTCAGCGAAGGCGTCCGAGAACTCACCCATCTCCGGCGTGTCTTCTTCCACCGGCAGGTTCGTGTGCCATTCCGTTACGTGATAGACACGATCCTTGCCCGCTTGGCCCAGCGCGGAAGGCGTGCCCAGGCCACCGGCGTAGAAGGTGTAGTAGTCCACGTCCAGGCCGGCGTCCGCACCTGCCTTCACTAGCAGAGAGAGATCGTTGCCCCAGTTGCCGGTAACCACGGTATCGGCGCCGGAGGATTTGATCTTGGAGACGTAGGGGGCGAAGTCCTTCACCTTGCCGATGGGGTGTAGCACGTCACCGACGATCTGGACATCGGGCCGCTTCTCGGCCAGCAGTTCTTTGGTGATGCGAGATACCTGATGTCCATGGGCGTAGTCCATGTTGATCAGGTAAACCCGCTCAATGTCTTCCTGCTCAGCCATGTAATCTGTCATGGCGCTGAGCTTCATTTCGGCATTCGCGTCGAAACGGAAGTGGCTGAAGCTGCATTTTTCGTTGGTGAGCTCGGGGTCTACCGCCGCGTAGTTCAGGAACAGTACCGCGTTGTCCGGGTTGCGGCGGTTGTGTTTTTCCACTGCATCGATTAGTGCGCCCGCCACATGCGAGCCGTTGCCTTGGGTGACGTACTGCACGCCCTTGTCGATGGCTTCCCGAAGTACGACCAGCGATTCCTGCGGGCTGCTTTTATTATCGAGCGGGATCATTTCGATCTTCTTGCCGAGCACACCGCCTTCCGAATTGATCTTCTCAGCCATGTACAGAAGATGCTTGAAGCCAGCGTCACCCACGTTGGCGAAGGGCCCAGACAAGGGATCGATGTAGCCGACTCTGATCGTGTCTTGAGCGGCGGCGCCGAAAGAAGCAAGTGAGGTGACGGCGGTCAATGCGGCCGCAGCGAGTGCATTCTTCAGCCTAGCGTTCATGGGACTCCTCCTGACTCCGTGGTGTTATGTCGTTTTCTGCGGCTTTCCTGCCGCCTCTTGTAGAACGCGCTTCTAGAGAGAGTTGTGAGCGGATTTGTTCTGGCCCGGGTGCCTCGTTAGCTACCGATAAATTAAGAGTAGAGTGGTACCGAGAAAGTGCAAGAACAAGATGATAGCCGTATAAGCCACTGAGGTAAGGCCGAATATCCTAGTGTGACTTAGGTGTGTGTCGCCATTGCTTGTCTTAATGGGGTGCTTTGGGGATTATCAGCGGCCTGTTCCGGAAAGAAGAAAGAATTCTTTCCAGATTAGCGGTAGGACACCGGGAATTTTGTGTTTACGGACTGCGGCGGCCAGAAGGCACGGTGTCGACGTCCCATGACGCCGACACCGTGCGTAGGGCTAGAACGCCTTGGCAATGGTGAAGACGATCCGGTCTTCCATCAGCTCATAATCGTCTACGTTGGTGTCGTGGTAGCTCAGGTCGAAATCGACGCCCGCGTAGGAGGTAGCGATACCTA
>JAJUGG010000196.1 GCA_029268285.1 Ectothiorhodospiraceae bacterium | reverse complement strand
GTGATCGAAGGCCGCTCCTCGGTCGATGAGTCCATGATCACCGGCGAGCCGATCCCGGTGGAGAAGACCACTTCCGACACCCTCATCGGCGCCACCATCAATGGCACCGGCTCGCTGGTGATGGAGGCCACCCGCGTCGGCGCCGACACCTTGCTCTCGCAGATCGTGCAGATGGTGGCCGAAGCCTCGCGCAGCCGCGCGCCGATCCAGCGCCTGGTCGACCAGGTGTCGGCCTGGTTCGTGCCGGCGGTGGTGCTGAGCGCGCTGATCACTTTCATCGTCTGGGCCGCTCTCGGCCCCGAGCCGGCCATGGCCTACGCCATCATCAACGCCGTAGCGGTGCTCATCATCGCCTGCCCCTGCGCGCTGGGGCTGGCCACGCCGATGTCCATCATGGTCGCCAGTGGCCAGGGCGCCAAAGTGGGCGTGCTGTTCAAGAACGCCGAGGCCATCGAGACCCTGCGCAAGGTCGACACCCTGGTGGTGGACAAGACCGGCACCCTCACTCTCGGCAAGCCCAAGTTGCAGGCGGTGGTCGCGCTTGAGGGCTTCAGCGAGGACGAAGTGCTCAGCCTGGGCGCGGCGCTCGAGCGCGGCAGCGAGCATCCGCTGGCCGCCGCCATCGTCCACGGTGCCGAGGAGCGCGGTGTGCCGGCCGCCAAGGCTGATCATTTCGAGTCCGTGACCGGCAAGGGGGTAATCGGCGAGGTACAGGGCCGCGCGGTAGCGATCGGCAACAAGGCGCTGATGAGCTCGCAGGGGGTCGATCCGGCGCCGCTCGCGGTCGAAGCCGAGCGGCTGCGCGCCGAGGGCCAGACCGCCATGTTCGTGGCACTCGACGGCAAGGCGGCCGGCCTGATCGGCGTCGCCGACCCGATCAAGGACACCACCGCCGAGGCGATCGAGGCGCTGCACGCCGAAGGCCTGACCATCGTCATGCTCACCGGCGACTCCCACACCACCGCCAAGGCCGTTGCCGCCAAGCTGGGCATCGACCAGGTGATCGCCGAGGTGCTGCCCGAGCAGAAGGCGGCGGCGATCAAGAAGCTACAAGCCGAGGGCCGCTTCGTCGCCATGGCCGGCGACGGCATCAACGATGCGCCGGCGCTGGCGCAGGCGCAGGTGGGCATCGCCATGGGCACCGGCACCGACGTGGCGATGGAAAGCGCCGGCATCACCCTGGTGAAGGGCGACCTGCGCGGAATCGTGCGGGCGCGTCGACTGTCGCGGGCAACGCTGAAGAACATCCGGCAGAACCTGCTGTTCGCCTTCGGCTACAACACCCTCGGCATCCCGATCGCCGCCGGCCTGCTGTATCCGGCCTTCGGCCTGCTGCTCTCGCCGATGATCGCCGCGGCGGCGATGAGCTTGAGCTCCGTGTCCGTGATCGGCAATGCGCTACGACTGAATCGAGTGAAGATCTAGGCCCAGGCGGGCTCTGCCGTCGCCAACCTCCGGCGCGGTCTTAGTACCGCGCCGGAACCCATTCAGGTGTCGCAGGAATAGAAGCCGCGATAGCCTACGATGAGCCCCTGTTCGAGCTCAAAGACAAGATCGGCCTTCCAGCGCCGTCTGCCGTCCACGACCTCCGGCTGCGAATCCGGCACGTGCGTGACGATCATACGGACGCCTTCGGCCTGCATGGTCGTGCCGGCAACCAGCCCTTCCAGGCCGTCCTCAGTCACAGAGCGCAGCGGCACCAGCGCGCCGTTCAACTTCATGACGCCCTCGGCGGCGACGCCCTGCTCGGCGGTGGCGCGGGCAACCAAGACAGGATCGCTGCTCGCCGTCAGAGAGAACGTGCACCCCAGTGCCGCGGGAAGTACCTTGTTGGCTTCCGCGCGCTTTACCGGAGCAGGGTCAAGTGCGGCGATCTCGGAGCGGCTCAGCGCCTCGGCGAGCGAGGCGACTTCGGCCGGTTTATCCTTATAGATCTCTGGCTGCATCGCGTTCTCTTTATCCTCGAGAGCAGCAATCAGGTAACGCATTTCCGCGATCTCGCGGTCTTGGGCCTCGATGATTTCGTCGGCGAGCTTGCGGACGCGCGGATCGGTGATCTGAGCCCGATTGCTGGTCAAGATCGCGATCGAGTGGTGGGGGATCATGGCCCGCATGTAGTTGACTTGACCAACCGTCGCTTGGCTACGCACCAACCACAGCGCCAGTGCGAAGACAAAGGCGCTACCGACGAAGATGGCGATGTTGACCTTCATGTTCTTGTACATGCCGAGCATGTAGCCGAGCATGATGATCGCCATGCACGCGCCCATCAGGAACGCCATGTAGACGCGCATCTCGCTGTAGAAGATGTGCTCCAGGGCGTAGGTGTTCAGGTACATCAGGCCGTACATCACCACGGTCGAAGTGGCGATCATGGCCGCGAAGCGTAAGTAAGACACTGTGTCGTCCTCCTTGAATCCTTTACCTCGGCCGCTGGCATTCACTGGCCATGTTGGGCGGCGCCGGTAGCGGCCTCGTATTCCGCTGCCGTCATCCCGGGCAGTTGCTTGACGAAGGCGGCGATGCCCCACAAGGCCTCGTCGTCATGCTCCGGACCGAAGGCGGGCATGCCGGACATCTTGATGCCGTGCTTTACGATCCAGAACACCTCGCGTGGATCCCACTCGGCGGCGGCTTTAACGAGCTCGGGTGGTTCGGGCCGCATATTGGCTGCCCAAGACTCTCGCTCGGTCCCAGGCGCGCCGTGGCAATGGGCGCAGGTTGTGGCATAGGTCTCTGCGCCAGCCGCAATGACCGCTTTGCTCACACGTTCGGGTTCTTGAATCTCACCCGCCCGCCTCGTGACGGAACGGTGCATCGTTGTGTCGAGAGCCCAGCGGACTAGATCGACGTGCTTGTCTGTCGCCGCGACGTTGTAGGCGCCCGTATAGACGACCGTCAGCCACACGGCGAGGGCAAGCAGCACAGTAGCGACGGCGCCGAGGGTAAATCCGATGCTAAGGCTAATCTTTCCCATCGTACGTTTCCTCCAGAGTCGACCCTTGAAGGGCTGCTAGATAGCCTGGATGCTCAGCGAGCCGTCTTTGCTAAGCCGGGATCTCGTGGGTTGCGAGCCCCCACGAGCCTGCTTCGGGCAAATTTCGAGCCGCTGACAGATGCTCGGTGGCGCGTGGCCGGGAGTTCCGGACCTAGCGCTCCGACGATGTCTGCTAGGCGGACGGTCTGGGAGGTCTTAGGAGGGAGTCGGGCTCGCGTTCGGTAATCGTGGCAACGAGCGGGGGGAAGCGCCCGGCCAGCGGGGCGGCACCGGCTAGAATCAGGGGCGCCGGCAGCGCCGCAGGCAGAACGCAGACATGCCCATCCGGGCAGTGATGAGTGGCGGCGTTCTCCTTCGCGTGATCGTGGCTCGGGGCTGACAGACGGCTGTCGGCCGCCTCTTCACCGAGTGGGTCGTGGGTATAAGCCACCCCGCCCGCCGTCTGGAAACCCAGCAACAGAGCCAATAGCGCACGTAGCGCTTTGTGGTACCCCATCGGGATCATCTAAGCCGCAGCACTCTTTCAAATCCATTGCCTTACTAAGGGAGTGTAGGTGTCCATGTTGAAATCAAGGTTGCCTCGGACGCACATTTTTGCCGCTCCACCTCTGCGCCAGGGCGGATCATCAAGCGACACGAAAAGTTTTCATGTCGCCTGACACTGCCCAGCCAACACCCAGCGCACCGCCGCCACTCCCAGAACACCCGGCGTCGTGGGCCACATGCTCAGTGACAGCCTCGGCCATCTGATCCCGCGCGATATAGGCGTCTGGCTGGAGCTGATCATGGAACCCGCGCAGCGTTCGGGAGTTGAAGGTTGTGCGCTTCTAAGGTAAAACGTTCGCTATGCATCGCCTGCGCCACATCATCGTGCTGCTGATCGTCGGCGTCCTGGGGCTTCAGTCCGGGGCGATGGCGATGCATACCCAATTGCTCCCCGCCCCCGCGGCGCATCACGCCGCGATGATCGACACGCCTACGCACGGCGAGCAGCACGCGCGCGCCGCGCAGAGTGACGCAGGCGACCATCACAGTGCCAGCTGCGCGGCCACCCAGTCCTGCTTCCTGGTTGCCGATGTCTTGGAAACGGCATTGGCGATTCTGCCAGCGGCTTCAGTCGCCCCCGCTGGAGCGGCGCCGAGCGCCCTACCCTCCCTGCGTCCGGAACGCCTGCTGCGCCCGCCCCGTCTCCCCGGCTGATCGCTGCTCGATGCCTTCGTCCGCCGTGTATCGGCCCGTCGCCTGACGGTCCGTGCGCGCGCCGAAGGCCGTTCACATCACTCGTGGGAAAATACTCGTAATGAAATTCCGATTTCTCGGCCTGACGGCCGTCGCCGCCGTGCTTGCAAGCGGCGCTGCGTCCGCCGGCACCTATGAACTCGTGGTCGATAAGACCACCGTCAATTACACCGGCCGCGAGCGGCCGGCGATGGCCATCAACGGCAGCATTCCGGCACCGACGCTGCGCTGGAAAGAAGGCGAGGAGGTGACGATCAAGGTCACCAACAAGCTCGACGAAGACACCTCCATCCACTGGCACGGCATTATCCTGCCCAACGATCAGGACGGCGTGCCGGGCATGACCTTCGCCGGCATCAAGCCCGGCGAGACCTTCACCTACCAGTTCAAAGTGCAGCAGAGCGGCACCTACTGGTACCACAGCCACTCGGGCATGCAGGAGGCCGTGGGCATGTACGGCCCGATCATCATCGAGCCGGCCAAGCCTGAGTACTACGCATACGATCGCGAGTACACGGTGATGTTCTCCGACTGGCACGACGACGATCCGCACCGGATCATGGGCAATCTTAAGAAGTACCCGGGTTACTACAACTACAACAAGCGCACGCTCGGCGATTTCTTCCGCGATCTGGGCAAGGCGAAAGACAAGGGCGAGGTTATCCAGGACCGGCTCGATTGGGGCCATATGCGCATGGACCCGACCGACCTGGCAGACGTGACCGGCTTCACCTTCCTCACCAACGGCCAGACGCCTGAGCAGAACTGGACTGGCACTTTTCGCCCCGGCGAGAAGGTGCGCCTGCGGCTGATCAACGGCTCGGCCATGAGCTACTACGACTTTCGCATCCCGGGGCTGAAAATGACCGTGGTGCAGGCCGACGGCCAGGACGTGGAGCCGGTGGTGGTCGACGAGCTGCGCATCGCCGTGGCCGAGACCTATGACGTCATCGTCGAGCCCGAGAACCGCGCCTACACCCTGTTCGGCGAGTCGTTCGATCGCACCGGCTACGCCCGCGGCACGCTGGCGCCGCGCGAGGGCATGAGCGCCGAGATCCCGCAGCTGCGCGAGCCCCCGCTG
>JAJUGG010000195.1 GCA_029268285.1 Ectothiorhodospiraceae bacterium | reverse complement strand
TGGAGCCGGGGCCGTCGGAGCCGCTGGTAGTCGAGACCCCGTTGGGCCGCTTGGGACTGGCCATCTGCTACGATCTGCGCTTTCCGGAACTCTTCCGGGCCATGGCGGGTCAAGGTATGCAGATACTGGCGCTGCCGTCGGCCTTTACCGCCGTCACCGGCGCCGCGCACTGGGACGTATTGGTGCGCGCACGAGCCATCGAGAACCAGTGCTACGTCATTGCTGCCGGCCAAGGCGGGCACCACGCCAGCGGCCGCGACACCTTCGGTCATTCCATGGTGGTGGAGCCCTGGGGGTCGGTCCTCGCGGTTCACGCCGACGGCGAGGGAGTGGCGACAGCGTCCGTGGATCTGAGCCATCTGGCCCGGGTGCGCGAGCGTTTTCCGGTGCTAACGCATAGGCGGCTGTGACGCATCAAGCCCAGACAGGCCATAGGCGCGCCGCCCCTGCCGGGGCTTGGCCTTCGCGCGAGATATCAATAGCCGGCCTTCGGGCCGCGCAGTAAGGAGTAGGCATGGCAACGAGCAATAACCCGCACCTCGAGATCGCCCGTACGCAGATCCTCAACCCGGCCGGCCTGGGCGAAGGAGAACTGGAGCGGGTGTTCGGACAGTTGATGGCGCCTGGGGTGGATGCTGCCGACCTGTATTTCCAGACCAGCCACCGCGAGTCCTGGGTGCTGGAGGACGGCATCGTCAAGGACGGCGCCCACAGCCTGGATCAGGGCGTGGGGGTGCGCGCGGTGAGCGGCGAGAAGACCGGCTTCGCCTATTCCGACGAGATTGTGCTACCGGCGTTGCTGGAAGCTTCCGGGGCCGCTCGAGCTATCGTCAAGAGCGGCGAGAGCGGCGCGGTTCGTGCGTGGCAGAGCGGCGGCGGGCTGGACCTCTACAAGCCGGTCAATCCCTTGCAGTCGCTGCCTACCGAGGACAAGATCGCGCTGCTGCGGCGGCTCGACGAGTACGCGCGTGGCCTGGACCCGCGCGTGGAGCAGGTCATCGTCAGCCTCTCCGGCGTGCATGATGTGGTGTTGGTAGCAACCAGCGACGGCAGGCTGGTCGGCGACGTGCGGCCGCTGGTGCGGCTCAATGTCAGCGTCATCGCACAGCAGGACGGTCGGCGCGAGAACGGCAGCTCCGGCGGCGGCGGCCGCTTCGGCTACGAGTATTTTCTGGAGGGCGATCGCGCTAACGAATACGCTCGCGAAGCGGTGCGTCAGGCATTGCTGAACCTAGAAGCGGTGGATGCGCCGGCCGGCACCATGCCGGTCGTACTGGGGCCAGGCTGGCCCGGCGTGCTGCTGCACGAGGCCATCGGCCACGGCCTGGAGGGCGACTTCAACCGCAAGGGCACCTCGGCCTTTGCCGGCCGCCTCGGCGAGCGCGTGGCATCGCCCCTGTGCACCGTGGTGGACGACGGCACGCTGGCCAACCGGCGCGGTTCGCTCAACGTGGACGACGAGGGCACGCCTACCCAATGCACCACGCTGATCGAGAAGGGCGTGCTCAAGGGCTATATGCAGGACACCCAGAATGCGCGGCTGATGGGCATGGCGCCCACCGGCAACGGGCGGCGCGAGTCCTACGCCCACCTGCCCATGCCGCGCATGACTAATACCTACATGCTCGCCGGTCCGCACGATCCGGAGGAAATTATCCGCTCCGTGGAGCGCGGCCTCTATGCCGTCAACTTTGGCGGCGGGCAGGTGGACATCACCTCCGGCAAGTTCGTGTTCTCGGCCAGCGAAGCCTACCTCATCGAGAACGGCAAGGTGACGCGGCCGGTGCGCGGCGCGACTCTGATCGGCAACGGGCCGGATGTGCTAACGCGGGTGTCCATGGTCGGCAACGACCTCAAGCTCGATGCCGGCATCGGTGTATGCGGCAAGGCCGGCCAGGGCGTGCCGGTCGGTGTCGGCCAGCCGACGCTGAAGGTGGACTCGCTGACGGTGGGCGGTACAGCGTAGGATTTGAATTAAACCACGGAGGCACGGAGACACGGAGAAAGGCCAAGAGAGAGGGAGGAACACCTGCGGGAGCGGCGACCCCGCCGCGATCCTTGAGCCTGCGGTGCCCTCCGAGAGAATCGCGGCCGGCAGCCGCTCCTACGATGGTGGCTAGAACACCTGTAGGAGCGGCCCCTGGCCGCGAAGGGCGCGCTACCTAAACCGCGAACATTCGCGGCGGGGTCGCTGCTTCCACAGGTGTGTTGCTCTCATTTGTCCGTTTACTCCGTGCCTCTGTGGTTCAAAAGACATCGCGAGAGGAAGCTCCATGGCAACGGACATCAAGACCAACACGGCAGGGCTGCCGGCGCAGGCCGAGCTCGAGCAGATCGTGCAGCTGGCCCTGGACGAGGCCAAGCGCCAAGGTGCGAGCGAGGCCGAGGCGGGGTTGAGCGTCGACATCGGCTTGTCGGTGAATGTGCGCAAGGGCGAGGTCGATACGCTGGAGCATCAGCGCGATCGCGGCCTCGGCGTGACCGTGTACTTCGGCAAGCGCAAGGGCGCGGCGAGCTCGGCGGATTTCAGCGCCGATGCGGTGCGTGAAACCGTGCGTGCAGCCTGCGCCATCGCCCGCTATACCTCGGAGGACCCGTACCAGGGTCTGGCTGACCCCGAGCTGCTCGCCAAGGATGTCCCGGATCTCGATCTCTACCACCCCTGGAACATCGATGCCGAACGCGCGATCGAATTAGCGCGGGAAACCGAAGCTGCCGCTTTCGCCGCCGACCCGCGAGTGACAAATTCCGACGGCGCCGATGTCTCCAGTAACACCGGCTTGCGCATCTACGGCAACAGCCACGGCTTTTTGCAGGGCTACCGTGCGTCGCGCCACAGTCTGAGCTGTGTTGCGGTTGCCAAGGAAGGCGACGAGATGCAGCGCGATTACTGGTTCAGCATCGCGCGCGACCCCGGCGATTTGGAGCCCGCGGTTCGCATCGGGCGCAAGGCGGCCGAGCGTACGGTGCGTCGCCTCGGTGCGCGACGCGTGCCCACCGCTAGGGTGCCGGTGCTGTACGTGCCGGAAACGGCCCGCGGCCTGATCGGCAGTTTCGTGTCCGCCATCAGCGGCGGCAGTCTGTATCGCAAGGCTTCTTTCCTGCTGGATAGCTTGGAGACGCAGGTGTTTCCGGATTTCGTGCGCCTGGAGGAGCAGCCGCACCGCTTGCGCGGCCTTGGCAGCGCGCCGTTCGACGGAGAAGGGGTCGCCACACGGGATCGAGTGCTGGTGGAGAACGGGGTACTGCGCGGTTACGTGCTCTCCAGTTACTCCGCGCGCCGGCTCGGCATGCAGACAACCGGCAACGCCGGCGGCGTCCATAACCTGACGCTGTGCCCGGGCGAGAAGAGCTTCGAGGAGCTGCTGCAGGAGATGGGGCGCGGTCTGGTCGTAACCTCGCTCATGGGGCAGGGCGTCAACCTCGTCACCGGCGATTATTCGCGCGGCGCCAGCGGCTTCTGGGTCGAGGATGGCGAGATCGCCTATGCGGTTCAGGAAATTACGGTAGCCGGCAACATGAAGCAGATGTTCCGCGACATTCGCGCCGTCGGCAACGATCTCGACCGCCGCGGCAATATCGTTACCGGCTCCATCCTGGTCGACGGCATGACGGTGGCTGGGGAGTAATCGGAAACGGTACGGTCACCGCGCCTAATACCTTGAGAGGCCAGTGCGCGTTTTTCGCGGCTGGCAGCCGCGCCTGCGGAATCGCGAGGAGCATCTGCAGAGCGGGCTGCCTCGTGCGACTCTCGTTTCTACCCCTGTTTTCGGAAAGGCCCTAAGTAGCCGCTGAACGTGTCGATGTACTAAGATGTGCGCCGACGGAGGGTGTGTCTGCAAGGCCTCTGGCGGATGCTTTGCACACACGCCCTGAAGCTCCCGCAGCTGATGTAAAGGCCCTGCCGGCCCTTGACGCTTTCAGCGCCGAGGCGATCCGGCTGTGGCAGAGAGTACGCCATGGTGAAGAGCGCAGCGGAAGAGAAGCCAACCAATTTGCTCAGGGCCTTGACCGAAGCGCTCGAGAGCGGGACCGTGCCGCGCGTCCGCGCCATGCTCAACGCGCTGCATCCGGCCGAGATTGCCCACCTGCTAGAGTCCCTGCCGCCGGCCGAACGCAAGTTGCTCTGGGAGCTGGTCGATCCGGCAGACGATGGCGAGGTGCTGTTGCAGGTCGGTGAGGACCTGCGTAACGCCTTGATCCGCGAGATGGAGCCGGAGGAGCTGATCGCCGCGACCGAAGGCATGGCCATGGACGACCTGGCGGACTTCCTCCAGGATCTTCCGGCCACGCTGATCGGCGAGGTTCTGCGCTCCATGGACAAGCAGGACCGCCAGCGCCTTGAGTCGGTGATGTCCTATGCCGAGGACACCGCCGGCGGCTTGATGAACACCGACGCCATTACCGTCCGCGCCGACGTGACGCTGGATGTGGTGATGCGCTACTTACGCTTGCGCGGCGAGTTGCCGGAGCTGACCGACGCCCTCATCGTGGTCAATCGCTATGACCGCTATCTCGGCATTCTGCCGCTGTCCACGCTGATCACCGGCGATCCAAACCTGACTGTTGCGGAAGTTATCGATCGGCAGCTCGAGCCAATTCCTGCCGATATGTCGTCGAACCAAGTGGCCAAGCTGTTCGAGGACCGCGACTTGGTATCGGCGCCCGTGGTCGATGCCGAAGGCAAGCTGCTCGGTCGTATCACCATCGATGACGTGGTGGACGTGATCCGTGACGAGGGCGAGCGCTCGCTGATGAGCATGGCAGGCCTTGACGAGGAGGCCGACATGTTCGCACCGGTGCTGACCAGCGTGAAACGGCGCATCATTTGGTTGGGCGTAAACCTGTGCACGGCGTTTCTGGCATCGACGGTGATCAGCGTGTTCGAATCGACCATTCAGCAGGTCGTCGCACTTGCCGTGCTCATGCCCATTGTCGCCAGCATGGGCGGAATTGCCGGCAGTCAGACCCTGACGCTCGTCATCCGTGGCCTGGCGTTGGGGCAGGTCGGCTCGTCGAACGCCCGCTCGCTTCTCGGGCGAGAGGTGGCGGTGGCGCTGCTCAACGGCGCGGTGGCCGCCTTGGTCGTGGCGACGGTGGCGGGGCTGTGGTTTCAGAGCGTGCAGATCAGCGCTGTTATCGCGGCCGCGATGGTGGTGAATTTCCTGACAGCGGCCTTATCCGGGGTGACCGTTCCGATCCTGCTGCGCAGGATCGGCATCGATCCCGCGCTGGCGGGCGGCATGATGGTTACGGCGTTCACCGATGTTATCGGCTTTCTGGCCTTTTTGGGTTTGGCCAGCGCATTCCTGCTTTGATAATGCGGCCC
>JAJUGG010000194.1 GCA_029268285.1 Ectothiorhodospiraceae bacterium | reverse complement strand
TCTGCTATAGCCAACGGCGGCTGCAAAAGATGCCCGTTGTTATTGGTTATACCCGGCCGCCAGTCGAGCAGGATCATGGCCCACGCTGCGACGATGGGCGCAACGAACAACAATGCGACGCCTGCGACCACCAAACCGGATCGTCCGCCCTTAGCTTTTTCCATTCGACTCTTCCGAACGTTTCAGATTGACTACTACATAGATCACGACTAACGCCGCCGATAGCGCGAACCACTGAAAGGCATAACCTAGATGCGTTTCGGCCGGCATCTCCGGCGCCGGCTCCCAATCACGCCGATACCCATCCGGCGCCTTCGGGTCGAGGTGGATCAGGTACGGCCGGATGTCATAGCCTAGCTCTGCCTGGATATAGTCGTAATCCAAATAGGCCAGGCGCTGAGGCCAATGCGCCGCCTCCAAGGCTGGTTCACCCATACGCAAACCGACGGAAGGGCCGCGGTCGACAATACCCGCCACAAGGACCTCGGCCGCCTCGATCGACACGTCCGGCAAGCTTTCGCGATCCAAGGGCGCCGGAACCCAGCCACGGTCGACCAGAATCCCGTCGCCGGTCGGCAGGCGCAGCGGTGTTAGAACCTGATAACCCGGGCGCCCCTGCCGCAACTGGTTATCCAGCAGAAACTGCTTCGGCTCCCAACGCCCTTCGGCAACAGCCCGCCGGTAGCGGACCTGCCCATATTCGGGGCTACCGCGGCTGAGGTCCACCACCTCGGCCTGCCGTCCCGCCTCGAGCTGTGCGTACATCTCGCGCTTTTGCTGCGCCCGATCCAGCTGCCAGAGCCCGAGCGAGACCAGCACGGGCAACACCAGCAGCGTCGCCAGCGTCGGCAGCAGGGTTGGTCGAAAGCGGTAAGGTCCGATGCGCATGTTGCCTAATTGCGGTGGGCCGGCTGGAGACCCGTCCGGCATGGCGTATACTAGCCGGCCGAGCACACCGGAGCGGAGATTCTCATGGAGCTACTGATCAAACTTTTAGCGGTCATCGCGCTACTCGCAGTGGTGATCAGCCTAGGCTCCGGACTGGTCTTTTTGCTCAGGGATCGCAGCGAATCGCGGCGTACCCTGAACGCGCTGACCGTACGTATTACGATTTCTGTGGCGCTATTCCTGGTCGTGGTGATCGCCATGCTGACCGGCATCATCACGCCCAACCCCAGCCCCTTCTAAAGTGGCGGCCGCGCTAGCCGCGGCCGCCTTTGCGCATAGCCCTAGATCACGTAGACGAAGATGTAGAGGCCAAGCCACACCACGTCGACGAAATGCCAATACCAGGCTGCTGCTTCATAGCCGAAATGGTTGTCGGGCGTAAAATGCCCCGCCATCAAGCGTAGGGCGATGACCAGCAGGGTGACCGTTCCTATCAGCACGTGGAAACCGTGGAAGCCGGTCAGCATAAAGAAGGTCGAGCCGTAGATACCGGTGTCTAGACGCAGGTTCAGGTGCTGATACGCTTCGTAGTACTCGTAAGCCTGCAAGCCCAAAAACAGCGAGCCCAGGAGCACCGTGATCCACATGAAAATTGTGGACTTGCCTCGCTGCCCCGCCTTCAAGGCATGGTGCGAGATCGTCAGCATCACGCCAGACGTCAGCAGGATCAGGGTGTTGATGGTCGGCAACGGCCAAGCGCCCATCGGCTCCCAATCCAGCGCGGCATAAGCGGGGCCCGCGGTGGGCCAATTCAGCGTCACCGAATCCCACAAGAAACGCGCCGTCGAGGGATCCGCGCCGCTAATCCATGGCACCGATAGCATCCGTGCGTAAAAGAGCGCGCCGAAGAAGGCGCCGAAGAACATGACTTCGGAGAAGATGAACCACATCATGCCCCAGCGGAAGGAGCGATCCACCTGCGTGTTGTAGAGGCCGCTAACGCTCTCACGGATGACGTTGGCGAACCAGCCGGCCATGAGGAGCAGCGTCAGCGCAACGCCGATCATCATGACGGTGAAGCCCCAGTCCGAACCATTGAGATAGATCGAGGCACCCGCAGCCATGCTGGTCAGCGCAACGCCGCCGAATATGGGCCAGAAACTGAAATGTGGTACGTAGTAGCCGCCTTCTGCGTGAGCCATTCCGTATTCCCCTTACAATGGCCTAAGCCGTTTTTTATCTTGAGTACTCGCGTCGCTTACCCGGAGATATCGAAGAAGGTGTACGACAGCGACACAGTGTTAATGTGCTTGGGCAGATCCGGATCGACATAGAACGTCACCGGCATCTCCCGCCCTTCTCCCGCCGCGAAGGGCTGTTCGGTAAAGCAAAAACAGCTCGGCTTGACGAAGTACCGTGCGGCCTGCCCCGGTGCAACGTTGTAGTTTGCCCGGCCCACCACCGCCTCATTCGCGAGGTTCTTGGCGTAATAAGTCGTGGTATACAACTCCCCCGGGTGAACCCTCATCCTCGCGACCGTCGGTTTGAAATCCCAGCCGGCATAGTTGGCGACATTCGCGACGAACTCGACGGTGACCAGGCGATCCTCGTCGACGACCATTTCGCGTGCCTCTACCGGGCCTTTATTGACATAACCGCCGAGGCCGGTGACTTGGCAGAAAACGTCGTACAACGGCACCAACAGGTAGCCGAACCCGAACATGCCCACCGCAACCAAGCCGAGCTTGGCGATGAGCCGCTTTGTACTCGAACTGGTCTGCTTACTCATCGTGCTATGTGATCGAACAAGGTCCAGGCGTACACCAGTAAGGCGATAACCGCCAGGATTGCCACGGTCCAGCGAATGCGGCGTTTGGTACCCGCGTCACGCTGCCCTTTGTCTGCCATGCTGCACTCCACCCCCGGCAGTTCGCTGCCGGGGGATTTGTCGATCGCCTTACTTCACCAGCGGCGGAGTATCGAAGGTGTGGAAAGGCGCCGGCGACGGCACCTCCCATTCCAGCCCCTTGGCACCGTCCCAGGCCTTGCTCGGCGCCTTCTTGCCGCCGCGGATGCAAATAATGACGCCCGCGAGGAACAGCAACTGAGATGCGCCGTAAACGAAGCCGCCGATACTGGAAATCATGTTCCACTCGGCAAACTGCAGGGAGTAATCCGGGATTCGGCGCGGCATGCCCGCCAGGCCCAGGAAATGCTGCGGGAAGAACAGCACGTTGACCGAGATGACGGATAGCCAGAAGTGCAGCTTCGCAAGACGCTCGTTGTACATGTGCCCGGTCCACTTGGGCAGCCAGTAGTACACCGCAGCCATGATGGAGAACACGGCGCCGGTCACGAGCACGTAATGGAAGTGCGCCACCACAAAGTAGGTATCGTGGTACTGGAAGTCTGCCGGTGCGATGGCGAGCATCAGCCCGGAGAAGCCGCCGATGGTGAAGAGCACGACGAAGGCCAGTGCAAACAGCATCGGGGTTTCGAAGGTCAACGAGCCCTTCCACATGGTGGCAACCCAGTTGAACACCTTCACGCCGGTCGGCACGGAGATGAGCATGGTGGCGTACATGAAGAACAACTCACCCGACAGTGGCATGCCCACCGTAAACATGTGGTGCGCCCAGACGATGAAGGAGAGGAAGGCGATAGAAGCCGTCGCGTACACCATCGAGCTGTAGCCGAACAAGGGCTTGCGCGAGAAGGTCGGGATGATGGTGGAGACGATGCCGAAGGCCGGCAGAATCAGAATGTACACCTCTGGGTGACCGAAGAACCAGAAGATGTGCTGGTACATCACCGGATCTCCGCCGCCACCAGCGTAGAAGAAGGTGGTACCAAAGAACTGGTCCGTCAACAGCATGGTCACCGCCCCCGACAACACGGGAAGCGTAGCGATCAGCAGGAAGGCGGTGATCAGCCAGGTCCAGACGAACAGCGGCATCTTCATCAACGTCATGCCGGGCGCGCGCATGTTGAGCACGGTGGCGATGATGTTGATCGCACCCAGAATGGAGCTGATGCCGAGAATATGCACGGCGAAGACCATGAACGGGAAGGCCATGCCGGTCTGGAGCACCAGCGGCGGATACATCGTCCATCCTGAAGCCGGCGCGCCGCCGGGCATGAACATGGTCGATAGAAGAATCAAAGAGCCCGCCGGCAGCAGCCAGAAGCTGAAGTTGTTCAACCGCGGCAGAGCCATATCGGGCGCACCCACCTGGAGCGGGATCATCCAGTTGGCGAGACCGGTAAAGGCCGGCATCACCGCACCGAAGATCATCACCAGCGCGTGCATGGTGGTCATTTGGTTAAAGAAGTGCGGATCCACCACCTGCAGCCCGGGCTGAAACAGCTCGGCGCGGATAATCATCGCCATGGTTCCGCCGACGAAGAACATCAGCAGCGCCCACAGCAGGTAAAGCGACCCGATGTCTTTGTGGTTCGTGCTGAGGAACCAGCGTTTGAAGAAACTGCTGGGCGGTCCGTCGTGATGCTCAGCGTGCGTTGCTACGGTCATGATGCTTTCCTCCTAAGGAACCCGTTAACGGGCCCCCGCCACATCAGCGGGCTGGACCAGGTCGCCGGTGTCATTGCCGAACGCGTTGCGCTCATAAGTCACTACTGCGGCGATGTCTTCGTCGCTCAAATGCCCCCAGGGCGGCATGGCATTACGGCCATGGAGGACGATGTCGATGTGCTCGGCCACGTCGCCGGTAGAGATCGGACCGCCGGCAATCGCCGGGAAAGCGGGGGGCATTCCCTGGCCGTTAGCTTGATGGCAGGACACGCAACTTTGGGCGTAGACCTGCTCGCCGCGCTCCATCAGCACGTCCATGCTCAGTTCGGCCACCGGCTCGTCCACGGCCTCGAGCTGCTCTCCGGCTTCGGCAGTTTCAACCACCGTCTCGGACGGCCCCGCCAAATCCTCCTGAGGCTCGATCGGGGTGGAAGCCTGCTGCGCGGTAGGGGTCTCACCGCCACGCTGCTGCTCCAGCCACGCGTTGAATTCTTCCTCGGGCACCGCGCGCACCACTACCGGCATGAAGGCATGGTCGCGGCCGCAAAGCTCGGCGCACTGACCGCGATAGACGCCGGGCTCGTCGATTCGGGTCCAGGCTTCATTGATAAAGCCGGGGATGGCGTCCTTCTTCCAGCCGAACTCCGGCACCCACCAGGAATGGATGACGTCGTTGGACGTCAGCAGGAAGCGGACCTTCTTGCCGACCGGCAGCACCAATTCCTTGTCCACCTCGAGCAAGTAGTTGTCGAGCGAGGCCGGAACAACCTCTGGCGCGCGTTGGCGGGCAAGATTGTGATTGGCATCGAGTGTACTGATGAAGGAGACGTCTTCGCCGACGTATTCGTAGCCCCAGCGCCACTGGTACCCGGTGACCTTGACGGTCAGATCCGACTCTTCGGTGTTGTACATATCCACCAACACGCGCGTTGCCGGGATCGCCAT
>JAJUGG010000193.1 GCA_029268285.1 Ectothiorhodospiraceae bacterium | reverse complement strand
GCCGCGAGCATTCATCGAAAGAACTCCGGCTTAAATTGATGAAGCGCGGCTATGAGGCCGCGCTGATCGAGCGCGCACTGGAGGCGCTTCGGGCAGAAAACGCGTTGAACGACGCGCGCTTTGCCGAAGAGTTCATCCGGGCGCGGCGCCGACAAGGTTACGGGCCAGTGCGGATCCGGGCCGAGCTCAACGAGCGCGGCGTGGAATCGGCGCTGGCCGAGCCGTATCTGGAGGAAGGCGACGAAGCATGGGACGAGCTCGCGGCCGAGCAGTGGCGTAAGCGCTTCGGCAGCCCGCCTCGCAACATGAACGAACGCGCCAAGCAATATCGCTTCCTCAGCAACCGCGGCTTTACTGCGGAACAGATTCGGCGGGCGATCGAAGCGCGTGGCTAAGCCAGGCGCATATTTCAGTTTTAGCGGCACAGACGGATAATCCACGAGGCGGCTGCCGCAACCTCGGGTAAGCGGGGTAGGGCAGGCTGCCGGACGCAGGCATATAGATCTCGAAGGTGACACCAAAGCCCCTATGAAGACCAGCGCAGATATACGCAAGGCATTTCTGGACTTCTTCCAAGAGCGCGGCCACGCCATCGTGCCAAGCAGCTCCCTGGTGCCGGCGAACGATCCCACGCTCCTGTTCACGAATGCGGGCATGGTGCAGTTCAAGGATGTCTTCCTCGGCCGCGAAGAGCGACCCTACACCCGCGCTACCAGCTCACAGCGCTGCGTGCGCGCCGGCGGCAAGCATAACGACCTCGAGAACGTTGGCTACACCGCGCGCCACCACACCTTCTTCGAGATGCTGGGCAACTTCAGCTTCGGCGACTACTTCAAGCGTGACGCGATCCGCTACGCCTGGGAGTTCCTCACCGAAGTCGTGGGCCTGCCGCCCGAGAAGCTTTGGGTCACCGTATTCGAAGAGGACGACGAAGCCGCCGATATCTGGCTGAAGGAAGTCGGCGTGAGCCCCGAGCGGTTCTCGCGCATCGGCGCCAAGGACAACTTCTGGTCCATGGGCGACACTGGCCCCTGCGGCCCCTGCACCGAGATCTTCTACGACCACGGCCCGGACGTGCCGGGCGGCCCGCCGGGCACCCCCGAGGAAGACGGCGACCGCTATATCGAGATCTGGAACCTGGTGTTCATGCAGTTCGATCGCGCCGCCGACGGCACCCTGTCGCCGCTGCCCAGCCCCTGCGTCGATACCGGCATGGGCCTGGAGCGCTTGGCCGCGGTGGTGCAGGGCGTGCACAGCAACTTCGAGATCGATCTCTTCCAGCACCTCATCAAAGCCGCGGCCAAGCTCGCCAAGCTGGACGATCTCGGCAACAGCTCGCTCAAGGTCATCGCCGACCACATCCGAGCCTGTTCCTTCCTCATCACCGACGGTGTCTTCCCGAGCAACGAAGGCCGCGGCTACGTGCTGCGCCGGATCATCCGCCGTGCGGTGCGCCACGGCTACAAGCTCGGTGTCGAAGAGACCTTCTTCTATAAGCTGGTGCAGCCGCTGATCGACGTGATGGGCGAGGCCTATCCCGAGCTGGTCGAGGCGCGCGAGCTGGTCGAGCGCATCCTCAAGCAAGAGGAAGAGCGCTTCCGCGAGACCCTGGAACAGGGCATGAAGCACCTCGAGGAAGACCTCGCCAAGCTCCAGGGCAGCAATGTCATTCCCGGCGAGACCGTGTTCCGCCTGGCCGACACCTACGGCTTCCCGGTAGACCTTACCGCCGACATCGCGCGCGAGCGCGGGCTGGAAGTCGACTACGCCGGCTTTGAAGAACATATGAACGCGCAGCGCGCGCGCGCGCGGGCCGCAAGCCAGTTCAGGGTGGACTACAGCGGCGCAGGCGAGATCACGGCCGAGTCCGAGTTCACCGGCTACTTCAACCTGTCCGATCAGGGCCGGGTTGTCGGCCTCTACAAAGAAGGCCGCGCGGTCAACGAACTCGCCGAGGGTGAAGAGGGCATGGTCCTGCTCGATCGTACGCCGTTCTATGCCGAGTCCGGCGGCCAGGTCGGCGACAAGGGCCTGCTGCTCGCCGACGGCGTCGAGTTCGTGGTCGACAACACCGTCAAGTACGGTGGGGCGCACGGCCACCTCGGCACCGTGCGCCGCGGTAGCCTCAAGCTCGAGCTCGACGTGGAGGCGCAGGTCGATACCGGTTTGCGTCAGGCCACTGTGCTTAATCATTCAGCGACCCACTTACTGCACGCCGCGCTGCGCGAAGTGTTGGGCTCGCACGTAACCCAGAAGGGCTCGCTGGTCGCGCCGGATCGTTTGCGCTTCGACTTCTCCCATTTCGAGCCGCTCACCCAGGAGCAGCTCGAAGAGATCGAGCATCGCGTCAACACCCAGATTCGCCTCAACGCGCCGGCCGAAATCGAGCACATGCCCTATGACCAGGCCATCGAGTCGGGCGCCGTGGCGCTGTTTGGCGAGAAGTACGGCGACGAGGTGCGGGTACTCAAGCTCGGCGACTACTCCACCGAGCTTTGTGGTGGCACCCACGTCAATCGCACCGGCGACATCGGCTTCTTCAAGATCGTGTCCGAAGGCGGCATCTCTGCCGGCGTGCGCCGCATCGAAGCGGTGACCGGCGAAGTCGCGCTGCGGCGAATCAGCGCCGATGAGCACAAGCTTACTCAGATCGCCAAGCTCCTGCGCGCCAGCCCCGAAAACATCGAGGTCAAGCTGGAGCAGGTGTTGGAGCGCAACCGCGAGCTCGAGAAAGAGCTCGAGCGCCTGCAGCAGAAGCTCGCCAGCCAGGCCGGCTCCGATCTTGCCAGCGGCGCCGTAGAAATTGGCGGCATCAAAGTCCTCGCCGCGCGCGTGGACGCCAGCCAGGCTAAAGCTTTGCGCGACACTGTCGATCAACTCAAGAACAAGCTCGGCAGCGCGGTTGTGGTGCTGGGCGCCGCGGTCGGCGACAAGGTCACGCTGGTGGCGGGTGTTACCAAGGACGCGACCGCGCGCGTGCGCGCAGGCGACCTGGTCAATGCCGTTGCCGAACAGGTCGGCGGGCGCGGCGGCGGTCGTCCCGACTTCGCACAGGCCGGCGGCAGCGATGCTTCGCGCCTGGATGAAGCCCTGGCGAGCGTCCCGGCTTGGGTGGAAGAAAAGCTTGCGTGAGAATGAGAGGCTGAGCCCGCGCCCGATGCTATCGAGCGCGGGCTCTTTCATGAATTTTTAGCGAAAGAAAGAGACCTTATGGCCCTTATCGTACAGAAATACGGCGGCACCTCAGTCGGTACCACGGAGCGTATCGAGAAGGTCGCCGAGAAGCTGATCGCAACGCGCGAGGCCGGTCATGACGTCGTGGTCGTGGTCTCGGCCATGAGCGGCGAAACCAACCGGCTGATCGAGCTCGCCAAGGCCATCAACCCCAGGCCGCCCGCGCGCGAGTTGGACGTGCTCGTCTCCACCGGCGAGCAGGTCACCATCGCGCTGTTGGCCATGGCCTTGGAGAAGCGCGGCTGCCCCGCGCGCTCCTACACGGGTGCTCAGGTGCGCATCCTCACCGATAGCGCCTACAGCAAGGCGCGTATCCAGGATATCGACGCCAAGGCCATCCGCAAGGACTTAAGCGAGGGCCGTGTGGTCGTGGTCGCCGGCTTCCAGGGCGTCGACGAGACCGGCGCGATTACCACGCTCGGCCGCGGCGGCTCCGATACCACGGCAGTTGCCCTGGCCGCTGCGCTCAAGGCCGACGAGTGCCAGATCTACACCGACGTCGACGGCGTTTACACCACCGACCCCCGCGTCGTGGACAAGGCCCGGCGCCTGGATCGCATCACCTTCGAGGAAATGCTCGAGCTCGCCAGCCTTGGCTCCAAGGTGCTGCAGATCCGCGCGGTCGAGTTCGCCGGCAAATACCAAGTGCCGCTGCGCGTGCTTTCCACCTTCGAGGAAGGCCCCGGTACGCTGATTACTCTTGAGGAAGACAATATGGAAGAGCCACTGATCTCGGGCATCGCCTTCAACCGCGACGAAGCAAAGATCACCGTTCTTGGCGTGCCGGACAAGCCGGGCATCGCATGGACCATCCTCGGTGCCGTCGCCGACGCCAACATCGAAGTCGACATGATCGTCCAGAACATCAGTACCGAAGGTCTGACCGACTTCACGTTTACGGTCCATACGAACGACTATGATCGTGCCCTCGAGATCGTTCAGAAAACCGCCACCGAAATGGGCGCGCGGGAGGTTCTGGGCAACAGCAAGATCGGCAAGATCTCGCTGGTGGGTGTAGGGATGCGTTCCCACGCCGGCGTGGCATCGAAGATGTTCAGAACGCTGGCCGACGAAGGCATCAACATCCAGATGATCTCGACTTCCGAGATCAAGATCTCGGCGGTCGTGGAAGAGAAGTATCTCGAGCTGGGCGTGCGCGCCCTGCACACGGCTTTCGGGCTGGATCGGGAAGAAGGCACGGCTTAGTAGGTGGTAGGCAAGGACGCTCAAAACCCCTCATTTTTTGTGCTGGACTTCCGGACGAGCTGAAAGTTTTACTGTAAAAAGTACTTGACTTGGCTGGATGATCCGTCGTTTGGGAGCTGCAGGACCCGCAGCACAATCCGACGACAGGGATCCAAGGGTGACCGATTTCGGCAGACCATGGATTTGGCGCGTTCCGAGTCGGATTGGAGCAGCGCCCGGGGCGAGTAGGGCGGCAGAGAGCCGCCGGCCGCAACGGGACGAAAAATAGGAGAGGGACATGCTGATTCTCACTAGACGGGTCGGAGAGACGTTGATGATTGGCGACGAAGTTACCGTGACGGTGCTTGGCGTCAAAGGTAACCAAGTTCGCATCGGCGTGAACGCGCCGAAGAACGTCTCCGTCCACCGTGAGGAGATCTATGAGCGTATTCGCCGCGAACGCGATACGCCGGATATGGATGCCGCCGTCGAAGGCGGGGAGTAGCCTTTACCCGCGCTCCGTTTTCCCGTATCCTAGCGGCCGTTGTTTGGGGTAACTCAAAGACAACGGACACGGAGAGATGGCCGAGCGGCTGAAGGCGCTCCCCTGCTAAGGGAGTATGGGCACAAACGCCCATCGAGGGTTCGAATCCCTCTCTCTCCGCCACTAGTTAGCGAGAAGAACGCAGCTGATTCAGAGCGCTCTTCTCGCTAGTAGTAAAGGCGAGGGAAGACCCGCAAAGCGGTTCATTAATTCCTCACTTCACTACGAAAATCGAGGGTTGCAGAGAACATTAGTTTTCGACATAATCCTCGCCCACGCGCCCGTAGCTCAGCTGGATAGAGTACCTGGCTACGAACCAGGCGGTCGGAGGTTCGAATCCTTCCGGGCGCGCCATTTAAAAGAAAAGGGGTCCCAAACGGGACCCTTTTTTGTTTAAAGCTCCGACATAAAAAGCTGGTTCGACGACCGCAACACCGCCGACAACG
>JAJUGG010000192.1 GCA_029268285.1 Ectothiorhodospiraceae bacterium | reverse complement strand
GATGCGCGGCCTGCCCGAGGCGCAGCATGCGCTGGCCTTCTTGTATGCGACCGGACAGGGCGTGCCTGCCGACGAGGTCATGGCCGCCGCTTGGTTTCGACGCGCCGCGGTGCAGGGGCACGCGCCGTCGCAGCACAACCTCGGCGTGATGTATGCCGAAGGCCGCGGGGTGGAGCTCGATGAGCAGGAAGCCATCTATTGGTTTTATCGCGCTGCCATCGCCGGCTGCGAGGTGTCTCGCGACTGGCTGACTGCTGCGCGCAGTGCCTGGCGCGAACGCATCGCCGGCGACATGTGAAAAGGCAAGGCCTCAGGCACGTGACTTAACGTTTTTGTTACTGTGTAACACTTGGCGCTTCGCCCGGCTTCGGCCGGGCTTTTTCTTTTTAAGAGGCCTTATAGCGTCTTCGCAACCAGGCCCACAGCCATCCCTCGGGGCGGTGTTCGCCGGTCGCGACATAATGCAGCATCTTCGGATTGACGAGGATGCGCTTAATCCACTCATCGATGCCTTCCCGGCCGCACATGAGCAGGCGGTCACCTTCCTGGAGCGTCGCATCCTCCGGCGGTAATACGTGACACTCGCCATTGCGAGCGAGTAGTAAGGTAACGACCGGTAGTTTTTGCGGCCACGCCTGAGGGTCGGTTGCGAGCGCGCCGACGGTCAGTTCGCGGCCGCGGCGCAAGGCGTGAATGACTGCCGGCGCCTGCGCTTCGTCCACCGTGATCGTCCAGATATCCGGCACTTCGGCGCCGCTGGCCGCGGCGATGCGCGGCGCCAGCTCTTTCGCCCACGCCGCCGTCTGCGCGCGGGCTTCTTCAAGAAAACGCGGCAGTAGCGGCGCGGCGAGAAGGCTCAAGATCCCGGTGGCCAGTATGCGGCTGCGCGACATGATCATGTCTACCTGTGCAGCCTCGAAAAGGGTGTCGGTCGCGCGATCGTTCTGGCGCGCGATCAGGAACAGCTCCGGGTTGAGCTCGCGCGCCGTCATGATGATGGACAGATTGTCGGCATCGTTGTCGGTGGCGGCAAATACCGCGCTGGCATACTTGACACCGGCTTCGTTCAGCGTGACTGCCTCGGTGCCCTTGGCTTGGATGAAGGGCGCGCCGTAGGTTTCCGTGGGCGGCAATGAGTCGACGATTCTCGCGCCGATGCCGTGTCGACGCAGCACTTCATGTACCGCCTGCCCCAGGCGGCCATAACCGCAGATGATCCATTCGCCATGAGGCGGCGCCTGCTCCAGCGGGATCATTGGAATTCCCGGAATCCCGCTCAGCCACTGGTAAATTCGATAATGGGCTCTTGATTTGAAAGCCAGCTCAAGCGCTTCGGCAAAGGACCGAAAGGGGTTGAGCGTGTAATCGGTGCCGAAGGACTGCATGTTGGCCACGGTGGAGTCATGCTCCGCGCGTGCCGCGATGCGCAGTCCGGGCGCCAGCAATTTGGTGGAAATCGCGATCTGCAGGTTGGCCTGATCGTTGTTCGTCACCGCGATCACGCCCGCACAGCGCGGGTGTGAAATGCCGGCGGTGATCAAGTTATCGGGCAGGCTGGCATCGCCGCACAGTCCGGGTACGAATAAGGGATGCTCGGCAACGCTGAGTTCATCAATGCGCGCGGGGTCGATATCCACGACCACAGCGCGGCGGGCGCGGCGGGTAAAGGCGTCGACGAGTTGGCGCCCGGTGTCGCCGTAGCCGCAGATCAGGTAGAAGGGTTCGCTCAGCGAGCGGACTGCGCGCTGAAACCGGTCTTTCTTGACCGCTTGGCGGAAGGCCGGATCCTGTATCAACGCAATGATGGTAACGACAGCATAGAACCAGGCGATCACCGTGAGGTGCAGTGCAAAGATGCCCCACAGGCGCTGGCCGGGCGTGAAGGGATAGGGCAATTCGCCAAAGCCGATGGTAGTCGCCGTATAGCCGACCACGTACACGGCGTGCAGGAAGTCCATGCGCCAGGGGTTGCCGTTCGGGTCCACGCCGGGGATCAGCACGAAGCCCAGGATGGCGACGGCATAGGCGCCGATCAGGAATATGATCGGCATGCGCATGCGGCGCAGGAAAAAGGGGATGACGCTATTCATCGCGGCATCATGACGGTCTCGATGATGAGCAGGATGACCGAGGCGAAGTTAGCCAGCAGCGCACCGCCCGACAACGACACCACGCTCGCCATGGTATAAGCGGTCATGCCGGCGTCCGAGATGTACAGCGCGTAGCCCCACACCAGCGCTGCTGCGATTAGCTGCAGATCGGCTACCATGCTGGACGCAAGCAGCAGCGCGCCGACCTGGGTGCGTTCGCCGAATTTCATGGCGGTGGCGATGAGGCTGACGACAATGGCCGCGAAAAGCTCGTAGGCGTGGTGATGATCGGGATTATCGAGCTCGCCCACGAAGAAGCCGAAATTGAGCGTCAATGCCAGCAGAATGAAGAAGCCGAAGAATACTTTCTCGAGGTTCATCCTTACACCGTGTGCTGTGATCGCTTGCCGTTGCGCCCGGCGCGTTCTACTGTAGCAAGTGCGGGGACACTACCCCACGATGCAACCGCGCCGGCTTGCCGAGCCGTGAGCGCGCACCCACAGCCTCGCATTAGAAGAACGACTTCAGAGGCTGAGCATCGCTTGGCGTTCCCTGATGACTGAACAGCAATGGTCTCCGCGGAGAGATTATGGGGCAAAAAATCAAGAAAGCGCTCGTAGTTGACGATTCCAGGTTGGCTCGCGTAGCGCTTTGCAAACAGCTACAGAAGCTTGCCATCGAGACGGAGGTGGCCGGTAACGGCGGGGAGGCTATCAGCTACCTGCAGGGCTCCGCGCCAGACGTGGTGTTCATGGATTTCATGATGCCGGACATGGACGGGTTCGAAGCCGCCCGCCGCGTGCTTTCCGATCCCTCCTGCGCCCACCCGCCGATCGTTATGTACACCTCCCAAGATACCGAGGAAGATCGAGCCCGTGCTAAAGAGGTGGGTATTAGCGCCTTTCTCGTCAAACCCAGCAGCGAAGAGCGTCTGGCCGAGGTGATAGCGACCTTAGAGGGTGGCGAGCTGGGAGTGCCGGCGGTCACGGCCGCGCCCCCCGTTGCGGAGGCAGCGCCGCAGGCCGACGCGCCAAAGCCGCAAGTCGTCAAGGCATCGGTGGCGGATTTGCCCTGGGATCAGCTGCGAGCCGTTGCGCGCGAAGCCGCGCGTCTTGCCGCGACCGATCTCGCGCGGGAAGTTGCCGAACACTCTGCCTCGACGGCCGCTGATCGTGCGGTGCGCGAGCAGTTGCAGGCGTTCCGTTCCGAGATCGCCGAAACCCTGCGCGCTTCCACCGAGAGTGCTCGCGACGCCGCGGTAGCCGCAGCCGAAGAGTCTGCGCGTGCCGCGGCTGTGCACGCTGCCGAGCAGAGCGCGCGCAAGACGGCCGAGGAGCTTACGGGCCGCGCCAGCGAAAGCCTGCGTCAGGAGGTGGAAGCGCGCATCGGCCAACTCAGCCAGGGTGGCGAATTCCGCGCCTTGGTCAAAGGCGTGGTGTTCGAGCATGCACTGCCCGGCATCCAACAGGCCGTGTTGCCGCACGCCCGCAAGGCCGCTGAAGACGTGGCCGCAGCGCAGGCGCAAACTCTTCAGCCGCGCCTGGATGCGTTGCGCGGCGAGCTGGAAGCTCTGCAGGGTCGGCTTGAGGAAGCCAAGGCCGATAAGGGTAAGCTTCTTACTGTGGCAGCGATTGCCGGCGCTGTCGCCGGTGCCGTAGTCGGTGCGCTGGTGGGCACTCTGATCTAGCACCGCTCGCTCGCTGGCGACGGCCGAGGCTAACGGGCTAATGAGGGCTCGTGGCCGCGGCCGTTTTTCTTCGTGCCGCTTCAGCGCGTTTGCGGTCGCGATCGGAGGCGAGCCGGTCGGCACTGCGAATCGGCTCGGGAAGGCGATAACGGGTGGTCAAAGCCAGAACCCACTGAATGGCGTCGTCGTGATCGGAGCGGTGGCCAGGCGAGACGAACAGCGGTTTAACCCCGGAGCGGGTTCGCAGCACGCTGCCGATGCGTTCGCCGTGGTGGAGCAGCGGCGTCCAGTCGCCTTTCTCGTCGCCCGGTTCCTCGTGCTGCCCTATCAGGCGGGATTTGCCCACGCCTATCGTCGGCAGGTCTGTGACCAGGCCCAAATGCGCGGCGATGCCCAGACGGCGAGGGTGGGCAATGCCTTGACCGTCGCAGACAATCAGATCCGGTAGTCGAGATAGTCGTTCCAGCGCTTCCAGAACCACCGGTAGTTCACGAAAAGACAGCAGACCGGGTACATACGGAAAGCGGACCGGCTGAAAGGCGAGATGGCTTTCGACGCACTCGAGCTCGGGGTAGCTGAAGAGCACTACCGCTGCACGAGCTGTCGCGCCTTGATCGGCAAAGCCCGTATCGACCGCGGCGACCCACCGAACATCACGCGCCAGCGGCTCGATGCGCAAAGAGCGTCGTAGCTCGCGCTGAATCGCGACGGCTTCCTCGGGGCTGACCGTCCAGGCGTGCGGCGGCGTAAAGCGAGGCTCGGCGCCCACGGTTCAGCGTAGATTGTCCAGTTCGTCGAGAACGTTGCGCCCATCAAGAGCGCGAACCGGGATCTCGTCCGTCAGGAAATCCTCACGCATTAAGTCCATCGGACCCGACCAGTCATCGGGCGGTTCCGCCGGCGCCAGTGGCAGTTCTAGCCAAGCCTCCATATCCAATTCTTCAACGGAGCCGTCGAAGTATTGTATTTCCACCGTATCGTCGCCGATATCGTAAGCCACGACTTCGAAGCACAGACCTTCCGCCGTCTGATACCAGTCACCGACGCGGGGTTGCAGATTGACTCCCATGACCTCCTCCCGTTGCGCATTCACGCGCTCAATGAGCCGGGATTGGCAGCGCCGACTCGCGTGCGACGCTTTGAAGCCTCTTAACGAAAGCTTCACTTCTGGTATAGGCCTTTCAACCGCGGCATACAAGCCGAGAACCTAGGGAAAACTCTTTTTCATCAGGGTTTAGCGTTTCAAGCGCGATCGCGTTCGCGGCCAAACGCGGCTACGCCTGTTCTGCATTTGGACGTTTGATTTGTTATTACGCTGTCTCTAAACCACGCAGACACGGAGAAAGACAGCGCTTACGGCGTGCCGCCGCGGCGGCTAGGTTCGTGGTCTATCCCTTGATGCCGCCGTGCCTCGCAGGAGAAAACAGGCCGTGTAGTGAGCGGTTCTCCGTAGGGTGCGACCAATGGCGCCGAACACTGAGCTTAAAAACAGGCCGCCCGCCGGGGCGAGGCCCGCATAAGTGCGCCGATCAGGTGTGCCTCTGCCGCAGGGGGCCTGCACCCTACGAGGAATGTAGCCAACAGCGTCGGCCACGGTACTCCGCTCACGCAATGACTCACCCCGGCCCCAGCACGCGTCATGCGAAGCGTTAGGGGCAGGGAT
>JAJUGG010000191.1 GCA_029268285.1 Ectothiorhodospiraceae bacterium | reverse complement strand
CCCTGAAGCAGCTACGCGCCTGGAGCGAGGAGCCGCAAGCAACACGGCAAGATGCCCTGATCGATCACCTGCTCCAATTTCAGCAGTGGCATTACAAGCTGCCGACCACGCCCAAACTCATCGTGCTCGACACCCGCACCCGGCGCTGGCGCTCCGAGCGCAACTTCAACCGACCTTCCGGCCTCATGGACTGGGAGGGGCTAACCGAACTGCAAACGGAGCTGCTGCACCAGGAATCCGCGATCATCGTCTCCCCCACTCCGATCTTCGGCGTCAAGCTCATTGAAGTGGTGCAACGGGTCTTTACCTGGCTAGGCTATTCGCTGCTAGTGGACGCCGAGAACTGGATGGCGCACCGGGGAACGGCGAAGGTTATCGTGAATATCTTCCGGCACTCCCGGACACCGGGGAACTTTGTCATCCTCTCCGGCGACGTCCACTACTCCTTCATGTACGACGTCTGCATCCGTGGGCTTCGCGACGAGCCGCACATCTGGCAGATCACCAGCAGCGGAATCAAAAACGAATTTCCGAAGCGCCTGCTGGACGTGCTGGACCGGCTCAACCGCTGGCTTTACGCCCCCTGGTCGCCGTTGAACTGGTTCACCCGTCGCCGGCGGATGGAGATCGTCCCACACCGCCCGGCCACGGCTTCCAAGGGCGAACGGCTGTTTAACGGCGCCGGCATCGGCTACGTTCGCATCAATGCGCGCGGCGAGCCGGAACGGGTGCAGCAAATTACGGCCGCAGGCGCGGTCGATTTCTTAAAGCGCTAAGGCGCCGGCGGCACACGCGGCCGAAGCGAGAGACGCCAGCGTGCGAAGCTGATTCCAGCGCGTCCATTCGCCGAGATAGGTCGGCCAGTACGTCGCGGCATCGTTCGAGTTCGCGGCCATCGCGCGCAAGCGCTCGTTGCGCGGCACATTGAATAGCACCGTGACGCCGAACGAACCAATGAGGTAGAGCGCGCCGGCCAAAAACAGCAGCCATGCCGGGCGCGTGCCCCAGGATGCGACCGCCACCACCAGCGCGACTAGCGACAGCAGCGCCGTTCCCATGAACACCCCCAGGAACACGCGATTCAGCACAACTACGTTGATGCTCTGCATGGCCGATACGGCCTGCGGCGCGGGAAGCGCCGCCAAGGCCTTCATGACGAAGCTGGAGAAGGCGAAGAACACGCCGCCGATGGTGCCGGCACCGATACAGACGAGAATCGCGATTAGCGTCGCCATCGTGCCCTGCACAACAATCAGCCTCGTTCAACCATGCGGGCGATATGCATCGCCCCGAAGCACGAACATCTACCGGTAGCGCATCCCCGTCTCGGCGCCGATCTGCCCCATGTCGGCCTGGGAAGCCGCAAACTCGGCAAAGCCCTGCTCCGCCAGGCTGTGCCAGGCATACTGGCTGTCGCGGAACTTCTTCCACGGCCGATACACGGCGGCCCAGGTCTTGTTCTTCTCGGCCAGTTCCTCGTACATGTCGAAGGCGATCTCCTGCGCCGCCTTCATGATCTCGTCGCTGAACTTGCGCAGCACCACGCCGCGATCCACCAGGCGCTTGATCGCAATGGGGTTCAGGTAGTCGTAGCGGGCGATCATCTTGATATGGCAGTCTGCCGCGGCGACCTGCAACGCGTGCTGGTAGTCCTTGGGCAGCTTGTCGAACTCCTTCTGATTGATATAGACGGAGATCATGCCGCAGGGCTCCCACCACGCCGGGTGGTAGTAGTTCTTGGCAACCTGCCAGAAGCCGAGCTTCTCGTCGTCGTAAGGGCCGACGAATTCGGTGGCGTCGATCACGCCGCGCTCCAGCGCCGGGAAGACCTCCGCCGCTGCCAGCGTCTGCACGTTCACGCCCAGTTGCGCCATCACTTCGCCGCCCATGCCAGGGATGCGCATCTTCAGCCCCTTGAGGGAGGCTAGATCCGGCACTTCCTTGCGGAACCAGCCGGCCATCTGCGCGTTGGTGTTACCGACCGGAAAGGCGACGATGCCGAAGTTGGAGAACACTTCCTTATTCATCAGCTCGCTGCCGCCGCCGTAGTACATCCAGGCGCTCTGCATGCGCGTCGTCATGCCGAACGGCAGCGCGGTGTCGATGGCGAGCGTGGGCTCCTTGCCCGTGAAGTAGTAAGAAGCGCTGATGCCGCACTCCACAGTGCCGGTCTGGACAGAGTCAAGCACCTGCAGGCCACCCACCAGCTCGCCTGCCGCATAGGGGCGAATCCGGAAACGTCCGCCGGTGAGTTCGCTGACCCGCTCGGCGAAGTCCTCGGCACCGCCCCAGAGCGTGCCGAGGCTGGTCGGCCAACTGGTGGCCATGCGCCAGCGAATGCGCGGGCTCGACTCGGCATGCACGTAAGGCGCGGTCGCAGCCGCCGCTCCGACCGTACCCAAAGCCGCAGCCTTGATGAAATTACGTCGTTTCACCGAAACCTCCTCCATAGGGTTCAGGAGACTCTTAGCGAGCCTTTTTTATGATTTAAGGCGTGATCCAATGTACCAACTGCGGGAAGGCGTACACCAACGACAGAGCGATCAGCTGGATAAATATGAAAGGGATCACCCCTCGGTAAATATCCACAGTGCTCACGCCCGGCGGCGCCACGCCTTTCAAGAAGAATAGCGAGAAGCCGAAGGGCGGCGTTAGAAACGAAGTCTGCAGATTCATCGCTACCAGAATGCCGAACCATACCGGGTCTATGCCCAGGTAATGCATGGCCGGCGCCAGCAGCGGCAACACGATGAAAGCAATCTCGAAGAAATCGATGAAGAAGCCGAGCACGAAGATGACCAGCCCCGCGAGGATGAGGAAGCCCAACTCCCCGCCCGGTAGCGAGGTCAGCATGTCCTCGACCCAAAGATCGCCGTCGAAACCGCGGAACACCAAACTGAAGGCACGCGAACCGACCAGGATCATCAATACCATGGTGGTCAGCCGCAGCGTGCCGTCCAGAGAACTGGTCAGCGCATTCCAGCTCAGGCGCCGATTGAGCGCTGCCAACAAAGTCGCGCCGACCGCACCGAAGGCGCCGGCTTCAGTGGGTGTAGCCACCCCCGCGAAGATCGACCCCAATACCAGCAGAATGAGTAGCAGCGGCGGCACCATGACCAACAAGGTACGCCGCAGCAGCACACCCATATCAGCCGGCCGCTCCGACGCCGGCAACGCCGGCCCGGCCTGAGGACGCAACCATGAGTAACCGAGAACGTAAACTCCGTAGAGCCCGGCGAGAATCAAGCCGGGAACCAGTGCGCCGCGGAACAGATCCCCGACCGACACACTGAGCTGATCGCCCAGCACGATTAGCACCACACTGGGCGGGATGATTTGTCCTAGCGTGCCGGAGGCGGCGATAACGCCTGTCGCCATGGATTTGGAATAGCCGTAGCGCAGCATCACCGGCAGCGAGATCAACCCCATAGCCACCACGGTGGCGCCCACCACACCGGTCGCCGCGCCGAGCAGAACGCCGACCACCACGACGGATAGCGCCATGCCGCCGCGTAGCGGGCCGAAAAGTTCAGTCATGGACCGGAGCAAATCCTCGGCCAGCCCCGAGCGCTCCAGCATCTTGCCCATGAACACGAAGTACGGCACCGCCAGCAGGGTGTAGTTCTCCATGATGCCGAAAATGCCCTGCGGCAGGGCCTGGAGCAGCGTCGGGCCGAAGAAATCGAACATAATCCCCACAGGGATGAAGAGCAGCGCCGTACCGGCGAGCGCGAAAGCCACCGGATAGCCGGAGAAGATGAACAGCAGCAGGGCAATGAACATCCCGCCTGCGAACCAACCCTCGCTCATACCTGAGCCTCCTCTTCTAGCGAGCGAGGCTCGTACAGGTACTCGCGGTGGCCGGTGAACACGCCGGCAATCTTGATCAGCTGGGAAAGCCCCTGCAGGAGCAACAAACCGAAGGCAACGGGCACGACGAACTTGATCGGATAGCGTGGCAGCCCGCCGGGGTTGGGCGACATTTCCTTGATCGCCCAGGAGTTAGCTACCCAATCTAGCGAAAACCACAGCACGATGGCGCAAAACGGCAGAAGGAACAGCAGCGTACCGATGAACTCGATGCCTAGCTGCGCACGTTGACTCAGCCGCGAAGAAAGCACATCCACCCGCACGTGGACGTTGTGGCGCAAACCATAGCCGGCGCCGAGCAAGAACATGGCGCCGAACAAATACCATTGAATGTCGATGTACGCGTTGGAGCTGAGGTTGCTGCCGATAAAGGAGCCCAGATAGCGCACCGTAGCGTTGTAGACGCCGAACAGAATCATCACCAGCCCGAGCCAGTAGACGAGCCGGCCGACTTGCTGGTTCATCCAGTCGATGGCCGCGGCTAATTTCAGCAGCGCTGTCATTCTCCCCCCGGAAAGTTCTTATTCGGTACGTTGTGCCATCACGTTGCACGCGCTTTTCAATGGTCCATGATAAACGTGCGAGCCATCGCTGCACATGGCATGAGGCGAGAAATCTACCTTTACTCCTGGATTTGGTTCCAGTTTTCCACGCGGGACGACGACAATGCCGTGCTATAACTTCCAGGCGATCTCGTTGCGCAGCCTTTCCACCACTCGTACCTCCGGCCCCGCTACCGCGGTATAAACGAAGGTTTTTCCGTACGCCGGCACGCATTTTATGGCGGCACGGTTGTGACCGAAGTTACCGTAGACGTAAGTCCCGTGCTTAATGACGTGGCGAAATCCAAGCGCTGTCAGAATGCCTTCTGCCCTGACCGCGCAAGCTCCTCGCTCTCGTTTAGCTCCTGATGACAAGACCAGAGATTGGGCGTGTAGATATGGGGATTCGACGCGGACGGCTCTGTACCCCTCATTGCCGCGCAGCCGGATAGCAAAATAGCGGCGCTGAAGCCGAAAGGCTTTGGAGTTCGCATTTATTATTCTGTGTAAGGGATGCGGTTCTAGCCTGCGAGCATAAACGGCAAGCACCTCCCGCGCGAGCGGCAATGAACCCGCCTTGGCGCATTGCATACGAAATGCCTACGCCACACTGCTCAACTGACCGTGGCGTGATACCGCTTGTCCAGCCTGCTAACCTCATCCGTCGATGAACCCACAGCAGGATTGCGCCATGCCCATCGACAACTGGAGCGAAGCACTGCGCTTCGACCGCGAGCACCTTTGGCACCCCTACACATCGATGCTGGAGCCGACCCCGGTGTGGCCGGTGGAGTCGGCTGAAGGCGTGCGGCTGAGGCTCGCCGACGGGCGCAAGCTGATCGACGGCATGGCTTCGTGGTGGTGTGCTATCCACGGCTATAACCACCCAACCCTGAACCGCGCCATGCAAGAACAGCTAGAGCACATGGCTCACGTCATGTTCGGCGGCCTCACGCATGCGCCGGCCATAGAACTCGGGCGTCGCCTGGTGGCGCTCACGCCCGAGCCGCTGGAGAAGGTATTCATTGCCGATTCGGGATCGGT
>JAJUGG010000190.1 GCA_029268285.1 Ectothiorhodospiraceae bacterium | reverse complement strand
CACCGCGCCGTCTTCGAGCTTGTAGCTGTTGCCGCTCTCGTCGGTGTACTCGACACCCTCGACCGCGCGCTTCTGACCGCGCCCCTCGACTTCGTCGTTGTACGCCTTGACGGTAGCCTGGAAGGTGGACTTGACGTCGCCTAGGTTCACGCGATCCTGCGGACGCTTCGGACCGGCCAGGCTCGGCACCACCGTGCTCATGTCGAGTTCGAGCACGTCGGTGTACTCGGCGTCGCGCTGACCCTTGGTGCGCCACATGCCGAGTTCCTTCGCATAGGCCTCGACCAGGTCGATCTGCTCCTGGGAGCGACCGGTCAGCTCAAGGTAGCGCAGCGTTTCCTGGTCGATCGGGAAGATGCCGCAGGTTGCGCCGTACTCGGGAGCCATGTTGGCGATGGTGGCACGGTCTGCCAGCGGCAGCTCTTCCAGGCCGTCGCCGAAGAACTCGACGAATTTACCCACCACGCCGCGCTGACGCAGCATCTGAGTAACGGTGAGCACCAGGTCGGTCGCGGTTGCGCCTTCCGGCAGCTTGCCGGTGAGCTTGAAGCCGATAACCTGCGGGATCAGCATAGAAATCGGCTGACCGAGCATGGCCGCTTCAGCCTCGATGCCGCCCACGCCCCAGCCCAGCACGCCGAGGCCGTTGACCATGGTGGTGTGCGAGTCGGTGCCGACCAGGGTGTCGGGGTAGGCCTGCAGCTTGCCGTCAGATTCGTTGACGAACACGACGCGCGCCAGGTACTCGAGGTTGATCTGGTGAACGATACCGGTGTCGGGCGGCACCACGCCGAAGTTCGAGAAGGCCTTCTGACCCCAGCGCAGGAAGGTGTAACGCTCCTTGTTGCGCTCGAACTCGATGGCGTTATTTTTCTTCAGCGCGTCCGGCGTACCGAAGTAGTCGACCATCACGGAGTGGTCGATGACCAGGTCAGCCGGGGACAGCGGGTTGATCAGTTTCGGGTCGCCACCCAGCTTCTTCATGGCGTCGCGCATCGCAGCCAAATCGACCACGGCGGGAACGCCGGTGAAGTCCTGCAGCACCACCCGCGCCGGCGTGAAGGCGATCTCGGTATCCGGGTCCGCCTTCGGGTTCCAGTTTGCCAGCGCCTCGATGTGGGCCTTGGTGATGTTCTCGCCGTCTTCCTTGCGCAGGAGGTTCTCTAGCAGCACCTTCAGCGAGAATGGGAGGCGATCGATATCGTATTTTTCCTTTAGACCGTCGAAACGGAATATTTCGTATTTTTTACCGCCGACGTCCAGCGTCGATCGCGCGTTAAAGCTGTCAGTCATCGTACCTCCCAAACCTGTTATGTACGGGCTTCACATGCCTGCATGCCGGTCGTCCGATTCCGCATTACAGGAGCTGGAGTAGAACCGGCTGAAAAAGCGCCGCATATCATACAACACAAAATGCGCGCTGTGTCGCATTCCGCGCAGGAAAGGCCGCTGGAGGTGCGAAGAATAGGTGAGTAGACGACCGTCAGAGGTCGATGATGCGTTGGCGCAAGCCGAGTTGCACCGCTTGATCGTAACGTAGCGACCAGCGCTGGTGCTCCTCGTCCCAGCGCGCACCGTGTTCTTTTACCAAGCGCACGAGGTCGATTTCATGCGGCCGCAGATCTAGCAGCACCGGACGCTTGATAGCGGCATCGAACTCCGGCCCATGCAGGAAGCGCACCTCCTCGGACCAGGTCTCTTCGCGCACGACTAGTTCAACGGTTTGATAGCGCTTGTGCTTGGCCGCATCGTAGCGATAACGGACGCAGACGAGGCAATCGCCATATTCCTTGACCAAGTGCTCGATGGCCGGATCACCCGGATAATGAACCGATTTCACATCCATGTCCGCCCCCTTGGTCTTACCAACACCTGACCGCCATCTTCACGTTAACGTCTCGCCCGCGGCGTGTCGAAGCCGCAGTTATCCGTCTCACGGCCCCAGCAAGTCTGCCGCACATTCCCGCAGCGCTTGTCGCCGAAACAACAACTGCCAACGTCGGCCGCCGGCAGCTCGCCAAAGACTGGTCCCGCGTACCGCCGCGAGCAGCAGCGCACGGATCATGGTGGCGTTGGAGGGCTGTTCGAGAAATTCGCGCGCGCCCTGCACAATGACTTTGGGTCTCGCGGTGCTGACCTGCTCGCTGTACAGGCCCGCGAGGTACTGGATCACCGACGGCGCGTCGAGACTGTCGAAGTACTCGGCTTGACGTCGCGCGTGAGTCAGGCCGCTGCCGAGCGCCGACAACCGCTGCGGATCACGGCTGACGCGACGTTCGAGCTGCAGCACCGTGATCAGGTAGCGGGTCAGCTCCATATCGCGCGGCTGCTCGAATTGCTCTACGAGCGCCTGTAAACCGATGTGTAGCCGTAGCGTGCCGCCGTACAGAGCTTCGTAATCGGCCTTAACCGGAGTGAGCACGCCTGCCAAAACGCCCTGTACCACGATAGGCTCCACGCGCCCGCGACGCGCCACACTAACGACGCCTTGCAAGGCCTGCAGGGTCGCCGCCAACGCCAGCGTCTGGTTCTTCTGCTCAAGCAAGCTAGACCTCCAGTGGCACGCGCCGCATGATGACGCCGCCCCCCAAGCAACGCTCGCCATTGTAGAATACGACCGACTGGCCGGGCGTAACGGCACGCTGCGCCTGGTCGAAGCGCACGTGCGCGACACCGTCGCTGCCGACCTTAAGCTCCGCGCCTTGGTCCGGCTGCCGATAGCGGGTCTTTACGGTACATTTAATTTCGCCGACGGGCGCAGCCCCGCCGACCCAGGAAAGCTGCTCCGCATCCAGGCCCACCGACATCAGGCGCGGGTGATCGTGACCGGCCACGACGATCAGACGATTGTTCGCCATGTCTTTGTCGGCAACGTACCACGGCGTACCGTCATGCCCGGCGAGGCCGCCAATGCCGAGGCCCTGCCGCTGGCCCAGCGTGTAGAAGCTGAGCCCGACGTGCTCGCCCAGCACCTCGCCGTCCGGAGTGCATATCGGGCCGGGACGACGCGGTATGTAACGGCTCAGAAACTCGCGAAAATCCCGCTCGCCGATGAAACAAATACCCGTACTGTCCTTCTTGTCAAAGGTGGGGAGGCCGGCTTCTTCGGCGATGCGTCGTACCTCGGGCTTGGGAATGCCGCCCACCGGGAATAGCGCGCGCGCCAACTGCTCCTGGCCAAGGGTGTACAGAAAGTAGGTTTGGTCTTTATTCGCGTCTACGCCCTTGAGCAAGGCGTAACGCTCGCCGTCCCGACCGACCCGGGCATAGTGCCCGGTGGCGACCGCATCGGCCCCGAGTCGCAGGGCATAATCCAGAAAGGCCTTGAACTTGATCTGCTGATTACAAAGCACGTCGGGATTTGGCGTGCGGCCGGCTTCGAATTCGCGCAGGCAGTATTCGAACACCTGCTGCTTGTATTCGCGAGCGAAGTTCGCCTGGTGCAGAGGGATACCCAGTTCGGCGCACACGTTCTTTGCGTCCGCGAGGTCATCCGCGGCGCTACAGTAAGTTTCGGTGTCGTCGTCTTCCCAGTTCTTCATGAACAGGCCTTCCACCCGATAGCCTTGCTCGAGCAGGAGCAGGGCGGCGACCGACGAATCGACGCCCCCGGAAAGCCCAACGATTACACGCTTATCCGACATCATTTACGGTCTAGAATCTCAATCAAAGTTCTCGACGTCCTGCAGGATATCGAGCGGATAACGCTGCCCGCTGAGGTGGTCCGCGACCACACGGCTGACCAGCGGGCTGCGCAAGGAGTAATTCGGGCCGCTGAGATCGGCCGGCGACAGCCAAACCGACGCTTCGATCCCATCATCCAGGGATCGCTCGGGGTGATGCGCCAACAAACGCCCAGAAAAACAAACTCGTATGAAGGTTTCCTGAGAAACTGGATTACGCCAGCGATAGACGCCGACGAGGCTCTCCGGCCGAAAGTCCCACGCCGTTTCCTCGAGTGTCTCCCTCACCACCGCGTCGATCAGGCTCTCGCCATCCTCGACATGCCCTGCAGGCTGGTTCAGCACCGAGCGCCCGTCGATCCGCTCCCTCACGAACAGGTATTCGTCATCACGACAGACCACGGCCGCCACGGTCAGGTGCGGCTTCCAGACATCATTTTCGCTCATTGCCCCCTCGCACAATGAAAACGGTTTCGGCGTCGGTGCCGAAAGCGTCATCGTACTCGCCGGACAAGGTAGGTTCCATCAATTCCAGAAACCGTTTGGCCTGCGGAGACAAAAAACGACCGCGCCGAGTCAGCACCCCATAGGTGCGCTGAGGAAACACGGCAGGAAGCTCTCGCACGACGAAATCCTCCTGCCCGGAAAGGCAGATATCGCTCACGATGCCGATCCCGAACCCTGCCTCGACGTAGCGCTTAACTACTTCCCAGCCGCCGACCTCGAGGCGCACCTTGTAGGGGATGCCGTGTTGCTGAAAGATCAGGTTGACGAGGCGCCAAGTCGTCAAGTGCCGAGGCGGCAGAATGAGCTCGCCGTCGGCGAGATCCGAGAGGTCGATTCTATCTCTGCGCGCGAGCGGATGACTGTGCGGGATGATCACCGACAGGCCGTACGAATAAACGGCGCGATAGTGAAGGTCGTCCGGCAGGTCCAGCATGGAGCCAATCGCAAAGTCCACCTCGTCGGCACGCAAGGCCTCCACCATGCGCGACCCGTCGAGCGGGTGGAGGTTGACCCGAATCTCCGGGTAATCGGCCATGTACCGCTTGAGCAGCGCTGGCAAAAGATAAAGCGTGCTGGATTCGCCGGCCGCAATGTCGACTCGGCCTGCCTGCAAGGTCTCGGCGCGCTCCTGGAAACGCTCGGGCAGCGCATCAATACCCTCCACAAGCGGCAGAGCAAGCTCGTAGAGCGTGCGCCCATCGGGCGTGAGCCGGATCTTCGGCCCGCGTCGCTCGAACACTGCGATCCCGAGCTCTCGCTCAAGCGCCTGTATTTGCAGGGAAACCGAAGGCTGGCTCAGCGATAGCCGCTCCGCCGCCTTGGAAATGCTCCCGGTCTGCGCCGCGAAACAAAAGGCCCGCAGTTGCTTGATTCGATTGTGCTTGTAGTAAACGCGTCCGTCGGTGCCGCGCACAGCGCATCCCCCGGAACCATTAGTGTGCACAATATACAATATTGACATAGCATGGTTGTCAAATGCTGCGCCGCCACATTAAACTACGGCGTCTCCCTGGATCAGGGGGCGGCGCCGACACGCGGTCGGCGTCATGCCGAAAGGCTTTGAGACACGACGCCAGTAAAGGCGCGCGTCGACTTCCAGTCATGGCGCCCTGGCTGGGAAAAACAGGATTGCTTGCGATCCGAGGGCGCCTAGTCGCCGTGGACTTCGAGCGCCGAACCCTGCGCCGAGGTTTGCTTTGTTCGCGCCTAAACCGGCAGCGAACGGTTCCTGGATCACTGCGCCGGGTAAGAGCCCCGGCGGGTAGCCGGACCACCGCGGGTGACGTCGTGCGACTTTATACCCCAT
>JAJUGG010000189.1 GCA_029268285.1 Ectothiorhodospiraceae bacterium | reverse complement strand
TGGGCATCAAGAAGCTCGGGGTGCAGGGACGTTGGAGCGTGACGGATGCCTTCGAACTCTTCCCGCGCCTGCAAGATCGCGCCGATACCGCAGCGGGCGTTCTATCCGGGGGTGAGCAGCAAATGCTGGCCATGTGCCGCACTCTCATGGGGGATCCCGACCTCATCATGATCGACGAACCCACCGAAGGCCTCGCGCCCAAGATCGTCGAGCAGGTAGGCGCCTTTCTCACTGAAATAGCCCAACGCGGTGTGTCCATTCTACTGGTCGAGCAGAAGCTCACCATCGCCCTCAAAGTGGCGCAGCGGGTCTTGGTGATGGGCCACGGCAAGATCGTGTTCGAAGGCACGCCGCAGGAACTAGCCGCCCAAGAGTCGATACGCAAGGAATGGCTGGAGGTGTAACTGCCAGCCATTCCCTAAGACGGTCACTGCGACGCTCCTGCCTAGGCTGCTAACACTTTCCTAAGGCGATTCACCGCGCGCCTCATACCTGCAAGCTCGCCCTTGTCAGGATAGCCTCGACATCGGTATCGGCCGGCAGAGCGCCATAGACAAAGCCCCCGTCCCCGCCCAAGCGCGTAGCGCAGAAGGCGTCGGCGACGACCTCGGGTGCGTTGCGAACCAGCAAACTGCCCTGCAGCGTCAGCGCCATGAGTTCGGCCACGCGGCGGGCACGGGTTTGCACGTCATCCTGGTTGCGTAGCTCGTTCTTCAGGCGGTCGATAGCGGCATCAAGATGGCGATTGCCGCCGCGGGCGGCTTCGAGTTCGCGCAGATAGGCCGGCACGGTTTCGGGGTTGCGCTGCATGGCGCGTAGAATATCCAGGCAGATGACGTTGCCGGAGCCTTCCCAGATGCTGTTCACCGGCGCCTCGCGATACAGCCGCGGCAGCACCGACTCCTCTACATAACCGCTGCCGCCCAGACACTCCATGGCCTCGTAAATGGCCTGCGGCGCGCGTTTATTGGTCCAGAACTTGGTCACGGCGGTGGCGATGCGGCCGAAGTCGCGGGCGTCGTCGTCGCGATGACCTTCGTCAAAGGCACGAGCCACGCGCATCGTCATGGCAACGCCTGCTTCGACTTCCAGCGCGAGATCGGCCAGCACGTTGCGCATCAAGGGCTGCTCGATGAGGCGCGCGCCGAAGGCCTTGCGCTGCGAGGCATGGTGTAAGGCCTCCACCAAGGCAAGGCGCATCATACCCACCGGCGCGGTGGCCGCATCGAGGCGGGTCTGCTGCACCATCTCGATGATGCTGGGCACACCGCGCCCTTCCGGCCCGACCATGACGGCATAGGTGTCCTTGTACTCAATCTCGCTCGATGCGTTGGAGCGATTGCCGAGTTTGTCCTTCAGGCGCTGAATATAGAAAGCATTGCGCGCGCCGTCGGGCCGCCAGCGCGGCACCAGGAAGCAGGACAGGCCGCTTTCGGTCTGCGCCAGCGTGAGGAAAGCATCCGACATCGGCGCCGAACAGAACCACTTGTGTCCGGTCAGGCGATAAACCTCGCCTGGGCCTCCCTTGCCCTCAGGTAGCGCGCGAGTGGTATTGGCGCGTACGTCCGAACCGCCCTGCTTCTCGGTCATGGCCATGCCGAAGGTCACGCCCGGCTTGTCGGCAGCAGGTACCGCGCGCGGATCGTACCGGTTAGCAAGAATGCGCGGTTCCCACCATTCGGCCAGTTCGGGCTGGCAGCGCAACGCCGGCACTACGGCGTGGGTCATGACGATGGGGCAGCAGAAGCCCTGCTCGGGCTGGGTAAGCAGATACATCATCGCCACATGCGCCGCCGCACCGCCCTCGCCCTCGCGCTTCCAGGCAATGGAATGCGCATCGTGCTCGATAGCGAGCTTCATGAGCTCGTGATAAGCAGGGTGATATTCGACCTCGTCGATGCGCCGGCCGTAGCGGTCGAAAGCCTTGAGCACCGGTGGGTAGCGATTAGCGAGAAAGCCGAGTTCGTGGTAGTGCGCACTACCGACCTGGGCCCCCAGCGCACGTAGGGGCTCGGCCACCCACGCCGGCGCCTCGCGCGCCACGGCCTCTTTGAGCGGCTGATCGGCCTCAAAGGCGTTGTAGTCGCCGAGCGGGGTCGGTTGATTGGCAACTTCATGGGTGGCCAGTTCCGTCATCGGACTGAACGGGTGCATATCCTCTCCTCCACGGCACGCAGCCTACGAATTCTTCTATTGCAACCATCCTAGTACATGTTGGGGCTGCGGGGTCTGCCTGCGGGGTGGAGAATTCAACCACGGAGACATAGAGGCACGGAGAATGGCAACACGGCTTGGATTGGTCACGCAAACACCCAGAAAGCACGGAAGCGCTTTCCTTTGGACGTGGCAGCATGCAGCTATGCGCAGGGACTCATGCCAGCATTCCTTCTCCGTGTCTCCGCGCCTCTGTGGTTCAAAACACTCTAACTGCTCACCTCACCACGCGCGGAAAGCGGGCCTCAACCTCGGCATACATCGGCATGGGGTCGTCACGGTAGCGGTGGGAAAAATGAAAGGGCACCAGGCGCTCGACCTTTGCGGCACTGGCAAGTTCGGCGCAGGCGCGGGTGGTGAGGTGGCCGGTACGGGTGGCCTGATCGGTGTCGGCCTCTGCGAAGCTGGACTCACAGAATAAGGCATAGGCGTTCTCGGCAAGCCTGATGAGCTGTTCGCGGTTGTCCGCGGTATCGCCGAAGTCGGTGGCGTAAACGATTTTCTTGGGCGGGGCGATGAGCAGCAGCTCGTCTGTGAGTTCGCGTACCGAGCATGTACCCCGGCCGTCCACCTCAATGTTTCCACCGAGATGCCCTTGCAGCACCCGCCGCTTCAGCTCGCCCAGCCAGGGCCCAGGCGCCAGCCCGGCCGCAGCCAATCGCTCGCGGCGCACATTGACTTGCCGCGGCGGCTCGAAGGCATAGGCCAGCACCCGGGTGCCGAAGCCATGATCAAGCGCGGTGGCACGGATGCGGAATTCTGGTTCTTCCAGCACAAGGCCGTCGACTGCCGGCTGTGTCGCCAATGCTTCGGGCGGGCGGCCGGCGACCAGCCGCCAGCGTTTCAACACGTCCTCATGCAGTTCCGCCACCTCGAAGCAAGGCGCGCGGTCGCCGACGCGGTCCCACAGCAGGCCGCGCAGAAAGCCGTCCACCTGACCGGCGGTGCCCGGCGGGCCGACCACCCGGCAGCAGGGAAGCTCACCGATGCGGTTGCGCAGCAGCCATAACAGGCCGCCGATGTGGTCGGCGTGGCCGTGACTGATGAACACATCGGTGACTTCGTGCAGGAGGCCCGCTGCCAGGCGCTCGCCCTCGCCGAGGTCGAACAACAGGCTGCGCCGCTGCTGTTTGAGGCGCAGGTGCAACATGGGGTCGCCGAAGACGCCGTTGACCAAGCTCGCAATGACTTGGCCGGTACCGACCGTGGGCGCACGAGCAGGGGGAGGTGATGCGCCCTCTGCAATCACGGGTTTCGCGGTGCGTATCTCGCCCTCGGCGTTTCGCACTGCGTCTCGTATTAGAAGAGCATCCGGCTCGGCATGCGGCGGAATCCGCAGGTGCAACTGCTTGCCGCGCAGCGCCTTGATCTCGCCTAGAGCCAAGGTTTCGCCTTGGCGCAGCAGCGCTAGCTGGCGTCCTCGCCACGCCTCGGGCGCGTCCAAGGGCGGCGGCGTGCCGAGCATGGTCAGGTCGTCGACGGATATAACCTCATCACCCGCGCTATCGAGGTAGCGCTCCCACAGCCGAGAGCGCTCTACCGCCCGCAGTGCCGCCGGAGGGCGCCGCGCCGGCATGCGGCTGGGAACGAACCGAACATCCCCGGGCAGCGCGGCGAGCTCGCGCCGCAGCGGCGCTTCCTCATGGGCGATAACTAGAACGACATCGGCCGCACTGGCCTCGACCAAAGCGGCCAGCAGCTCAGCCGCCGCCACCCCGCGCACCAGGCCGGGCGCGTCGATCAGAAGCGGCTCGCCGTGCGCGTGCGCCAACAAACGCCGCACCGCCCCGGCCAAGGGCAGACGAAAGCGCGCCGCGTCCAGCGTGCATAAGGCCTCCAACTTCTCGACCTGCCAAGCGTTCCCGCTCCAGCCGCCTAGCGCGACAGCACCCGGCACGCCGAAAGCGGGCGAGCCGGGATCTGCGGTAAGGACTCGACAAGCCGGTAAACGCGCAGCCAGCTCCCGAGTCAACGTGGTTTTGCCTGCTCCGGGCGCGCCGAACAACAACGCCCGCCGCCCGCGCAGGAAAGCCGCAAGCTCGTCCGGGTCAGCGCTTATGGACTGGATAGCCGCCATATGCGGCGGATATGGGGCGGGCGGGAAGCGCGGCAAAATGGAAAGCGGTTATTGAACCACGGAGACACGGTGGCACGGAGAAAGACAAGCATTGCCGCGTAGCTTGTAGGAGCGGCGACCTCGCCGCGAACCTTCATAGGGCACATACTGCCGGCGCTCTTACCGTAAGGCGGATCGCAGGTTTTCTATGGCAGAGGCGCGCCTGATCGGCGCGCTTATGCCGGGCCCCGCCCCCGCGGGGAGCCCACTTTTTAGCCCGCCCCAGAAGAGCCTCTTACTGCAAGAATGTGCCAAGTAGGTCCGACTTCAGTCGGACGTCTTCGGCGGGGCGTCCGACTGAAGTCGGACCTACGAAAAGCCAGCGTTCATAGGGTACGCTCCTGCGCACCGAAATCGGCTCGGGCACACGCTGCGGGGAGCGCGCCCTACATTTAACGCAGGCTGTCGTGACCAGTTCAGGCTCGGCCGGCGCCGAAGTCGTTGGGCGTGTGGAAGTACTCGCTGCTACGGGCCATATCGTCGACCAGTCGTTGCAGTTCCATCAGGCGTTGCTCGGCGGTTCTGATGGGCGTGCAATCCTCGCAGTTGGGATCGTCGCAGGGCTGGCGGGAGTACAGCCAGTACTGGATGGCACCGGCAAGCAGACCGTCGGCGACATCCCAGATATGCGCTTCCTGGTCCTTGTCGGCAATCCGGTTACCGAGTTCCACGGCTTGCATCGCCGCATCGTCGTAGGCGTTGGGGTCTTGGTTCATGGAACGAATCTTTCGCTAACGATAGAACAAAGCTTGCGGGGGTTTGGCGCGAACCGCAGCAGCGGCATCCTCCTGCTACGTAAGCGCCTGGAAAGCGCGTACAATAGCGCCCCTTTACATAAACCGCCACAAAGTAACCACGATGCACACCGATTTCGAGCAGAAAGGGCGCCACTCCACCGCTTTTCTGGTGGTTGCCGCCGCGTTCGTAAGTACGTTGATCGTTTCCAACATCATCAGCTTCAAGCTGATATCGCTGTGGGGCTGGATCGTGCCGGCAGCGGTGATCGTCTTTCCGATCAGCTATATCCTCGGCGATGTATTCACGGAAGTGTACGGTTACGCGCGAGCGCGCATCATTATTTGGCTAGGCTTTGCCTGCAATCTCGCCGTAGTCGGCTTCATTGCCGCGAGTGTAGCGCTGCCGCCCGCATCGTTCTGGCCGCATCAGGAGGCCTATGCGCAGGTCCTCAGCTATATGCCGCGGTTG
>JAJUGG010000188.1 GCA_029268285.1 Ectothiorhodospiraceae bacterium | reverse complement strand
TGTTGCCGACCGATGGCGGGCGTTGCGCCCTGATCTGGAGCGTGCCGACTGACGAAGCGCCGCGGCTGCGCGCGCTCTCCGATCAGCAATTTCTGGCCGAAGTACAACAGCATTTCGGGCACCGCCTTGGGCGTCTGCTGCAGGTGGGTAGTCGCGCCACCTACCCCTTGGCCAGCGTTACCGCCCGCGCCGTGACCGCGGAGCGCGCGGTTATTGTTGGCAATGCGGCTCACACGCTGCACCCGGTGGCCGGGCAAGGCTTCAATCTTGCTTTGCGCGATGTGGCCGCGCTGGCGGAATTACTGCATGAAGCCGCGCTGGAAGGCGCCGACCCAGGCCGCACCGCGCTGCTGCAGCGTTATGCCGAGGATCGCCAAGCCGACTACCGCCGCGTGGGCGGTTTTACTGATTTTCTGGTGCGGATATTCAGCAATCGCCTGCCGGGTTTGGGGCTGGTGCGCAACCTCGGCCTGGTGGGGCTGGACCTGTGGCCATCCGGCAAGCGCCGCTTCATGCGTTATGCCATGGGGCGGGAAGGCCGATTGCCGCGGCTTGCGCGCGGTCTGCCGCTGGAGGGGGCGCGTTCATGACGCAGTACGACGTGGTTATACAAGGAGCCGGCATGGCGGGGCTCGCTTTCGCGGCGGTGCTGGCGCCGAGCAAGCTGCGCATCGCCGTGGTGGACGCCCAGCCGGTCCCACGCTGGCGCGAGGAGCAGATGGCGATACGGGTATCTGCCATTACGGCGGCTTCCGAGCGCATCCTGCGCGCGGTCGGCGCTTGGGATCAAATACTGGCATCACGCGCGAGTCCGTTCAGGGTCATCGAAGCCTATGATGCCGAAGGCGGTGGCAAGGTCCGTTTCGACAGCGCCGAGATCGGCGAGCCGTATCTCGGTCACATCGTCGAAAATATCCTGGTCCAGCAGGCGCTGTACGAGCGCTTGCAGCGCCACGATAACGTCAGCTTTTTCATACCGGCGGCCATCGAGACCCTGACGCTGGATGATGACGGCGCAGAAGCCGTGCTCGAAGACGGGCGCCGGCTGCAGGCGGCGTTGGTGGTCGCTGCCGACGGCGCGCGCTCGCCGCTGCGAGCCATGGTCGGTATCGGCGTCGACGAGCGCGAGTACGGCCAGCTTGCCGTCGTTGGCGCCATCCGCACCAGTCGGCCGCACGGCGAGGTCGCGCGCCAGCGGTTTCTCAACGGCGGGCCGCTGGCTTTGCTGCCGCTGCTTGATGGGCGCTGCTCCATCGTCTGGTCGCTGCCACGCGAAGAAGCTCAGCGCATGCTTGCGCTGGGTGACGACGCGTTCTGTCAGGCGCTTACCGAAGCGTCAGCGCACCTGCTCGGTACGGTGCTCGAGATCGAGGAGCGTGCCGCCTTCCCGCTGCGTCGCCAGCACGCCAAGCAATACTGCAAGTCTCGCTTTGCCTTGATTGGCGATGCAGCACACGTGATTCACCCGCTGGCCGGGCAGGGCGCCAATCTCGGTTTTCTGGATGCGGCTGTGTTGGCCGAGAGGGTTGCCGACGCCGCCGAGCGCGGGCGCGACATCGGCGGGCTCGGGACCTTGCGCCGCTACGAAAGGGCGCGCAAGGGCGACAATCTTGCGATGCAGTATGCGATGGACGGCTTCGACCGCCTGTTCCGCGCACAGCTGCCGGCCTTGGCCGGGCTGCGGAGCCTCGGCTTCGACAGCGTGGACCGCTTGCCGCCGCTCAAGGCCTTTTTCATGCGACAGGCGATGGGCGAGGGACGCGAGTTGCCCACTTTGGCCCGCTAGCCGCGGTGGAATTGCCCACTGTTCGAGCGCTATAGTCGAAGGTAGCTCCAAAACGAGCACTGGGATTGGCGCGCTTCGCGTTTTTCCGCGCGGTGCGCGGGTGCGCTCTGAAGAGCGCGGCGATCGCCTCGTGAGCAGCCAATCGTTGCGGTCGCGGCACATAGGAATAAAAGGACGTTTTCCTTTCCAGGAGACTGCTTTCATGCTCCAGCGTACGCCCCTTTTCGACGCTCACCTGCGCGCGGGCGCCAGAATGGTGGATTTCGCCGGCTGGGAGATGCCGCTGCATTACGGATCTCAGCTCGAAGAGCATCGTCGCGTGCGCGAGGATTGCGGCATGTTCGACGTCTCGCACATGCGCGCAGTCGATGTATCGGGCGAAGACGGTACGCGTTTCCTACGTTATCTGTTGGCCAACGATGTCGCTCGGCTCGATGCGCCGGGGCGCGCCTTGTACAGCTGCATGCTCGATGAGAGCGGCGGCATTCTCGATGATCTTCTCGTCTATCGGCTGCAGGGTGAGCGTTACCGCCTGATCGTCAACGCCGCCACCGCGGAGGCGGATATCGCCTGGCTGCAACGTCAGGCTGCGGCCTACGACGCAGCCGTCACGCCGCGCGATTATGCGCTTATTGCCGTTCAGGGCCCGCGCGCCCGCGAAGTCGTGCTGTCCATGCTGGAGGGCGATGCGCGCGGCAGCGCCGAGCGTCTGGCGCGGTTCGCCGCGGTTGAATTTGGCGAATTTTTCGTTGCCCGTACGGGTTACACGGGCGAGGACGGCTTCGAGCTCATGCTCCCGCAAGCGGGCGCGGAGCCTCTGTGGACCAGGCTGCGTGAGGCCGGCGTTGCGCCTTGCGGTCTCGGTGCCCGGGATACCTTGCGTCTTGAGGCGGGCCTCAATCTGTACGGTCAGGACATGAACCGCGATACTACCCCACTGGAAGCCAACCTCGGCTGGACGGTGGCCTGGGAGCCTGCCGAGCGCGATTTCGTCGGCCGCGCGGCCTTGGAGCGCCAGCGCGAAGGCGGGGCGCCACGTCGCTTGATCGGCGTGGTGCTGGACGCCAAAGGCGTATTGCGCCCGCATCAAACGGTGCTGGTTGACGGTCGCCCTTGTGGGGAGCTCACCAGCGGCAGTTTTGCACCTACGCTTGGGCAGGCCATCGGTTTCGCTCGAGTGGAAAGCGGCGCTGAGGGGGAATTCGAAGTGGACATTCGCGGCCGTCGGCTGCCGCTCCGAGTTGTGAAACCGCCCTTCGTGCGCCAGGGGCGGCCGAATATTTAAACCATCGGGAACAGAAGACCTATGAGTAATACTCCTGCAGAGCTGAAGTACGCCCCAACCCATGAGTGGCTGCGCCGCGAACAAGACGGCACGGTGACCGTCGGCATTACGGATCACGCGCAGGCAGCGCTCGGCGATCTGGTATTCGTGGAAGTGCCGGAGATCGGGCGGCAGGTCAGTGTGGAAGAGGCCTGTGCGGTAGTGGAGTCAGTGAAAGCCGCTTCTGATCTCTACGCGCCGGTCGCGGGTGAGATCGTCGCCGTGAACGAAGCGCTGGCCGATGCCCCCGAGCAAATCAACGAAGACCCTTACGGCGCGGGGTGGATCTTCAAGCTGCGTCCGAGCGACGAAGCCGCAATCGACAAGCTTCTGGACGCGGCCGCCTATCAGGCGCAGATCGCCGAAGAGGACTGATACGGCCATGCCCTTCATCCCCCACACCGAAGACGACGTACGCGCTATGCTCGCCGCCATCGGAGTGGGCGAGATCGAAGCGCTGTTCGACGAGATCCCACAGGAGCTGCGCGCGCAGCAACTCGATCTACCCGACGCGCTGAGCGAGCTTGAAGTCACCCGGCTGATGCGAGAGCGGGCCGAAGCCGACGCGCAGCCCCTATGCTTTATCGGCGCCGGCGCCTATGAGCACCATGTTCCGGCCCCGGTTTGGGAGATCGCGACCCGCGGTGAGTTCTACAGCGCCTATACGCCTTATCAGGCGGAAGCTTCCCAGGGCACGCTGCAGCTCATTTACGAGTATCAGACCATGATGGCCGGGCTAACCGGCCTCGACGTCTCCAATGCATCGCTTTACGACGGCGCCAGTGCGCTGGCCGAAGCGGCGTTGATGGCGGTGCGTGCCAACCGCCGCTCCAAGTCCAGGCGCATTCTGATGCCACGCACGGTGCACCCGCTGTATCGGCGCGTGACACAGGCCATCGTCCGCAATCAGGGCATCGAATTGATCGAGCTCGACTACGATCGCGTTCGCGGCGTCACCGATCCGCAGACGCTGGAGGCCTTCACCGGCGAAGATGTCGCCGCATTAATCGTGCCGCAGCCGAACTACTTCGGCTGTCTGGAAGATGTCGATGCCCTTAGCGATTGGGCGCAGCGCAACGGCGCGCTTACTATCGCCGTGGTCAATCCGATCGCGCTGGCGCTGCTCAAGCCGCCGGGCGAATGGGGCACGGCGGGAGCCGATATCGCCTGCGGCGACGGTCAGCCGCTCGGCATACCGCTTAGCTCCGGCGGGCCGTATTTCGGTTTCATGGCCTGCAAGCAGGCGCATGTGCGGCAAATGCCGGGGCGCATCGTCGGGCGCACCGAGGATCTCGACGGGCGCGAGGGGTTTACTTTGACCCTGCAGCCGCGCGAACAGCACATCCGCCGCTCCAAGGCGACCTCCAACATTTGCACCAACCAAGGGTTGATGGTCACGGCCGCCACCCTTTATCTCGCGTTGCTCGGCGCCGAGGGGCTGGAGCGGGTGGCCGCTGCCAGCCACCACAATGCCCATCGCTTGGCCGAGCGCTTGATGACTTTGCCTGGCGTGACTCAGGCCTTCGACAGCGCTTACTTCCACGAAACCGTGCTGTGCTTCGAGCAAGACGTGGATGCCGTGCTTGCGCGCCTCGCCGAGCGCGGCGTGCTCGGCGGCCTCAGCCTCAAGCGCGATTATCCGGAACTCGGCGACGCGCTATTGCTCTGCGCTACCGAAACCAAGCTCGACTCCGATCTCGACCGCTATGCCTCGGCGCTTGCCGAGGCGCTTAACGACTGACCCACAAGGAGGTTTACATGGCGACGATTACGTTCAAAGGCGCAGAGATCCACACCAACGGCGACCTGCCGGCCCAGGGCCAGAAGGCGCCCGATTTCACGCTCACTTCGGGCGAACTCAGGGATGTGACGCTGGCGGATTTCGCTGGCAAGAAGAAAGTTCTCAACATCGTGCCCAGCCTCGATACCGGCGTATGCCAGAAATCGGCGCGCGAGTTCAACCAGCGTGCCTCGGCGCATCCAGACGCAGTCGTGCTCAACGTCTCGGCCGACTTGCCCTTCGCCCAGCAGCGCTTCTGCGCCGCCGAAGGTCTCGATCAAGTGCAGTCCTTGTCCATGATGCGCAGCAAGGACTTCGCCAAGGACTACGGCGTGCTCATCACCGACGGCCCCATGGCCGGTCTGACCGCGCGTGCGGTGGTCGTGCTGGACGAAAACGACACCGTCAAATACACCCAGCTGGTGCCGGAAATCGGCCAGGAGCCGGACTACGAGGCGGCACTAAAGGCGCTTTAAGAGCGGTGTACTACAGAGGCACAGAGGGCGCAGAGAAGAACGCGGTTATTGTCAGGGTGCGCACCACACACTGTCTGGCCGCGCTCGGTTCTTCGTAGGGTGCATATCATGCACCGTTTGATGAAGATGGTGCGTGGCACCCACCCTACTACCGAGACCATCCTACTGCGTCGTTTGCGTTGAACACGGTACTACGGCTTCGGTGACTACATCGTCGCG
>JAJUGG010000187.1 GCA_029268285.1 Ectothiorhodospiraceae bacterium | reverse complement strand
GTCAAGCTGGTTTTCGACGACGGACACGCCAGCGGCTTATACTCCTTCGACTATTTGTACGAACTCGGCACTCACCAGGAAGAAAACTGGCGCCGTTACCGCGACGCGCTCGCTGCGGTCGGCAAACCCCGCCAATAGAGGCAAGCATATGGCGCAGTCCAAACAGCCCCAAACCACCGATTTCGGCTATCAGGAAGTCCCGACCGAGGAGAAAGTGGAGCGTGTACGCAACGTCTTCCGCTCGGTCGCCGGCAAGTACGACATCATGAACGACCTGATGTCCATGGGACTGCACCGGCTGTGGAAAATGCAGTTGATGAACCTGGCTCAGGTGCGCCGGGGCCAGGTTTGCCTCGACCTGGCAGCGGGCACCGGCGATATTTCGGCCAAGATGGCTCGGCGGGTAGGCCCGGAAGGGCGGGTCGTCGTCAGCGACATCAACGAGGCTATGCTAGCCCGCGGTCGCGAGCGGCTGACCGACGAAGGTATCGTCGGCAACGTGGAGTACGTGCTCGCCAATGCCGAGCACCTGCCGTTTGCCGACAACGAGTTCGACCGCATTACTATCGGTTTCGGGCTACGCAACGTCACCGACAAGAACCAGGCGCTTAGAGAGATGTACCGCGTCCTCAAGCCGGGCGGGATCGCGCTGGTGCTGGAGTTTTCGCAGCTTTATCTGCGGCCGTTGCAGCCGCTCTACGATGTGTACTCCTTTCAGGTCCTGCCGCGGCTGGGCAAGCTGATTGCCGGCGACTCGGAGAGTTACCGCTACTTGGCTGAGTCCATCCGCATGCATCCCGACCAGGAAACGCTGAAAGGTATGATGGTCGCCGCCGGTTTCGAAGATTGTGACTACACCAATCTGCAGAACGGCATTGTCGCCATCCACCGCGGGTACAAGTACTGAACGATGGAAACTGCTACGCTGCCGCTCAAGCCCTTGGAGTTCGCGCTTAATCGGGCGCTCGCCATGGACCCGGACGTGCGCCGGCGCCTGCAGCCGCTGGTCGGGCGCTGCTTAGCTATCGAGCTGAGCGGCCTAGCTGCGCCGCTCGCGCTGCACTTCGAACAAGACAGTGTTCGCCTGGACACCCATGCCGAGGGCGCCGATGCGCATTTGCGCGCAAGCCCGGCGGCCTTGCTGGGTTTCGTCCTGCGTCGGGGTGAGGGCGGGGCGCAAGTCGACTTCCGCGGCGACGTGGCAGTGGTACAGGCGGTCAAGCATCTTTTCATGGAGCTTGATATCGACCTTGAGGAGCAGGTCTCGCGCTTCACCGGCGACGTAGTCGCCCATCAAATCGGCTCGCTTGCGCGCGGCGGGCTCGACTGGCTCGCCCGCACGCGGAACAGTTTCGAACGCAATCTCGGCGAGTACCTCACCGAAGAAGCCGACCAACTCGCCACGCGCGCGGAAATCGAGAGCTTCCTCAGCGACGTCGACCGGCTACGCCAAGCCGCCGACCGCTTCGAGGCCCGACTGCGAACTCTCGAGCGCTCATGATCAATCCGCGCCAGTTCGTCCGACTGTTTCGCATCAACCTGGTACTCATCCGTCACGGTTTGGATGAGATCATCCTGGCGACGCCGATCTTCCGGCCGTTGCACTTCATGCGCTATTTCATGTTCTGGCGCTGGTTCTACGCCAGCAAGGCGCCACGCGGCGTGCGGATTCGGGCCGCACTGGAGGATCTGGGCCCGATCTTCGTCAAGTTCGGGCAGATGCTGTCCACCCGCCGCGACGTGTTGCCGCAGGACATTGCCGACGAGCTTGCGCTGCTGCAGGATCAAGTCGCGCCGTTTCCTGGCGAGGAGGCGCGCCGCATCGTCGAGCGTGCTTACGGCGCGCCGCTGAGCAGCGTATTTACGCACTTCGACGAGACGCCTCTGGCGTCGGCGTCCATTGCTCAAGTTCACGCGGCAACGTTGCTCGACGGTACCGATGTCGTGGTCAAGGTCATCCGCCCCGGCATTGAACCGGTGATCCGCGACGACTTGGAGTTGATGTATACCGTTGCCCGGCTCGCCGAGCGCTATTCGGTGGACGCACGGCGGCTGCATCCGGTAGAGGTAGTGCAAGAGCTGGAGAAGAACATCTTCGACGAGCTCGACCTCATGCGCGAGGCCGCCAGCGCCTCGCAGCTACGCCGTAGCTTCGACAACTCGCCGCTGCTATACATTCCCGAGATTTACTGGCCGCACACGCGCCGTAACGTCATGGTGATGGAGCGCATTCACGGCATTCCTGTCAGCAACGTCGCGGAACTGCGCGCCCTCGGCGTCAACCTCAGGCTGCTCGCGGAACGCGGCGTAGAGATCTTCTTTACCCAGGTCTTCCGCGACAGCTTCTTCCACGCCGACATGCATCCGGGCAACATCTTCGTGAACCCGGCGCGGCCCGAAGATCCGCAGTACATCGCCATCGATTTCGGCATTGTCGGCACGCTCTCGCCGACCGATCACCGCTACCTGGCCGAGAACTTCCTTGCCTTCTTCGACCGCGACTATCGGCGCGTGGCCGAGCTGCACGTGGAGTCGGGCTGGGTGCCCCCGGAGACGCGGGTGGATGAGTTCGAAGCGGCCATGCGCACCGTTTGCGAACCGATTTTCGAGCGCCCGCTCAAGGATATTTCGTTCGGCGCGCTGCTGCTGAGACTGTTCCAGACCGGTCGTCGCTTCGAGATGGAAGTCCAGCCGCAGTTGGTGCTGCTTCAGAAAACACTGCTCAATATCGAAGGCCTGGGCCGGCAGCTGTATCCGGAACTCGATCTCTGGAAGACCGCCAAGCCCTATATGGAACGCTGGGTGCGCGAACAAGTGGGCGTGCGCTCCATGATGCACAAGTTCCAGCGCGAGTGGCCGGCGGTGCGAGAGAAGCTGCCGGAATTCCCGCGACGGGCGCTCAAGGCTTTGGAAGACAGCGAACGAGTCGCGCGCCGGATCGATGCCCAGGCACATGCGCTGGAGCGCATGAACGAGCGCATGCATCTCAACAGTCGGCGCACTTACGCGGCCATCGTCGGTGCAAGCCTGCTCATCGCAGCGGTGCTCTTGACGGTATTGGCGCGGGACGAGTGGAGTTTCGCCGCCGGGGTTTCTTGGCCTAGCTGGATCGCGGGGGTGATGGGCGTATTGGTGCTGCTAATTGGCTGGCCTCGACGCTGACGGACTCGGCTCGCGGCCCAGCCACTCTGCCAGCTCGGTGTCATATTCCTCGGGGTCAATCGCGCCGTTTGCGTCGGCATCGGCCCTGCGGTAGAGCCCTTGGTGAAACTCGATCTCGCTCAGGCGGCTGTCACCGTCCACATCCCAGCCGCTGGTCGCGCTCGGCGTGTTAGCAAGCTCGTCGGGCGTGAGCAGACCGTCACGATTGGCGTCATACTGCTCGAACAGCCCCGCGGCGGTCAGCTCCTCTGGGCCTAAGAATCCGCTGCCATCGTCGTCCAAAGCCGCGAATTCCGCCGTCGCGGCACTCGACAACATCAGGCCCATCGCTGTTGCAGCGAGAGCGCGTCTGCTCATGGCTTTACATGCCCCCATCAACCGTTGGTCGATTAGAGGTGTATGCCCATCACGCAGGACGCAAGGCGCATCTCAGCAGCGCTGCAACTTGCTATCCACCTCGTCGCGGCGCGCCTGGCCCGCCAGCGTTTCGATCAAAGTAAGCGCGAAATCCATGGCCGTGCCGGGGCCTCGGGAGGTGATCAGCTTATCGTCTACAACAACTGGCTCCTCGCGATAGTCTACCGCGGCGACGCCGTCCAGCCAGCCGGGGAAGCTGGTTGCCCGACGCCCCTGCAGCAGTTCCGCGGCTGCTAGCACCTTGGGTGCGGCACAAATGGCGGCGATGTACTTTCCCGCGGCAGCCATTTCGCGCAACAGCGCAAGCACGCGCTCATCGCCGGCCAGGGCTTCGGCGCCGGCCGCACCTCCAGGGAGGGCAATCATGTCAAAATCGGCGGCGTTGACACCGTCCAGGTCTCGGTCAGGGACGATCACCACCCCTCGGCTCGCTTTCAACGGCCCGGGGCGGAGACCGGCCGTGACGACCTCGATCTCGGCACGACGCAGGAGGTCGATAATAGTGACGGCTTCTAGTTCTTCGCAGCCGTCGGCAAGCGGAACGAGGACTCGGGCCATAGACGCTGCTCCTTTTCCTGCTGCGCGTCGATCATCTGCGCTACCGGAATGAGCTCGACGCCGTGCTCTTTCAAGCGCGGCAACTGGTCTTCCAGCACGCGCAGCGTGGACGGGTAGGGATGACCAATGGCAATAGCATAGCCCTGGCGCCGCGCCACGGCGACCAGCCGCTGGAACTGAGCTAATACCGCCGCTTCGCTAGGATCGTGATCGAGGAAAACGTGGCGTCGCATCACCGGCACCTCGTGCTCGCGCGCAATGAGTTCGGCTACCGTCTTGGCACTGGTGCGGCTATCGATGAAGAAGAGCTCGTGCTGCTTGAGGATATCCATTAACCAAGCCATGTGCCCCGGATGGCGGGTCAGCAGGCTACCCATGTGGTTGTTTACGCCGACTACATGGGGGACGGCGGCCAAGCCGTGCTCGACGATGCGCTCGAAGCGCGCCCGGTCCATGTCCAGGGTGACGCCGCCCGGGCCCAGCGGGCGCGAGACCTCGGTCTGCATCGGCAAATGCAGCATGACCTCCTTGCCTTTGCGGTGGGCGAGCTCGGCAAGCTCTACAGCGTAGGGAGTGTAGGGCAGGAAAGCGTAGGCGACCGGGCCGGGTAGCTCAATCGCGCGAAGGCCGGCATCATGCCGGCCTCCGATATCGTCGATGATGATGGAGATGACCGGCTCTCCCTCGGCCTGCGCCCATCCGAACGGGACGAGCAACGCGGCAAGCAGGAGAGCCAGTCGTCTGCGCATCGGCTTAGATTGCTTCGTTCTTAGCCGCAGCTACGATGCGCAGGCCGCGCAGCAGATTGAGCGCCTCGCTAAGAGCGTAATCGTCTCCAATCTCGGCCTTGACCTTGCCACTCTTGGCGGCAACCTCAGTGGGGTTGCTCAGGTGACCGGCCAGGTCCGCTTCCTTGACGCGCTTTGAGGCTTCGCTATCCACCGCGGTAATCGTTACATCCGGCAGCAGCACGTCCGGCTCGATGCCTGCGGCCTGAATCGAGCGGCCGTTGGGCGTGAAGTACCGCGCCGTGGTGATCTTCACAGCACCGCCGTCGCGCAGCGGCATGATGGTCTGCACCGAGCCCTTGCCGAAGGTGGTCTTGCCCATGATGATCGCGCGCTTGTGGTCTTGCAGGGCGCCGGCAACGATCTCGGAAGCCGAGGCCGAACCCTCATTGACCAGCACTACGATCGGGGCACCAGCCAACAAATCGTCCGGCTCTGCGTGCCAGGTGTTGCTGCGACGCTCGGCGCGGCCGTCGGTGTAGACGATCTTGCCGTTGGTGAGGAAGGCGTCGGCAACGCCGACCGCGGCCTTGACCACCCCGCCAGGGTTGTTGCGCAGGTCGAGCACCAGCCCGTCGAGGCTACCGTCGTTCTCGGCCTTGAGCTTTTCGAGCAGCTTCACCATATCGTCGGCGGTGCGGGCCTGGAACTGGCTCAACCGCACATAGCCGATGCCTTGCTCCAGGGTGTGG
>JAJUGG010000186.1 GCA_029268285.1 Ectothiorhodospiraceae bacterium | reverse complement strand
TGATAAGCACATCGGCATCCGGCGCCAACCCCGCCACGGCGCCGACCAGCCATGCCCGGCGCAAGCGACGACCGAACACCGCCTGAGCCGCAGCCGCCCCCAGCAAACCTTGAGTGAGAGGATCCATTGTTACTGCTGCCTCTAACCTGCTCAAACCTTAGGCCGCATCGTGCGCGGCGAAGAAAACACTCACGATACGCAGCACCGTAAACAACGGCAAGCTTCTTGCATCTGCATTCAACAAAGAAAAACCTTATTTTTACAGCTTGTTCATACAAAAAACATAGCCTCTCCATACCACTACATCGCTTCTTTTTTTACGTACATTACGAACCTCTTAAGAAAAAGACCACTGAGTACAAAACTGGGAGCTGTCGCGACTTGACGGTACAAGTGCGCTCAACTGATGTTCCAGCGCCACGGACGTACAAAAACCCGCCAGCCGATGAGACCAGCGTCCAACGCCGATTTGAACTGGGTTGTTTTTGACTAAGCGGTTTTTTTGAGATGTGCTAATTTTATAGAACTCGCGAGGATTTAATTGGGTAACAGAAATTAGCCTTTTTCAGAAAAACATAAAAGTCTAAATAATTTGTTAAGGCCGCTCCTTAAAGCTAAAGCGGCCTCGGGTTTCGTAAAGGGTATCAGCCAAAAAGCATTTTGCCCGCAGCCTTCACGGATGATGGCTCGCGTACTGCGACCGGCGCTCTTCGCCACTTTCAGCGGACGCAGTACCTGCAGAGGCAACGCGGGCGACAGCGTCGCATCGCGGCTCAGAACAATGGGACAGGGAGGATCCCTATGGCGGACTATGCGTGGCGGTTCTTGAACAGCTGGGCGGTGCGGGCGCTTTGTTACCCGCGCACCGTAGACGATTACCTCGATGCGCTGCAGCCGCTTTGGTCTGTGGACGAGATCCGTGCGCGCATTCATTGCATCAAGCGCGAGACTGCCGATGCCGCCAGCCTTTATCTACAGCCCAACCGTAACTGGCATGGGCATCGAGCCGGCCAGCATGTCGAGCTAACGGTCGAGATCGAAGGCGTCAGGCACAGCCGCTGCTTTTCGCTGTCTTCCTCGCCCACCGACCCTTTGCTCAGAATCACCATCAAGCGGAACGGACGCGTCAGCCGTTATATCGTCGAGCGCGCCCAGGCCGGAGAGCGCGTGGTCATCAGCCCGCCCCGGGGCAGTTTCGTGCTACCGCAGCCGCGCCCGGCAAAACTTCTCATGATCAGCGGCGGCAGCGGCATTACCCCGATGCTTGCCATGCTGCGGCAGCTGCAGGCAGAACGCTATCAAGGCGACATTATGCTGCTGCACTACGACGCTCACCCGCAAGCACTGATCGGCCATGCGGAGCTCCTGGAGCTGCGCAAGGGGCTGCCGGGCCTACGCCTACAGCTCTGCTTTACCCGCGAAGGCCTCGGCGATAGCGCTCGCTTTTCCGCCGCACAACTCGAGACCCTGGTTCCCGATGCCGCCGACCGCGCCGCGTTTCTTTGCGGTCCAGCCGGGCTGATGGAGGCTGTGCGCCGCCACCACTTGGAGCGCCCTTTCCGCGCACTCTCGACCGAACAGTTCGTGTTGCCCGCACTCAACGTTCGCGGCGAGGGAGAAGTCCTGTTCAAGCGCAGCGGCGTCGTCGCATCGGGCGCGTCCGCGGGCAGTTTGCTCGAGCTCGCCGAACGCAGCGGCTTGACGCCGCGCTATGGCTGCCGCACCGGCATCTGCCATACCTGCAAGCACCGCATCATCGAGGGCTGGGTGCGCGACGTGCGTAGCGGCGAGGTCCGCCGGGCTCGCGACGAAGACCTTCAACTCTGCGTGCATGCCGCAGCCGGCGACGTACAGCTGGATCTATAGGACCGAGCCCTAGCCTCCTGGAGAAAAGCAATGAAAGTCACTGCCGCCTCTCATCAAGCAGTCAACAGGCTTAGTCAAGAACAAATCGAAGAATTCGGGCGCGAGCTGGACGCGCTGCGCGCAGAGGTGATGGGCACGCTCGGCAAGCGCGATGCGGCGTATATCCGCCGCATTCTAGGAGTACGACGGAGCGCAGAGCTTGCGGGGCGCTTGCTGCTGTGGATCGGTTTCCTACCGCCCGCGTGGCTGGCGGGAACCGCCTTGCTGTCGCTGTCCAAAATCCTCGAAAACATGGAGATCGGCCACAACGTCATGCACGGCCAGTGGGACTGGCTCAATGACCCAAAGCTGAATTCGCGCACCTACGAGTGGGATAGCGTCTGCCCCTCCGAGCAGTGGCGCCACTCGCACAACTACATTCACCACACCTACACCAACGTCATGAAGCTGGACCGAGACCTTGGTTACGGCATCCTGCGCGTCAATCGGGAGCGCCCCTGGCACCCTGTCTTTCTGTTCCAGCCCGTCTACAACTGGATCCTGGCCCTGCTCTTCGAATGGGGCGTAGCGCTACACGACGTCGAGTTCGAGAACATCGGCAAGACCAAGAGCAAGGACGAAGCGAAAGCGCAGCTGCGCCAGATCGTCCGCAAGGCGCGCCGGCAGGTGCTCAAGGACTACCTGCTTTTTCCCGCTCTGGCCGGCCCGTTCTTCCTCTATACCCTGGCCGGCAACTTCACGGCCAACCTGATCCGTAACCTGTGGGCGTACATGATCATCTTCTGCGGGCATTTCACCGAAGGCGTGGCGGTGTTCCGTAAAGAAGACCTGGACAACGAAACGCGCGGGCAGTGGTATCTACGCCAACTGCTCGGGTCGAGCAATCTCGAAGGCGGCAGAGTCTTTCACATCTTGACCGGACATCTCAGTCACCAGATCGAACATCACCTGTTTCCCGACATGCCGTCTCACCGGTACAGCGAAATTGCGCCGCGCGTGCGTGCCTTATGCGCGAAATACGGCCTGCCTTACAACAGCGGCAGTCTATGGCGCCAATTCGGCAGTGTGATCAAGCGCATTCATCGCTATGCGCTGCCGCCGCGCCCGATGAGCGCGGAGAGTTCCGTGCGGGCGCACTGAGCGGGTGCGCGCGCCGGCGGCAGCGGGAATGCTGCCGCCTCGTCATCAGGAAGAGCCCTGTCCATTCACACAAGGAGTAACGCAGTATGGATGCAGCAACCTCGGAACGCACCGAATCGAAATGGTCTCCTGCCGAGCCCAAAGCCTCCTTCCACGGCAACGCGGCGGTAGAGGCCATCGATACCGCATCTGAGAAGACGGCAGTGCCTAGTCAGGGCGAGACCGAGACCACCGAAGGGGGCACGCCGCCGCCGGCGAAGAGTGCGTTTGAACGCACCGAAGCGCTCACCGAAAGCGATATCCGGGCCATGCACGCGCTATTCTGTAAATACTACGAGAATACCGATCTCGAGACTTTTACCCGCGATCTATCGAAGAAGGACGGCGCCGTCATCCTGCGCGAGACCCAAAGCGGTCGCATTCGCGGCTTCTCGACGGTCATGATGATGAAGATTCGGCATGCGAAAGGGGAAGCGGTAGGCTTTTTCAGCGGCGACACCATTGTCGACAAGGTCTACTGGGGCGGCAGCCACATGCGCTTTACCTTTCTGCGCTTTCTGATCCAGCAGAAATTGCGTTACTTCGGGCGTCCGATCTACTGGTTTCTGATCTCCAAGGGCTACAAGACTTACCTGCTGCTGGCAAATAACTGCGAGCATTACTATCCGCGCTACGATCAACCCGACGATCCGTTCCTGAAATCCCTGGCGGTAGCCTATAGCAAGCGCCTGTATCCGGAACAATTCCGGGAAGATCTGGGCATACTGGAGATGGGCGACGGCGCGCAGCACCTGAAGGGCGAAGTCGCCCCCATCACCCAGGAGATGCGGGAAAAGTATCCCAAGATCCGCTTCTTCGACGACCGCAACCCCAACTGGCGGCGTGGCGACGAGCTACCCTGTGTGGGCGAAGTGACCATTCCGCTGATCTTGAAAGTCGGTTTCAAGTTCCTGTCCAGGATGGGGCGCAAATAGTTCCCTGTCTGCCATGAGGACCGACCGCCCTCGCCAATTCGGCGGGGGCGGCCCAGCCTAATCCGTCCCTTTCGATATGCCGCTCCCGCTCCGTTAATGTCCTCGCAGCTTGCAAGCCGAGGCGCTTCTCGGTATAGCTATCCACCGAGCGAGCGCTCGCTCGGTTTTTTTGGCGCGAGCGCACAGCTGCTCGATACGGCGTCGGGGGAGGCGCTCGAGCAGCTAATAAGGAGGAGGAGAATTTGACGTCGATCTATCTCGTTCGGCACGGGCAGGCTTCGTTCGGCGCCGAAAACTACGATGCTTTGTCGCCCACCGGCATCCGGCAGGCCGAGCTCCTCGCCGAGCATCTGACTGCGCTCGACGAGCGCTTCGACGCCGTCTATACCGGCCCGCTGGCGCGGCAGAAGGACACGGCGCAGGCCATTACCGACGCTTATCGCCGCGGCGGGCGGGAAGTGCCGCTGATCGAGCGTTCTGCATTCGAGGAGTTCGATTACCGCCCGGTGCTGGCGCAGTACCTTCAGCATGCCAACGAGCGGCACCCGGAGCGCCCGTACGACTGGGCAACTCTGATGCGCGACCGCAAGCTGTTTCAGCATTTCTATGCCGAGGCCCTGACGCACTGGGTTCGAGGCGAGGCCGACGAAGTCCTGGAAGTCGGGCAGACCTGGGAGCACTTCCACCAGCGCTGCTACCAGGGACTGCGCGAGGTAATTGAAGCCAACGGCAAAGGCAAGCGCGTCGTCATTTCCACATCGGGCGGCGTCATCTCCGCACTGCTCAAGCACACGCTGGAATTGCCTGACGAAAAGGCGGTACGCATCGGCTGGACGGTGGCCAACACCTCCATCACGCGGCTCTTCAGCCGAGGCGGGGAAATATCCATGGCATCCTTCAATGCCCTGCCCCACCTCGAGCGCCCCGAGCATAAGGACTTGATCACCTTCCGCTAAAGCGGCGAAGGGAAGGAATCCATAGGAGTCGCGGTTTCATGACGGGATACGCTGAGTTTCGCAGTCGCATCGATGCGCTCAAGACCGAGATCTGCCTTGAGATCTACCGCTCGCACCAGGATCGCATCAAGGTCAAGAAGGAGGCGGTCGCCGTCACGCGACTCGCCGGTATCTTCGATCACGCGCTGGAGATCAGCAACCGCTTCGGCTTTCAGGCCATGAGCGTGCGGGATCTGTCGGAAGCTACCGGCATCAGCATGGGCGCGCTCTACTCCTATATCGAGAGCAAGGACCTGCTGTTGCAGATGATCCTGAAGCTGGGGCGACTCGCCGTGCATCGCGTGCTTACACTGCCCGAGGACCTCCAAGGCGCGCACGAGCGCCTGCGCTGGCTGCTGCGCACCCAGCTCTACCTGCACGACGCCATGCAGCCCTGGTTCTACTTCTCCTACATGGAATCCAAACACTTCGGGCGTGAAGAGCGCGAACGCTCCATCGAAGGCGAATTAACAACCGAACGCATACTTAAGAGCTGCCTTGAACAGGGCCGGGAGGAAGGCGTGTTCGAGGTTGGGGATACTAGCCTCTGCGCGGCGCTGATCAAGCCGATTCTGCAGGACTGGTACCTCAAGCCCTGGAAATACCGCCGTCGCCATATCGACGTGGAAACCTACGCCGACCACGTCATCGACTTCGTCGAAGCAGCACTGCGCATCGACCGTATACCAACCGATACCCGCCGC
>JAJUGG010000185.1 GCA_029268285.1 Ectothiorhodospiraceae bacterium | reverse complement strand
TCATCACTACGGGAGGCCCTAATCGATTTAGCGAATCGCTAAGAAGCGGTTAGCTAATCCTCTGTTTTTCACGCCTTTTTTTCGATCCTTCTGCTATGTTTGTTTGAAACTGAAAGAAATGAATATGCGCTAAATAACTCAATACAAAAAAACAAATCTTACGGAGGAGAGAATAACAATGCATAGCTGTTCGCGCTGGAAGCGCTCGTCGCTATGGCTGGTGCTCGCGTGTTTGCTCGCGAGCGCATCGGTCTTGGCCGCCCCCAAGACCACTACGCTCGGTACCCGAGCCGACACCAGCCAGCCGAACCCGCCCCTTACCAGCAACGCCGATGCGAGATGGACGGATTACTCGCGCGAACCGGAGTACCCGGGGGTAAAGGTGCTGCCTTTGCAGTTCATCACGACGCGGGCGGGCGATACCCTAGCGGTGGTGGTAACCGTCCCCGCGGATGCCGAAGGTAAGCCTGTGGCGGGGCGCTTCCCAGCAATCTTGACGCAGACCGCCTACCGTGTGGATTTGGGGAGCCTGATGGGCTCGGTGTTGCCGTCGCAGCAGTCGCTGCTGATCGGGGGGCCGGATCAATACATGGTGCGGCGCGGCTATGTGTCCGTCACGGTGGATGTGCGCGGCACGGGGCTTTCGTCGGGTGTTACGGCGCTGATCGGCGCGGAGGAGCAGGCCGCGTACGGAGACGCTGTCGAGTGGATCACGCATCAGCCCTGGTTCAACGGCAATCTGGGCTTGGCGGGCACCTCCTATTTGGGCATCACCGCGCTGCTGACGGCGGCGCAGCAACACCCGGCGGTGAAGGCGGTGTTCGCCGAGGTACCGATGGGCGACCCGTACCGCGGCACAGTGGCGCCGGGCGGCTTGCTCAACGCCAACTTCATCAGCACTTGGCTGACGCTGACTCAGAATCTCAGCGTGTCCAACACGCTATCGAAGGTGGTCTACGGCAAGTACGCCGCCCTGATCGAAGCGGCCACGCAGGACCACATCGCGGCGATCGACAGCTGGTATCTGCCGACCATCAACAACGCCCTGGACGGCATGGCGGGCTATGCCACCGACGACGGGGATTTCTGGGCGCTGCGCTCGCCGCTGGAGCGGGCGAAGGATATCCGCGCGCCGACTTTCCTGATCGGCGGCAGCAACGATATCTTCCAGCGCGGCGTGCCCCTGCTGTACGAGCAACTAAAGAATAAGGTCACGACCAAGATGGTGATCGTGCCCGGCGCGCATATTCAGGCCATTCTGGACGCCATGCTCGACCACGGCACCACCGTTGCGCGCGGCGCGCCGGGCTCGCAGCGCTTATTGCTGCGCTGGTTTGACCACTACCTCAAGGGCATCGATACCGACGTGGAGTCCATGCCTAACGTTACTCAGTATGTGGAAGGCTACGGCTTGTTCGGGATCCACCGCTACACGATCAGTACGGACTGGCCCCATCCCAAGGCTAAGCCCGAGCGCTACTACCTGCGCGGCAACGGGCGCCTAAGCAAGCTGCGCCCGCTGTTCCGCGAGAGTCCGGGCTACCTCTACGAACCCGAGGCGCCGACCATTTCCATCAATGCCAACCAGAGCCGCACCCGCTTCTTCGGCTCCGTGAGCGTCGCCGACGGCAGCGAATGCTCGAGCAGCATGGTGCAGTGGTCGCTAGGCATGGTGGGGTTGCTTCCCAGGCTCTGCCACTTCAATAACGCCATCGTGGAGAACGCCCAGGATGCCCTGATCTTCGAAACACCGCCGCTGATGTCTCGGCTTTATATCAACGGCCCGATCCAGGCCAATATCTGGATGTCGGCAACCAACCCTCAGGCCGCGCTGACCATACGAGTAGACGATGTGGATATGCTTGGCCGGGCGACGCCGATTTCTACGGGCATTCAGTCGGCCGTGCACCGGCGGGTGGACGTCAGCCGCTCACGTTATATTGACGGCGTGATGGTGCAGCCGTGGCACCCGTTTACAGAGGCCGGCAAGGAGCCGCTGAGGCCGGGCGAGCCGGTGCTGGTGCGGGTGGAGATATTCCCAGCAGCCGCCTTGCTGCGCTACGGCCATAGACTGCGTGTTGCGATCAGCGCGAGCAATCAGGCGCAAGGCGTGTGGAGCCTGCCGGATCAGGCCGAAGCCGCCGGCAACGTTACCACGATCTACAACGAGCCTAAGTACCCTTCAAGCATCGTGGTGCCCGTCGTACCGGCCAGCGAGCTCAATTAAGCGGCTGCATCCGGGCAGTCGCTGTCACTGTGGGTTTGCTTCTCTGCGATATCCCCACTGCCAGGAGGCGCGCTGTGAGCGCGTCTCCTGTTCGTAAGAAATAAATGGTTGCTTATTTGCCAATGGTGATTTTTAATTGGCGCGCCAAAAATAACAATGAAGTGGGGAAATATGGCGAACACTTTTCGTTAATATAAAGTCGTCTACTTGGTCGAGGGGGCTGTGGGACGATTTTGTTAGGTTCGTCCGGTTTGCCGATCAAGAAGATCGAAACCGAACCCAATCGCCTCGCCACCGATGGCTGGCAAGTGGTGTTTCAGGTTATCGAGCAGAAGCGCTTCTGGTTGTTCTGGAAGCGCGAGGCAATGATCGTAACGCTGGGTCGATGACGGCCAAAGAAAAAGGTGTTTTAGCTCGATGCACCGTTGCACTGATAGAACGTTATCAGCGCAACGGCGGGGGGCTACCGTTGGTTTGGCATCGACTGCAACTTCGAACGGAGTTATTCCGAATACACCCGGCATGCCTTAGTGCGCTTTGGCTTCTGGCGGGGCGTTCGGCTGGGGTGGGCACGCATAAGGCGCTGCAATCAGCCGGATTTGCCGGCCAAGATCCTCGATCCGGTTCTAAACCCTGAGGAGCGAAGCGATGCTCAATAGAAAGCTCGTCGAAGCCGAGGAAGAGCGGCCACGCCGGGAAGTGGCTGCATTGCCGGCCCCTGAGCGCAGGCGTTTTTACGATGAGGTCCGGAGCCGTGTTCGTGATCCGGATACCTATGCTGTCGCGAATTACGCCGTCTTTGTCGGCGCGCATCATTTCTATCTCGGACGCTGGGGGCGCGGTTTTGCGGCCCTGCTGTTGTTCATCGGCGCCTTGCTGCTGCTAGCGACACCGCTCCAGCCGTTAGGCGTGGTAACCCTGCTGGGTGTGCTTGTGGTTGAACTCTACAGCCTGTTTCGCTCCGAGGTCATCGTCCAGGACTACAACAACCAGGCTTATCGCAGCACCTTGGAGCAATTCAAGGCGACGCCGCGCAGCGTTGTTTCAAATGGATAGTCGTTGCGGTTCGTGACGAAGATTGGCGTTTTAAACGTTTTTCGCCCAGTGAAAAGAATAAAGTTCTGATATTCTCTCCAAGCACCTCGTTGTGCATCACAAATAACGACTTATCCGCTTTTTTGGGGGAACTGCGTGAACCGGCATTGTTCTTGGGCTTTTCTGTGTGTACTACTGCTGCTGACGGCTTCTGGGTGCGCCACCGTGCCGAAGGAGGCGTCTGTCGAGCCTGCGCATTACGCCGCCGCTAAGCGCTTTTTGAGCAGCATCGGAGCAGGAGAAATGGCATTTGAGGCGCTGCGGCGCAATTATGAGCGGAACGCGGCCGAAGACGCGGTTATCGCCCAGATCGCGCGGCAAGCGCTAGCGGACGTGACGGCCGAGGACTTCGAGAACCTGGTTGCGGACGTTTATGTAAGGCACCTGAGCCAACAGCACCTGAGCGATCTGGCCGATTTTACGGAAACCTCTACGGGGAACCGCTTCTTCCGCACCGCGTTCGGGTATGTGCGTGAAGGCAAGGAAATCCCGCGCGACGAGTTCATGCGCCAGTTTAGCGCCGAGGAGCTTGTTTTCATCCTTCGTGCCGCAGAGAGCGAGGCCTTCGTAGCCCTGGGCGATGCGCTGCCGCGCATCAACGAGGAACTCGCCATTGCCGGGCAGAGGTTCGGCGAGAGAAAGCTGCGCGAGTTCTTGAATAAGTAATAAGCACCCTTGCGATGCGCGGGCCCTGTTTCGCGGGGCCCCGTGCTTACCCGCCAACGTCTACTTTCGTCATCCGCGTGAATTTAATCTAGCCGAGGCCGGCGGATGGCATCTGACCCACACTGAAGCTGATAGTTCTTGGTTAGCAGGCGGGAAGCTCGCTAAGGTGGCAACGACTACGAGGCGCCTGAATGGAGGGGGAGGCGATGTCGCTGGCTGAGAAGTTCTGTCTAAGTGCGGCTTTTCTGTTCTTGATGACTGGATTGCTTACCGGCGTTTGGAAGTATGGCCATGTGGCGCGCAGAAGCGACGCCACGGCGCCGGTATATGTCGACATCGCGCACCGCAGCTCCCTGATGTATGCCTTTGCGGCCATTGTGTTGGGTCAACTGGCGGCACTGAGCCGTTTTTCAGATGCGGTGAATGCCTGGGCCGCTTTCGTTGCTTTATCGTTTTTTGCGCTCGCGATCATCAGTTACATCATTCATGGCCTGCTGCGTGATACTGACAACCAGTTCAAGCGCCCCCATGTGCTCGGGCCCCTGCACTTACCGCGCTGGATGATGACGGCCGTGATGACGGCGCTGATTCTTGGCGAGATCGGCGGAGCGCTGGTTCTTGGTATGGGAGCGATGTTGCAGCTCTGGGGTTAGGCCCCGAAGGCGGGATCGAACTATAAAGGCCCGGAGAAGGTGAAACCTTTATGGGCAAGGCGTCTTCGTCGGGGGAGCGGCGCGTAGTCGCCATTTTCGAAGTTGCCGCTTCTGCTGAGGTGTTTGCCTTTCCCCATGGAGTGACTGCTAACGGTGATAGACGTGTCTGCCTACGGGTGTTCGTGCCCGGAGCGTTTTCCTGTGTCACAGGCGCTCCTGGTGCTTTTTCAACTCACGGCTTGCTTGCCGTGGGGTAAAGGCCATGCCGCCCCCACACCTGGAGAGAACTAGTCCCCCTTTATAGCCAAACCCAGGTTGCTGAAGATGGTTTCTTTCGCCACCACTCAAATTCGCTTCGACCACAGCCACGTGCTTGCCCTGTTCCGTAGCTACTCCTCAGATCTCGATCCGCGGGTCAAGCAGGCGTTGGTGAGGAACATCACGATCGCGCTCGATATCCATACCAAGCTGGAGGAGGAGATCTTCTATCCCGCGGTGATAGAAGCGGGGGCCTCGACAGATATCAAGGGCAAGAGCGTGCCGGAGCACGACGAGATCCGCCTGTTGCTCATGGATCTGAAAACCCTGGAGCCTTCCGGCGAGAGCTACGATGGCACCGTCATGCAACTGATGCGCGAGACGCTGCGTCATGTAGCCGATGAGGAAAGCACTCTGCTCCCGGAGGCCGAGCGACTGCTCGGCGCGCGCCTTTTGACGATAGGCCTCCGAATGACTCGGCGCCGTCTGGAATTGCTCCGTGGGCACGGCGCGGAGCTTGCTACGAACGCCGTTGAGCTTGCGGGTGCGCCTTTGCTGGTCGCGGGGCAAACATTACGCCGCTCCTTCCTCGGGCGTTAAACGTCGCGAAGCCGGCTGACCAGGGCGCCTCGCCGTGAAGTGTTGGCATCCGTTTCTCCAAACGCACTGCGGAGAGGCATCGACACTTCGGCGAGGGCAATCGCTGGAATGCCGGTACTAGCGATTTCCCGAGAACGCTTTTTTGTATCAGCAAACCATTATCCCCAGATCAATAGAACATGATTGCGCAGGTTCG
>JAJUGG010000184.1 GCA_029268285.1 Ectothiorhodospiraceae bacterium | reverse complement strand
CATTCGCGATCTCAACGACCTGCGCCTCGGCGCCCCGGTCGTGCATGAAGAGCACGGCGTCGGGCGCTATCACGGCTTGCAGACGCTGGAGATCGACAAGGTGCCGACCGAGTTCCTCACCCTGGAATACGCCGGCGGCGCAAAACTTTACGTGCCGGTTGCCTCGCTGCACCTGATCTCGCGCTACACCGGTGCCGATGGCGATCACGCCCCCTTGCACAAGCTGGGCACGGATCAGTGGAGCAAGGCGCGCCAGCGCGCTGCCGAGAAAGCGCGCGACGCGGCCGCCGAGCTGCTGGACATCTATGCCCGCCGCGCCGCGTCCGAGCGTGCGCCCTACCGGCTCAGCGACGCTGATTACGAAGCCTTCGCAGCCGATTTTCCATTCGAGGAAACACCCGACCAAGCTGCCGCCATCGATGCCGTACTGGCCGATTTACGTGCCTCGAAGCCGATGGACCGCGTTGTTTGCGGCGATGTGGGCTTCGGCAAGACCGAGGTCGCGATGCGAGCGGCCTTCGTCGGTGTTCAGGGCAACCGCCAGGTGGCGGTCATGGTGCCCACCACCCTGCTCGCCCAACAGCACTTCCAGAACTTCCGCGACCGCTTTGCGAACTGGCCGGTGCGCATCGAGCTGTTGTCGCGCTTTCGAACCGGCAAGGAGCAGGATGCGGTATTGCACGATCTCGCCGAAGGCAAGATCGACATCGTCATCGGCACCCACAAACTGTTGCAGGACAACGTCCGTTTCAAGGACCTGGGCCTGGTCATCATCGACGAAGAACATCGTTTCGGCGTGCGCCAGAAAGAGCGTCTCAAGGCACTGCGCGCCGAAGTAGACGTGCTGACCATGACGGCGACCCCGATTCCGCGCACGCTCAACATGTCGCTGTCGGGTTTGCGCGATCTATCGGTGATCGCTACCCCGCCGGCTCGACGTCTCGCGGTAAAGACCTTCGTCAACCAGTGGAACGATGCCCTTATTCAGGAAGCCTGCCAGCGCGAGCTCAAACGGGGCGGCCAGGTCTACTTCCTGCACAATGACGTCGCCTCGATCGAACGCACAGCCCGGCAGCTCGAGGAGTTGGTGCCGGAAGCGCGCGTGCGCGTTGCTCACGGCCAGATGCGCGAGCGCGAACTCGAGCGCGTAATGCTCGACTTCTACCACCAACGCTTCAACATCCTGGTCTGCACCACCATCATCGAGAGCGGCATCGACGTACCCAGCGCCAACACCATCATCATCAACCGAGCCGACCGCCTCGGGCTGGCGCAGTTGCATCAGTTGCGCGGGCGGGTCGGCCGCTCGCACCATCGCGCCTACGCTTACCTGATCGCACCGCCGGAGAAGGTGATGACGGCGGACGCCAAAAAGCGTCTCGAAGCCATCGCATCGCTGGAAGATCTGGGCGTGGGCTTTGCGCTGGCTAATCATGATCTGGAAATCCGCGGCGCGGGCGAACTGCTAGGTGAAGATCAAAGCGGGCAAATGCAGGAAGTCGGCTTTACGCTCTATGCCGAACTGCTGGAACGCGCCGTAAAAGCCCTGCGCGAAGGCAAGGAGCCGGCGCTGGCGCAGCCGCTACATCAGGGGGCTGAGGTCGATCTGCGCCTGCCTGCGCTGCTCCCGGAAGACTACCTGCCGGACGTTCACGCTCGCCTCGTGCTCTACAAGCGCATCGCCAGCGCCCGCGACGTCGAAGCGCTGCGCGAGCTGCAGGTCGAGATGATCGATCGCTTTGGGCTACTGCCGCCTCAGGCCAAGAATCTTTTCCAGATCACCGAACTCAAGCTCCGCGCTGAGGAACTGGGCATTTCGAAGATCGAGGCGGGACCCGGCGGCGGCGTGCTGGTATTCTCTGAGCAACCGCAACTGGATCCGGCTGCGATAGTTCGCCTGATCCAAGAGCAGCCGAAGATCTACCGGCTGGACGGTCAACAAAAACTACGTTTCAAACGCGAACTCGGCGAGGCTCAGGCGCGTGTCGCCGCGGTCGAGCAACTGCTCGATACGCTGGCGCCGCCCCGGGCGGCCTGATGGAAGGATAATGCGTAAACTAGCAACGATCTGGCTGTTGCCACTTTTGCTGCTCCCGCTCGCGGCAGCCGCGCAGGACAGTCCAACTCTATACGAAGTGGAACTCATCCTCTTCAAGCAGCCAGAGCCGGAAGGCGCAGACGCCGAAGACTGGCCCACCAACGCTGAAGAACCCTACGCGGACGAGGTCGTTCAACTCTCCACCGCCGGCGGCAACTACCAGCTGTTGCCCAACGAGGCTTTGCAATTGCACGGCATCTACAACCGGCTGGCCCAGGCCCCGCAGTACGAGCCACAACTGCACATCGGTTGGCGGCAGTACGGGCGGCCGCGCGACGACAGCCCCTGGATCGCACTACCGATCGGTTGGCAGCCCGTACCGCCTACGCAGGCCGCAGAAGAAACCGACTCCGGATTCCGGAGCTTTCTAGGGACGCGCACCGACCAGCCCACGCTGTATGGCTTGGTCCGCGTCTACGAGGAGCGCTTCATACATGCCCAGGTGGACCTGCGCTATCGGGGCGAGCCCGAGCAGGTAACCGTGCCGCCGGCTGCACCCGCAGCCGAGCCTGCGCTTGAACAGCCTCTCGACGGCTCTGATGCAGCCTTTGGCGCCAACGATTGGGCAGAAGACGACGGCTTCGAAACACTGGAGCCGCCGGCGCCGCCCATCTACGTACACCGCCAGCAGCGCCGCATCCGCAGCGCAGGCGTCATCCATTACCTGGACCACCCGGTGCTCAGCGCGATTATTCAAGTACGGCGCGTGGAAACGGCCAATAACTGACGTAAGCGCCGCGGCTTCTCGGAGGCGTCCGCCGGACGCACCGCCCGAAGACGTCCGACTGAAGTCGAACATACGGGGAGCGACTCACTTTTCGCCGCCAGGGGCCGCTCCTACAGAGCTAGAGACCTCTACGGTGGGAGCCGCCCCTGGCCGCGGAACTGCTGCCCTTGCGGGACACCGGACGCAGCGCTCGGACACGCTTTCATAGCCGCGGTGCGCGGGAGCGCACCCTGTGGACAGCCGACAGGCTATGCAAAGAAAACTCGTCTGCTCACGGTAGTGGACGGTAATCGTGTCGCGATTACCGTCCTATGCAGCTACGCGCCTTCGTCAGAGCAGAGGTACCGTGTGTGCGAGCACCTGCCGGACTTTCTTCATCCCCTCCTCGAGAACGGCGTTGATGTCGTCCATCGAGACGATGCCATGCAGGCCGGGCGCCCAATTCACAACTACGGCGCAAGTGGCATACGCCAGATCCAACTCCCGCGCCAGGGCCGCTTCGGGCATGCCGGTCATTCCGACCATGTCGCAGCCGTCGCCGCGCATACGCTGAATTTCTGCAGCCGTTTCGAGCCGGGGACCCTGTGTGGCGCCGTAAGTGCCGCGGTCGATGAAGTCGAGTCCGGCATCGCGCGCCGCCTGAATCAGCTTGTCGCGCAGGTCCTGGTCATAGGGATAGGTGAAATCGATATGCGTGACGTGGGTAAGATCCGCCTCAAAGAACGTATGGTTGCGCGACCAGGTGTAATCGATGATCTGGTCCGGAAAAGCGATCGTACCCGGCGCCATGGACTCCGTGATGCCGCCGACTGCCGCAACTGCGATCACCCGTTCAACACCCAGATGATTCAGCGCCCAGAGGTTGGCGCGGTAGTTCACTCGATGCGGCGGAATCGTGTGGCCATAGCCATGGCGCGCGAGGAACATGACCTCTTTGCCGTGGAGAATGCCATGAGTGATAGGCCCCGAAGGCTCGCCATAAGGCGTATGCACGACTTCGCGACGGGTGATTTCCAAGCCTTCCAAAGACGTCAGGCCGGTTCCACCGATGATAGCAACGCTCATAGAATGTCTTCCGAATCTGTGGCGGCTCAACGCTCGGCGACGGCATAGATGCCGGCAAGGTTGCGCCAAAAGCCTTTGTAGTCCATCCCGGCGCCGAAGACGTAGCGGTCCTCGACCTCTACCCCAACGAAATCCGCCTTGAGCCCCTGATAGCGCCGGTCATGGAGCTTCTCGACTAGGACCGCGGTCAACACTTCGCTTGCACCGAGGTCGCGGCACTCTTCGATAATTCCAGCCAGGGTATGCCCCTCGTCCAGAATGTCGTCGACGATCAGCACGCTGCGGCCGTCGAGCTCGATCTTAGGCCGCGCGATCCAAACCAGCTCGCCGCCAGTGGTCGCACCGCGATAGCGAGTGGCGTGGATGTAGTCGACTTCCAAGGGGAAATCCAACTTAGGCAGCAGCTTGCCAGCCGGCAGCAGGCCTCCGACCATGACCGCCAGCACCACCGGCGGGCGCGACATGCGGGCGGCGCGTTCGTTAATGGCGGCGGCCATCCGATCCAGCGCTGCCTCTACCGTGGTGCCGTCGTGTAGGAGATCGGCGTTCTGCAGCGCCGCGTAAGCCTCTTCTCGGGTAATCTTCATCGGGTCTTCAATACGTAAGGGTCAGGGTGTCGTCGTCCATCGCCTCGCTAACGAGGTACGCCGCTCCGACCGTTTCAGAAATTTCCGGGATGAGCTCGTCGCCCCAACGCTCCAGGACCGCACCGCAAACCTTGAAGACTGCGCCCGCCTCGAACGCTTCGCGAATCATGTCGTAGATCGTGCGCGAGCCGCTCTCACGCTCTTTCAGCGCGGCGGCCACACCCGGCACGGCTATCCGCCCTGCCGGCCCTGACAGAACCACCTCGACATCGTACTCCATGGCGGCGGCAACCGCTGCCTGGGACAAGGCCGCGGCCAAGGCCGCAGGTTCTTCAGGACTGCTGTTATGCATCACGATCAGCAGCTTGTTTGCCATGGAGCATCCCGTACCGGCCGTGAAAGGACCCGCAATTATAGGAACCGTGCCGCTTGGAAGCTAGCGAACGTAAGCACGGGCGTCAGGCATAACTTTCGACCTGCGCACGCGCCTCTTGCCAGGAGCGGTCGGTGACCAGCTCTTCGCGTGCAGCAGCCGGACGCCCCTGCAGCCCCGCCAGGCGCCTGGAGGCCTCCGGTGAAGGGGCAGGCAGGCTCTGCAACAGTGCCGGGATTTCCTCCAGCTCGTTGCATACCAGCACCATATCGCAGCCCGCTTCCAGTGCCGCCAGCGCGCGGCTGGGGTAGTCGCCCAGCTCACAGGCCGCCTGCATACCGAGATCGTCACTGAAGACGACGCCGTCAAAGCCGAGTCGACCACGCAGGATCTCGTTGATCCAGCGCTGCGAGAAGCTTGCCGGGCGCTCATCGAGCGCGGGATACACGACATGCGCCGTCATCATGGCGTCGATGCCGCTGCGCGCCAGCCGCTCGAATGGCACCAGATCGGCAGCCAGGATGGCATCCCAAGGTCGCTCGTCCCGCGGCAGCTCCAAATGCGAATCCGGCGCTATCGAGCCGTGCCCCGGGAAGTGCTTGCCGGTAGCCGCCATGCCCGCCCGGTGCATGCCGCCGATGTAGGCGTCGGCCAACTTCGCAACGGCCTCCGGATCGCTATGGAAGGCGCGGTCCCCAATGATGCCGCTGATGCCCAGGCCGAGGTCCAGCACGGGCGCAAAGCTGAGATCCACCCCGACCGCGCCCAGCTCGAGCGCCATCAAATAACCGCTGGCCTGCGCCAACGCTGTCGCCTGCTCGGGATCGCGATCGTATACCTCGGCGAGCCGCCCGACCGCGGGCAAGCGCGTGAAACCCTGCTG
>JAJUGG010000183.1 GCA_029268285.1 Ectothiorhodospiraceae bacterium | reverse complement strand
GGTTGCCAACAACCCGATGGACTACAACCGCGACACCGACTACTACAGCAGCGTAAGCCGTGTGCTGGCGTCCAAGCCGGACGTGCTGCTGATCGGCGGTGCTTCCGAGCCGACCGCTCTGGTCGCGCAGCAGGCGCGTCGTCTCGGCTTCGAGGGTGGCTTCGCTGTCATGGACCAGGCCAAGCTCGACGAAATGGCTAAGGTGATCGGCGGCATGGACGACCTGGAAGGCTCCATCGGCGTAATGCCGCAGGTCTACTTCGATAGCGAGGCGAACAAGAATTGGGTACCGAAGTACCGCGAGTTCGCGGGCAAGGATCCGGGCTCCGAAGCGGCTTATCACTACTTCGCGACCTACATGTTCATGGAAGCGATGAACCAGTCCTGCTCCACGGATGATGCCAAGAAGATCCACGCCAGCTTGAGCGATGCCATCAAGGCGATGCCCGAGCACGTCAAGATCAGCAGTATCAGCGGTATCAGCGAGCAGGGCGCTCTGATCACCGACCCGCAGTTGGCCACGGTCGAGGACGGCGAGATCAATCCTCGCAAGCTCTCCGACCTGCTCAACTAGTAAGCGTGTTCTGAAGGAGGGCCGCCGCTCAGGGCGGCCCTCTGCTTTGACAGGGCTTGGGGCACGGATCTCTCCGCTCTCGAGTACCGCGCCCCAAGCGTTCGTCACGGCCCGCTTCCGGGCTCCCACCCTTCAGCTATTGCGAGGCACTAACGATGCTGGAATTGAGCGATCGCGCTAAAGCCCTCCAAGATCAACTCCTGCGCTTCATGGACGTGCACATCTATCCCAACGAGAAGGTCTTCCATGAGCAGCATGCGCAGCTGGCGTCGCGTTGGGAAAACCCGCCGATTCTCGAAGAACTCAAGAGCAAGGCGCGCGCTGAAGGCCTTTGGAACCTGTTCCTGCCCGAGTCCGAGTACGGCGCCGGGCTCACCAACTACGAATACGCCCACCTGTGCGAGATCATGGGTCGCTCCTATCTTGCGCCGGAAGTGTTCAACTGTGCCGCGCCCGATACCGGCAACATGGAGGTGTTGGCGCGCTATGGTACTGAGGAGCAAAAAGAACAGTGGCTGAAGCCGCTGCTCAACGGCGAGATCCGCTCCTGCTTCTCTATGACCGAGCCAGACGTCGCATCCTCGGATGCCACCAACATCCAGTGCGAGATCCGTCGTGAAGGCGATGAGTACGTGATCAACGGCCGCAAGTGGTGGTCTTCTGGCGGCAACGATTTGCGCTGCAAGATCGCCATTGTCATGGGCAAGACCGATCCGAGCGCGCCCAAGCACAAGCAGCAGTCCATGATCCTGGTGCCTCTGGACACCCCCGGCGTCAAGATCGAGCGGGCGCTGACGGTGTTCGGATACGACCACGCACCGCATGGCCACGCCGAGATCATGTACGACAACGTGCGCGTTCCGGCGTCGAACATTCTGCTCGGCGAAGGCCGTGGCTTCGAGATCGCGCAGGGGCGCCTCGGCCCGGGCCGCATTCACCACTGCATGCGGCTGATCGGTGTCGCCGAGCGTGCGCTGGAAGCCATGTGCGAGCGGGTCACGAACCGTGTCGCCTTCGGCATGCCGCTCGCGCAGCACGGCCAGATGCGCCAGGACATCGCTCGCTCCCGCATCGAGATCGAGCAGGCGCGTCTGCTCACCCTGAAGGCCGCGCACATGATGGACACGGTGGGCAATAAGGTTGCTCGACGTGAGATCGCCATGATCAAGGTGGTAGCGCCGACCATGGCGTGCACCGTGATCGACCGCGCCATCCAGGCGTTTGGCGCCGCGGGCGTCAGCCAGGACACCTTCCTGGCCGCGGCCTATGCTAACTCGCGGACGCTGCGCCTGGCCGACGGCCCGGATGAAGTGCATCGCGAGACCATCGCCAAGCTCGAGCTCAGGGCGTATCAGGACAAGGCGTAACGCGGAGGATTCCCATGTTCGACTTGAAAGGTAAGGTTGCTCTGGTTACCGGCTCCACGCGGGGCATCGGGCGCGCCATTGCCGAACATTATGCACAGGCCGGAGCCAAGGTCGTGATTTCCAGCCGCAAGGAAGAAGCTTGCGAGCGCGTTGCCGGCGAGCTAAAGGCCGCCGGGCATGAGGTGCTGGCGGTGCCTTGTAACGTTGGCCGCAAGGACGAGCTGCAGCGCTTGGTCGATCGCACCTTGGAGGTTTGGGGCGGGATCGATATTCTGGTGTGCAATGCGGCCACCAATCCGGTCTACGGGCCGATGTCGGAGCTTACCGACGAAGCCTGGGACAAGATCATGAACACCAACGTGCGCAGCACCTTCCAGTTGTGCAACATGGTGCTGCCGCAGATGGCCCAGCGCGGAGGCGGATCGGTGATCTTGCTGTCGAGTATCGCGGCACTACGCGGGAATACGGTCATCGGCGCTTACGGCGTATCCAAGGCGGCAGAGGCGGGCTTGACCCGTAACCTCGCGGCCGAATGGGGTCCGAAGAATATTCGTGTCAACGCCATTGCGCCCGGACTCATCAATACCGATTTTGCCAAGGCTCTGGTGGAAGACCCTGTGCGTCGGCAGCGCGCCGAGCAGGCGACGCCGCTGCGCCGTATTGGCGAGCCGAAGGATATTGCCGGCGTGGCTCTGTTCCTGGCATCCGAGGCTTCCGCCTATGTCACTGGTCACCTGTTGGTGGCCGACGGTGGGGAGACGATAGTCTGACATGAGTTCAGCAGCCGATTTGGTCGATGTGCTGCCGGCACATCGCTTTGACGAAGAAAAACTCAAGAGCTACCTCGCGGGGCGCCTCGACGGCGTCGAGGACGAGCTCGTCATCAAGCAGTTCCAGGGTGGGCAGTCCAACCCCACCTTCCTGCTCCAGGCCGGCGAGCGCCGCTACGTGCTGCGCAAGAAGCCGCCCGGTAAGCTGCTGCCGTCGGCGCACCAGGTCGAGCGCGAGTACAAGGTGATCAATGCCCTCGGCAGCACCGACGTGCCCGTACCGACGGCGCACTTGCTGTGCGAGAACGCCGACGTCATCGGTACCGCTTTCTACGTCATGGATTACTGCGAGGGCCGCGTCTACAGCCATCCGGCCCTCACCGAGGTGGCGCGGGCAGAGCGCGCGCCCATCTTCGAAGCCATGGCAGACACCCTGGCGCGCTTGCACAGCGTCGACTGGCGTGCCGTGGGCCTGGCCGACTTCGGCCGCCCGGACGGCTACATCGGTCGTCAGATCGCGCGCTGGAGCAAGCAGTATGAAGCCTCCAAGACCGACGCCTTGCCGGCCATGGATAAGCTCATGGCCTGGCTGCCGGACAATGCGCCGCAGGAAGACGAGACCAGCATCGCCCACGGCGACTACCGGCTCGGCAACCTGATGCTGCACCCCGAGCGGCCGGAAGTGATCGCGATCCTCGATTGGGAGCTCTCCACCCTGGGGCACCCGCTGGCGGATCTGGCGTACTGCTGCCTGCCGTATCACATGCCCTCGGATACGCCGGGCTTACGTGGTTTGGAAGGTTACGACCTGGCGGAGCAGGGCATCCCGAGCGAGGAGCAGTTCCTGCAGGCCTACTGCCAGCGCACCGGTCGCAGCGGTATTCCGCAGTGGAACTTCTTCCTCGCGTTCTCGCTGTTCCGTCTCGCGGCCATTCTGCAAGGCGTGTATGCGCGCGCGCTGCAAGGCAATGCGAGTAACGCCGACGCCTTGGAGGTCGGCAAACGAGCCGGTGTGTTGGCCGAGATCGGCTGGAAGTTGGCGCAGGAGGCAAAGGGGTGAGCGCGAAGCCCATCCCCCGCATCCTGATCACCAACGACGACGGCGCCCGGGGTGAAGGCCTTCGGGTGCTGGAGCAGGTCGCTAGCGAGCTGTCCGACGACGTCTGGGTGGTGGCGCCGGAGTTCGATCAGAGCGGTACCTCGCACAGCATCAGCCTGCATGAGCCGCTGCGGTTGTACTCGCTCGACGAGCGGCACCACAACGTGCGCGGTACGCCCAGCGACTGCGTGATGCTTGCTGTCGGCCACCTGATGAAGGAGGCGCCGCCGAGCCTGATCCTCTCCGGCGTCAACCGCGGCGCGAACCTGAGCGATTCAGTGGCTTATTCAGGCACCGTCGGTGCGGCGATGACGGGCATTCTGTTCAACATCCCGTCGATCGCCCTCAGTCAGGCCTTTCGTCAGGTGGAGAATGTGCGCTGGAGCACGGCCGAGCGCTTGGCTCCGAGCTTGATCCTGGAGCTCTATCAGCGCCAGTGGCCAGAAGACGTCTGCCTCAACATCAACTTTCCGGACTTGCCGGCCGACGAGGTCCAAGGCGTCTCCATCACGCACCCGGCGCGCGGCTCTATCGCCGGGGTACGCATCGATGCCCGCGTTGATCGACGTGAGCAGCCTTACTACTGGCTGGGCTTCGACTACGGCTCCGATCAGTTGCAGGATCCAGGTACCGACGTCGTGTGTCTGCGCGAGGGGCGGGTGTCCATCAGCCCGCTACGGTTCGAGCGCGACACGCGGGGCGACTGGGGCAATCTCGGCGACGGCCTCAGCGAGTGTCTCCGCGGCGCTTGACGCGCCGCGGAGCTTTTCTTTCGCGGGAAAAATCCGCAAGGCGCGCCGCGGAGGCCTCCCCCTGGCGCCCTTAGCCAGTACTGAGTTGCAAGGGCGCCGTGTCGTTTACCTGGCGGGCAGTTTCCGGAACCGCAAGTTGCTACCTGATGTGGAGTTGGAGTTTCTTCTTTGGGAGGAGAAGATTTCTTTTACAAATACCGCACAGCGAAACAGCGTTTCAAAAAAATTGAAGCGCGCGGTTTTTTGCCTATACTCGGCATCTGGTTCGGAAAAGATTCCGCTTTAGGGGGCCGTGCGCGCCCCAATCTGCACGGAATCGAGAATCATACGGGGCAGGGCTACGGCGCTGTCTCGAATTACAGCTTAGGCCCCTGGTGGCCGGAAAGGAGGACCCATGACGGAAGTCGTTCGTTACGAACTGCGTGACGGTATAGGTGTAATTACCGTCGACTATCCCCCGGTGAATGCGCTGGGCCACGGTGTGCGCTCGGGTTTACAGGAATGCCTGCGCAAGGGGCTGGCGGATGAGGGCGCCAAGGCGCTGGTCGTTACCGGTGCCGGTCGTACCTTCCCGGCCGGCGCGGACATCCGAGAGTTCGGCAAGCCGCCGGCCGATCCCTGGCTGCCGGAAGTCATCAACGAGTACGAGAACAGCGACAAGCTCGTCGTGGCAGCTATCCATGGCACCGCTCTGGGCGGCGGTCTGGAAGTGGCTTTGGGCTGCGACTACCGGGTGGCCGTGGCCGACGCCAAGGTCGGTCTGCCGGAAGTGAAACTCGGAATCCTGCCCGGCGCCGGCGGCACGCAGCGCCTGCCGCGCCTGATCGCGGTCGCCGAAGCGCTAGACATGATCGTGCAGGGCAAGTTTGTGGCTGCGCCCAAGGCCGCCAAGCTCGGCATCATCGATGAGATCGTCGAGGGTGATCTGGTCGAAGGCGCCATCGCCTACGCCAAGCGTCTGGTCGAGCAGGGCGCGCCGCAGCGTCGTATCCGCGACATGAAGGCCGAGCTCGACAACCCGAACCTGTTCGAAGAGTACGAGAAGAGCATTGCCCGCAGGTCGCGCGGCTTCCTAGCGCCGTTCCACTGCATCAAGGCGGTCAAGGCCGCGGTCGAGCTGCCGTTCGACGAAGGCATGAAGCGCGAGCGCGAACTGTTCCAGGAGCTGATGGCGTCTTCGCAGTCCAAGGCGCAGCGCCACGTGTTCTTCGCCGAGCGCGAAGTCGCCAAGGTTCCCGGTCTGCCGAAGGACACCGCCAAGCGCGAAATCAAAACCGCTGCGGTCATTGGCGCAGGTACCATGGGCGGCGGCATCGCCATGAACTTCGCCAACGCCGGCATTCCGGTGTACGTGGTCGAGGTCAAGCAGGAAGCGCTCGATAAGGGCCTTGCGGTCGTGCGCCGCAACTACGAGAACACCGCCAAAAAGGGCCGCCTG
>JAJUGG010000182.1 GCA_029268285.1 Ectothiorhodospiraceae bacterium | reverse complement strand
GCAATGGCGGTGTGGGCACCGATCTGTACGTTGTGTGCGACTTGGACCAGGTTGTCGATCTTGACGCCGTCGCCGATCACCGTATCGCCCAAAGCCCCGCGGTCGATAGTGGTGTTGGCGCCAATATCGACATCGTCGCCGAGCCGCACCGTGCCGATCTGCGGCACCTTCTCCCAGCGTCCGCTGTTATTGGCAAAGCCGAAACCGTCGGCTCCCAACACGGCGCCGGGATGAATGACCGCGCGCGCGCCAATGATCACGCCATCGGCTACAACGACCCTGGCGCCAATGCGGGAGTCGTCGCCGATGCGCGCTCCCGGGCCGATATATGCGCCGGCGCCGATTCTAACCCGATCGCCGAGTTGCGCGCCGTGATCGATGACCGCGCATTCTCCGATCGAGACGTTCTCGCCGAGCTTGGCATCGGGGTGCACCACAGCGCTGCCGGCCACGCCCGGCGCCGGCACCGCTTCCGGATTGAGCCGTCGGGTGATGCGCGCAAAGATCAGGTAGGGGTTCTTGGCGACCAATGCCGCTACCGGACAATCGCCGACGGCATCCGGTGCTACCACCACTGCCGTCGCTCGGGTCGCCTTCAGCTGTCCGCGATATCGGGCATTGGCGAAAAAGCTCACGCTGCCGGGCCCGGCTTCGCCGAGCGTAGCTACTCGTGTTACGACTGCATGCGGATCGCCATGCAACTCGGCGCCCGCCCATTGCGCCAATTCACCCAGGGTCAGGCGGACGGCTGCATTACCTGCCATTAAACTCTCTCTTCAGGCGATCGATCACCTTGTCGGTGATATCGACTTGTTCGGATGCATAGATCACGCCGTCGCTGACCACGAGGTCATAGCCCTCTTCCTTGGCAAGCGCCCGAATGGCTTCCACGACGGTGCGCTGCAGTTTACCCAGTTCTTCATTGCGCCGGATGTTGAGGTCTTCACGAAACTCCTCTTGCGCACGGCGAAGCTCGCGCTGCCCTTCGATGATGCTGCGCTCGAGCTCGCGCCGCTCGGATTCGCTCATGATGGCGCCGTCGCGTTGCAGGCGCTCTTCCTGGCTGCGAATCTTCTTCTGCAACGCAACCAGCTCCTGATCACGCGAAGCAAACTCTTCCTCGAGCAGCTCGCTCGCAGCCTCGTATTGGGGCGCAGCGGCAGAAGCCTTAATCGCGTTAACGAAAGCGATCTTGAGATCAGCGGCGCTCGCGGCGCCGGTCCCGACCATCAGCGCGAGGGTCAGCGGAAGCATTAAGCGTTGTGCAATGTTCAAGGTCGGTCTCCGGAATGCTTTGCGAATTTTAGAAGAACGAGCCCAGCGAGAACTGGAAGGTCTGCGTATCGTCGTCTTCCTCATCGTTGAGGGGGCGCGCAAGGCTCATCGTGAGCGCGCCTAGCGGCGACATCCACACCAGTCCGATGCCGGTGGAGTAACGCAGATCGCCATAGTCGGGGTCCAGCCGGGTGTCGAAGACGTTGCCCGCGTCCAGGAAGGTGCTCAGGCGTACGGAGTTGATTTCCGTGAACGGGATCGGGAACACCAAGGCCGCGCTGCCGAGGATACGGGCATTACCGCCAAGGGGGTCGCCTTCGATTCTGTCCCCGGAAGGAGTTACCAAAATCTCACGCGGTCCCAGCGAGTTGGAATCGAAACCGCGCACGGTGGAAATACCGCCGGCATAGAAGTTCTCGAAGAACGGCAGATAGTCCGTATCCCCGTAGCCATCGCCATAGCCCAGCGAGAAGTCCACTGCAAAGGTCAGCCGCGAGGTCAGCGGGAAGTAGCGGCTATGCGAATAGGTCAGCTTGTAGTACTCGAGATCGCTGCCGGGCAGCGCAACCTCGCCGCCGATGCGCTGGCGCGCGCCGCGGCTAGGGAAGTAAGGCGAGTTGCGGGTGTCGTTGACCCAGCCGATGCTGGCCTTGTAGTTCTGGAAGTCATCGCCGTGCTCATTGATGAAGCGCGGGATACGACCATACGGCTCACGCCCCTCTTCGACAGCCTGCTCAAGGTCCAGGCGCGGGAAATAACCAAGCTCGATATCAAGCTGTTCGTATCTCAGGCCGAACTGGAAGGTGTCGTCCTCGCTGATCGGAATACCGTAGCTGACACCGAGCGAGCCGGTGGTAAAACCGTAGTCGGCCAAATCCGCCTCACGGGCGTCGGTTTCCTTGTAGGTCGCGTTGAGCGTGCGGCTGATGCCGGCATCGGTGTAGTAGCGGTCGACATGGCTGATGCTGTAAATGGTATTCACGTCGCTGTTGTTGAACGCCACGAACAGCCGATCCCCCGACCCCAGGAAGTTGTTCTGCTCCACCGAAAAGTTGATCAGCATACCCTGGCCTTCGCCGTAGCCGATGCCGGCCTGTAAGCTCCCCGACAGCCGCTCGACCACGGACACGTCGACATCGACCATGTCCGGCTCGCCGGGCACACGCGGCGTCTCGATATTCACCTGCTCGAAGAAGCCGGTCCGCTCGAGGCGCTGACGCGAGCGCCGCACGGCCGATGTGGACAACCAGCTCCCCTCGAGCTGGCGCAGTTCGCGACGGATCACGTCGTCGCGCGTACTCTCGTTGCCACTGATGTTGATGCGCCTTACGTACACGCGCTGGGCGGGATCGACAAAATACGTCAGATCGACACGCTTGGCGTCTTCATCGACCTCGGGCACGGCATTGACGTTGGCGAAGGCGAAGCCCTCCTGCCCGAGCCGTTCGCGGATGGCATTCACACTCGCCACCAACTTGCCGCGTGAATAGAGTTCGCCGGACTCGGTGCGGATCAGGGGCTTAAGCTCGTCCTCGGGCACGATCAAGTCGCCGACCAGCGAGACTTCGCCAACTTCGTACTGCTCGCCTTCGGACAGGTTGACCGTGACGTAAACCGAATCGCGCTGCGGGCTCAGCGCCACCTGGGTGGAAGTAATCTCGAAATTGAGGTAGCCGCGATCCTGATAGAAGGAGCGCAAGCGCTCCAGATCGGCCGTCAAACGCTCTCGCGAGTACTGATCGCGATCAGAGAAGAAGTGATACCAGCGCTTGGGCCCGAGCTCGAAAAGCTTGCGCAGGTCATCGTCCGAGAATGCCTCGTTGCCGACGATGGTCACTTCGCGAATGCTGGCAGGCTCGCCCTCGTCGATGTCGATTCGGATTGCTACCCGATTATCGGACACCGGTGTAACCGTGCTCTCGACCTGTACGTCGTATTGCCCGCGCGCCAAGTACTGGCTGCGGAGCTCGCGCTCCACATCGTTCAGCAGGAAGCGGTTGAAAACCTCTCCCTCACCCAACCCGAAGTCCGCCAGGGCGGCAATCAACTGGTCGGTATCAAGCGCCTTGTTGCCTTCGATGTCGAGCTCCGCAATGGAGGGGCGCTCTACCAGCTCCACGATCAGCAGGTCGCCCTCGCGCGACAGCGCCACATCCTGGAAAAAACCGGTGTCGTAGAGAGTGCGAATGGCTTCGGCAACCTGCCGTGAATCCAGCTCACTCCCCACCTGCACGGGCAAGTAATTCAACACCGTGCCGACGGGCACGCGTTGCAGGCCCCGAACCTCGATATCCTCCACTCGGAACGCCTCCTGAGCCGCGGCCTTGCCGAGCAGGGAGAACGTCAACAGACAAATCGTGGAAACTCTACGCATTCAGAGACTCGCTCAGGGCGCCTAGCCAGTGAGGCGCACGATATCGTTATAAAAGGCCACTACCATCAGTAAGCCGAGCAGCACGATGCCGACTTCCTGCCCGAACTGCTGTGCGCGATCGGATAGCGGCCGTCCCCGCACGGCCTCGACACCGTAATAAAGCAGATGCCCCCCATCCAGTACCGGGACCGGCAGCAGGTTGAGCACCCCCAGGCTGATGCTGACGATAGCCAGGAACTTCAAAAACGGCAGCACGCCCATACCGACCGACTCGCCAGCGTACTGCGCGATGTTGAGCGGCCCGCTGAGGTTCTTGAGCGACGCCTCGCCGATGAGCATCTGCCACAGCACCTTGAGGGTCAGCAGGCTGGCCTGCCAGGTCGCCTGGGCCGATTCGGCCACCGCCGCCAAAGGTCCGTAGCGTAACTGTTCAGTCATGCCCGCGTACAGGTCTTCCGGAATCTCCGGCGCCACCCCCAGCGAACCGATGCGCTCGCCGCCCTGCTCCTGCATCGCAAGCCGCGCGCGTACTTCGCGCTCGACCCCTGCCTGATCTACGCGCAAGGCCACCTCGGCGCCGGGACGAGCGCGGATCTCGGCAACCAGGGCTTCCCAATCCCCCACTTCGATCCCTTCCACTGCACGCACCAAGTCGCCTGCGCGCAGCCCCGCCTCCTCGGCGGGCGAGCCTGCCAGCACCTGCCCGATGCGCGGCGGCAATTCGGGCACCCAGGGCCTGAACCCCAGCGTCCCCAGAAAATCGGTATCCGGATCGAGCCCTCCCACGGAGCTCATATCGAGTTCCCGCTGCGCTACGCTGCCGTCCGCGCGGCGCACGTCCACAGCGGCCGTGCCGCCGCTCACGCTGGCGTCGACGAGCGCCAGCAGTGCTTGTTCCCAGCCGTTGACTTCGTCCCGGCCGACGGCGATAAGCTGATCGCCCGGCTCGAAGCCCGCCGCAGCGGCCGGCGTCTCCGGAAGCACCTCGCCGACGACGGGCTTGACCACTTCGCTGCCGACCACGAACACCAGCCAGTAGCACGCGAGCGCGAACAGGAAATTGAAAATCGGGCCGGCCGCTACGATGGCCGTACGCACCGCAACCGGCTTTCGGTTGAAAGCCCGATGCAGCTCGCTCGGATCGACTTCCCCCTCGCGTTCATCAAGCATTTTGACGTAGCCGCCGAGCGGAATGGCGGAGATAACATATTCGGTCTCGTCGGCGCCGCGCCGCCAAGTCCACAGCGGCTTGCCGAAGCCGATGGAATAGCGCAGCACCTTGACGCCCAGTCGCCGCGCGACCCAGAAGTGACCGTATTCGTGGAAAGCCACCAGCACGCCGATGGCAACGACGAAACCGAGAATGTTCTGCAGGATGTCCATGTATGCCTCAGTTCGCGCTAATCGCGGCGACCGCCGCTTGCGCCAGTCGTCGCGACTGGGCATCGGCCGCCATCACCGCTTCCAAACTTGGAACCGGACCAATCCGAGCCTGCTCCAGCGCCTGTTCAACGACTCGAGCAATATCGGTAAAGCGGATCCGCCCGGACAAAAAAGCTTCCACCGCCACTTCGTTGGCGCCGTTGAGCACCGTGCAGGCGCTGCCGCCTTCGGCAATCGCCCTATAGGCCAGCGCAAGGCAGGGGAAACGCTCCAGGTCGGGCGCTTCGAAGTGTAAGGGTTTCGCGAAGAGATCGAGTTTGCCGACGCCGGAGGCGATGCGCTCCGGCCACGCCAAGGCATGCGCAATCGGCGTGCGCATGTCGGGGTTGCCGAGTTCCGCCAGTACCGAGCCGTCCACGTATTCCACCAAGGAGTGCACGATGCTCTCGGGATGCACCACGACCTCTACCCGTTCCGGAGGCACATCGAACAGCCAGCAGGCTTCGATCAGCTCCAGCCCCTTGTTCATCATCGTCGCCGAATCGACCGAAATCTTGCGCCCCATGGACCAATTTGGGTGCGCGCAAGCCTGCTCCGGCGTGACGGACTCGAGCTCGGTGAGCGCCGTGCACCGGAACGGCCCGCCGGACGCCGTCAGCAGAATGCGTCGTACCCCGCTGGCGTCGGCGCCACGCGTACGATACTGGCTCGGCAAGCATTGAAAAATCGCGTTGTGCTCGCTGTCGATCGGCAGCAACTCGGCGCCGCTATCGCGCACCGCGTCCATGAACAGCGAGCCGGCCATCACCAGCGCTTCTTTATTGGCTAACAGAATGCGCTTTCCGGCACGCGCCGCCGCCAGACAGGACGGCAGGCCGGCCGCGCCGACAATGCCGGCTACAACCGTATCGACATCATCTGCAGCTGCCAGTTCCGCAACCGCGTCGGCGCTCTGCAACACGGGGATATCCAGGCCGGCCTCACGCAGCCGAG
>JAJUGG010000181.1 GCA_029268285.1 Ectothiorhodospiraceae bacterium | reverse complement strand
GCAATGGTTTGCACGATGACGGCATGGCCCGGGTCGTCCACCGCGCCGTTGACGAAGCTGCGGTCGATCTTGAGCGTGTCTACTGGGAAGCTGTTCAGATAGCCGAAGGACGAGTAGCCGGTGCCGAAGTCGTCGATGGCGATTCTGTAACCGCGATCGGCGAGATTGACGATGATGCGGTGCCCCGAGCTGCCGGACGCGAACAGAACGCTTTCGGTGAGCTCCAGTTCCAGGTAAGGAGCCAGTTCCTCGTGTGCCGCCAGGCACTTCGAAAAGCTTTCCACCGTTGCACGCCCGGCCAACTGCTTGGCTGACAGATTGAGCGAAATCAACGGCGTGGGCTGAGCGTTGCGCTGCCATGCCTGTATATCCTCGATAACCCTGCAGATTACCTTCTCGCCGAGATCGACGATCAGCGAGGACTCTTCCGCCACCGGTATAAACTCGCCCGGCATCACCAACTCGCCGCTAGGGCGCTGCCAGCGCACCAGGGCCTCGGCGCCCACCAGGCTGCGGCCGTTGAGCGCGACGCGAGGCTGGTAGTACACGACCAACTCGTCGTGTTCGATGGCATGCTTGAGTTCTTGCCGGCGCGTCGCGCGACGGCGTATCTCCTGTTGCAGAGCCTCGGAATAAAAGGCATACGAGCCGCGGCCGGCGAGCTTGGCCTGGTACAGCGCTGCGTCGGCGTGCTTGATGTGCACCTCAGGCTTCGGTGTCTCCAGCGAAAACATGGCGATACCGATACTGGTTCCGATCTCCAGAGTCTGCGCGCCCAGATGCACCGGCGGCTCCATGGCACGCAGGATCTGTTCGGCGATGGCGGCGGCATCCTCCGGCTTCTCCAGGTCTTGCACCAGCACGAGAAACTCGTCGCCGCCGTGCCTAGCGACCACGTCGCCCTTACGTACCGCGCTTCGGACCCGCCGCGCGAACTCGATCAACATCTGGTCCCCGAGTTGGTGGCCGAGGGTATCGTTGATCTGCTTGAAGTGATCGACGTCGAGGAACATGACGGCCCCGGGATTACCGCTACGTAAGGCCTGGGCCAGCGCCTGTTCCAGATGTTCCTGGAACAATACCCGGTTCGGCAACTCGGTGAGCGAGTCGTGCATGGCCAGGTGCGCCAGCCGCTCGGCGAGGCCTTTGCGCTGTGCGATTTCCTCCTGCAGTGCCAGCGTTCGCTCGGCCACACGCCGCTCGAGGTCGGTGTTGAGGTGCTCCACTTCCTGCAGCGTCGAGGTGAGCTTGATGCCGGTGCGTAGCGATAGCGCGAGCAGTACGGCCAGCGCCGTACCCAGGGATAGTATGACGGCAGGCAGTGGCGAATACTGCTGCATCAACAGCTGCGGCGTGGGCCATAGCTGCAGGTTCCAATCGGCGAAAGGCGCGGGCAGTACGTCGCTGACGATATGCCCCGGAGGCGGAGAGTGCTCGGGGTTGGAGGCGAACAGATATCGGCCTTGGTAGCTTGCCGACGCGGCATAGCCACGCTCCAGCGTCGGCTGGAGCATACGCTGAACGACATCGTTGAAACCTATGGCAGCGATCAGCACGCCGGCCAGGTGGTCGCCCTGCCAGATCGGTGTATAGAGATAAACGCCCAGCGCGCCGTTGGGCAGGCGCAGCGGCGGCGATACCGCTTCACCGAAGCTGCGCATGACGGTCATGGCGTCAGCGTGCACCGGATCGTTATTCAAGCGGCCTGTGGCGATATCGTCGAAGTAATCAGCGGGAACGCTCTGCACGATTTGCATAGTCGCATCGGCCCGAGCCAGCAAGCTGTAAGAGGCATGTTCGAGTAGATCCTGGGCGTCGCGATGCCATTCCAAGCGGTCGACTTGTCCGTCGCGAGCCAGGCGGTTGGCGAAACGCAACATGCGCCCGCGGGCTTCCTCGTTGGTCAGCCGTAGGGTGCGGCTGACTTTTTGCAGCTCGGCGCTGCTGATATCGCGAATGTTCTCGTGTTCGTGCCTTTCCAGGTTTTCCCAAGCCACGCTGACCAAGGCGATGGTCACCGTGCCGATGATGGTCGGTAGCGCGCCCACCCAGCGTCCGTGCCGCCAGCGCGGCAGCAGCTGACGCCATGCCGACAATATCAGCGCCAGCCCAAACAGCAGGAAAGCGATGATCGCCTGCAGCGACATGTCGATGCTGAGCGTGGAGAAGTCGGGCGCATCCCATTGGCTGAGCGTCCAGACCAAGCTGACCAGCGTCAGGACACAGACCGCAGCACCGCAGAACCCACCCGCCCAGCGCAGCATCGGAAAGCGGCTGCGGGGGATGGTGAGAAATATCAGAGCCGTGGCGCAGAGGACGAAGGCGACAGAGGCGTTGGCCGCCATGACGGCCCAATAGCTCGTGGGCAGGCCTATGGCCGGGGTGCTTTCCAGAATCCGCTCCGGGTTGTGCCAGCGGAATAGATGCTGCGTTACGGCGGCAAGGGCGATGAAGATGATCGCCCCCGCCAGTACCCGCGTTGCCCTCAGCCAACTTTGCCGCAGGCAGAAGAAGGCACCGACGAGTATAATGAATTCCATGGCCGTCCAAGGCTGCAAGGCTGCGAATTTAGCGAGTGGTTGCAGGAGCGGCGGCACATTCCAGAACCATCCAACCAGCCCCAGCAGCGCCAGAATCAAGACGACTGCGATGGAAAGCTCGATGATGTGTTCTCGAAGGCGTAATGCAGTGGGCGGCGCTGACACAGACGGCGGTCATCCTATGGACTGGTACGGGAATCGTGCTGACTATTCGTGTCCCGACATCGCTTACAGTGGTGACGCGGCCTGAACCCTGCAAGCATCGCGCCGCCCCTAGCCCGTTGCTGAATCGAATATTGCTGTGAGACATCGACGACAAAGCTCATCCCCTGCAAACGCCCCGCATCGCGGGGCGTTCTTGCTGCTGTTCACGGCGCTCATCAGTGTCGGCATGGGGCAGTCGCTGATGTTTGCCTTGCTGCCGCCGGTCGCGCGCAGCATGGGTTTGTCGGAAATCCAGGTTGGGGCGATTTTTGCCGTATCGGCGGTACTTTGGGTGGTGTTCAGCCCCTATTGGGGCCAGCGCAGCGATGTGTGGGGGCGCCGGCCGGTGATTCTCATGGGCTTGCTGGGTTATGCCGTGTCCATGGCCGCGTTCGGTCTGGTCGTGCAGGCTAATCTCGCCGGCTGGCTGTCTTTGCTGCCGGCTTATGCGGCGATGATCCTGGCGCGTTCGGTATTCGGCTTTTTCGGTTCGGCGACAGTACCAGCCGCGCAGGCCTATGTGGCCGACCGGACATCAGTCGAGGAACGCGCCTCGCAAATCGCGCTGCAGGGTGCGGGCTTCGGGCTTGGTGTAACGATAGGGCCGGGCGCGGTGTCCTTGCTGCTGGTCTTCGGCTTGTTGACGCCGTTTTACGTGGTTGCGGCCCTTGGTGTTCTAAGCGCTCTCTGGGTCGGTCTGCGGCTGCCCGAACAGCGTAGTCCCGAAGCCGGCAGAGGGCCGTTGCCGCGCCGCATGAGCCCGCGCGACCCGCGCGTTCTACCCTTGCTGCTGATCGGCATCGCACTGGGGATATGCCAATCGACCACCATGCAGACAGTGGGCTTCTATGCGATAGACGTGCTCGGCATGCCGGTCGCGGAGAGCGCGCGCTGGGTCGGGTTCGCGCTGATGGGTACCGCCGCTGCCGGACTCTTCGTGCAGCTCGTCGTGATCCGGCTGCTGAAACCGTCTCCTTGGACTTTGATGGGAGCGGGCGGCGCCGTAGGCTTGGCCGGGTTCACGTTGATGATTGTCGGCAACAGCTATCCCGCGCTTTTCCTGGCCATGGTATTGCTCGGCCTGAGCTTTGGACTGGTGCGTCCGGGTACGGTTGCGGGGGCCTCCCTGGCGGTGGAGTGGAACGAGCAGGGCGCCGTCGCGGGTTTGATGAATACCACTGGCGCCATCGGCGTGATGTTGGCGCCCTTCGTCGGCATGAGTTTGTATCAGTTCATGCCGCGTGCGCCGTATCTGCTCAATCTTGTCCTGTCGGGCGTGATTTGCGGCTTCGTGCTCCTGCGCTGGAAAAGGCAGGCCCGCTGACGCGCCGTGCTCAACGGTCGGCCGTTGAGGCGTCGCCGACGGCTTCCAGGTAGGGACGACAGACTAAGACAATTTCCTCGGACGCCGCTTCATCGGCAGCCGTCTGGCCTGTTTCAGCGACGACGCGCCAGCAGAATTCCGCGTATTGGGCAAGATCGGGACGCATGCTTGGTTTTTCCTCGTTATTGTTAGTGGCGGTAGGGCTGTGGAGTGCTAAAGCCTACAAATTGTTTTGACATATATAAAATAGATTGTTCTTATCTTTACGATAGCTAAATGCTTTTTATTGTTTCGCAGCTGTGTGCAATGTATTTCCGTTGCCGAATATTGTCCCCAGCCGAGAAAGCGCTAGGCTGTCTGCATAGGGAACGACACACACGTAGGCGTGGCGAGGTTGCTCGGGTAGGCCCTCAGGCACTATGTGCTCCTCTGCAACGACGCCTACACATGACGGTTCTGCTGACCCGACACTCAAGGAGATACATGATGCGTTCATTCCGTGCTTTTACGGCACTTGCCCTCAGCGGTGCGCTGGCCGTTTCGACCCAAGCCCTGGCGGCGCCGGAAACTTACGAACTCGATCCTACCCATAGCTTTATCGAGTTCAGCATTTCTCACCTCGGCTTCAGCATCCTGAAGGGCCGCTTCAACGAGATGGAAGGCAGCTTTACGTACGACGCCGAGAAGCCCGAGAACAATTCGGTCGAGGTGACGGTCAAGACTGCCAGCCTAGACAGCAACCACGCCGAACGCGACGAGCACTTGCGCAACGAGGACTTTCTCCACGTCGAGAAGTACCCGGTCGCCACGTTCAAGTCCAAGCGCTTCGAACCGGAAGGCGAGGGCGGCACGCTGCACGGGGACCTGACCTTGCACGGCGAAACCAAGCCCATTGAAGTAGATGTGGAGTTCATTGGCGCTGGCGAGGATCCTTGGGGCGGTTACCGCCGCGGTTATGTCGGCACCACTACCATCAGGCAGGCCGATTGGGGGATTGATTACGACCTCGGGCCCGCGGCAGAAACCATGGAACTGCAGTTCTTCATCGAAGGCATTCGTCAGTAGGCCTTCACCGTGCCCTCCAAGCCCGGTTTTGCCGGGCTTTTTTTGTGTTGCCTAACCAGCCTTGTGCATATGCCGGGAGGAAGCTGCTGCTACAGACATTCCCTGTTGGTTAGTGGTTGCTAAAGAACTGATTGAGCCCTATTGCGGCGGATGGACAGAACTCGTCGCAATTCGTCATCAGGCAGCAGGGAGTCGTTGCGCATGGGGCAGGTCGCAGAGGCTTGGTCGCCGGGCGGGGATTTGGTGGAGCTGAATGACCTGGGGCGGTTTCTAGCGCTCGAGAACGAATGGAACGCATTGGTGGCGGAGGTCGATGACCAGCCGTTCTATCGGCACGATACCTTGCGTCTTTGGTTACAGTACTTCGCGCCCGAAGCCGACTTGCGTGTGCTCGTGCTACGTGGTGCCGACGGTTGTCTCGATGCGGTGCTGCCCTTGCTGGAGCGGCGCGCACCGCTTTATCGCGTGCCCCTCAGGCAGTTGGTCGCACCGGCCAACCCTCACTCCAGTCGTTTCGACATGCTCGCGCGCGACCCGGCGGCGGCGGCCCAGGCTTTCCTAGCGCATCTAGCTGCCGACCGCAGCTGGGATTTATTGCGCCTGCGCGACGTGCCACAGCAGGGTGCGGCGAGCGCGCTCGTCGCTGCGGCGGAGCGGCTCGGGATGCCCTGTGGCCGGAGTGTGACACGCAGCGCGCCTTATCTCCCGCTACCCGAAGACATGGATACCTTAACGCGCGGCTTGAGCCGCAATCTGCGCAAGAACCTCAAGCGACGCTGGAAGCGACTTGAAGAGCTGGGCGAGATTACCGTGCAAAGAGTAAGCGCGCCCGAAGAGCTCGATACGGCTCTGGCGGAAGGTTTGCGGCTGGAGTCAAGCGGGTGGAAAGGCGACCGGGGCACAGCGATACTGCTGGATCCGGCTACGCAGGGGTTCTACACGGACCTCGCCCGCCGCGCGGCAAATGAGGGAAGGCTGTCGCTGTATTTCCTACGGCTGGACGGGCGCGCCATCGCCTTCCAATTCGGGCTCGAACAGGGTGGCCGGTATTATTCGCTCAAGCCCGCCTATG
>JAJUGG010000180.1 GCA_029268285.1 Ectothiorhodospiraceae bacterium | reverse complement strand
CTCGAGAAAATAGCCCTGGAAATAGTCGAAGCCGAGCTCCCGACACCGCTCGAACTGCTCGTGGGTTTCAATTTTCTCGGCAAGGAGCTTGACGTTGTAATTGCGTAGCCGCTCGACCATACCCGGCAAGTCGGCATCGGCGACTTCACCGAGTTCGATCTTGAGGATGTCAGCCTGCTCGACCAGCGGCAGCAGGCGCTGATCGTAGACAAAATCATCCAGGGAGATCGTGTAGCCTTGCCTCGACAAGCGCCGTAGCGCGTCCAGCAGCTCGTCATCGGGGTTCGCCCCCTCCAGCACCTCGAGCACCACTCGGTCGACCGGGAACGGAATCGGGCGCTCCGCGGTCAGAAAGCCGCGGGTCATGTTGACGAAGGCCTTACGGTTGCCGACCAGGTGGTCCAGACCAATGAGGGTAAAGGCGTTCAGAATGACCTGGGAGGTCGCCTGGTCGCCGTCTATGAACTCGGCCGTCGGCACGTTCGCGTGCCGGAACAGCAGTTCATAGGCGTAGACCTTGAGGTCGCGGTCATAGATGGGCTGGCGGGCAACGAAGACTTCGTTCATGCAGAGCCTGTTGTTTAACGGCACGTACGCTTGCGGCGCTGCAAGCATCGGCACTCGGATATTCCCGGCGGGCCGACCGCGCATAAAGCTTGTTTTTAGTTTAGGCTGTGGCCTGTCTGCGGCTCCGGCCTGGCTGGAAAACGCAGCAATAAACCTACATTTACTACAAGAATACGCATGTCGGCGGCCGAGGTAAATCGCGCCTAACCGACTTGGCCTCCCGGCACGCCGTCCTTATGGTTTCGCCGGGTCCATTCGAGTCGAGGAGTCATGTTGACCGGTTTGTTCGAACTTCCGCTCTGGGGCTACGTTGTCGTAGCACTGGCACTCACGCACGTGACCATCATCAGCGTCACGGTTTATCTCCACCGCCACCAGGCGCATCGCGGCCTGGACCTGCATCCGGCGGTGGCGCACTTCTTCCGCTTCTGGCTCTGGCTCACCACCGGCATGGTGACGCGCGAGTGGGTCGCGGTGCATCGCAAGCATCACGCGCGCTGCGAAACCGAAGAAGACCCGCACAGCCCGCAGGTGGCCGGTATCAACCGCGTCCTATGGGGCGGGGTCGGGCTTTATCGACGCGAAGCCTCCAAGGCTGAAACAGTCGCCAAATACGCCCACGGTACACCGGACGACTGGATCGAGCGCAAGCTCTACAGCCGCTACAACGGGCTTGGCCTAGTGCTCATGCTGGGCATCGACCTGCTGCTATTCGGTGTGGCGGGGCTCGCGATCTGGGCCGTGCAGATGGTGTGGATCCCGTTCTGGGCTGCCGGCGTCATCAACGGCATCGGCCATTACTGGGGCTATCGCAACTACGAGCCCGCCGACGCCTCGACCAATATCTCGCCGATCGGGCTAATCATCGGCGGCGAAGAGCTGCACAACAACCACCACGCCTTCCCGAGCTCGGCGAAGTTCTCCAGCAAGCCGTGGGAATTCGATCTCGGCTGGGGTTACATCCGGCTGTTGGAGCGCCTCGGACTGGCGCGGGTCAAGCGGGTCGCGCCCAAGCCAGTGATCGCCGAGCCCAAGCCGGAGGTGGACAAGGACACAGCAACGGCTGTGGTTACCAACCGCCTGCACGTGCTGGCTAGCTATACCCGCGAAGTAGTACGCCCGATCCTCAACGAGGAGCGTCGCCGCCTCGATCGCAGCTCCAAACGTCTACTGCGGCGTGCGCGTCGAGTCCTTACGCGCCAGGAAAAGCTGATCGATCAACGTGGCCGGGAAAAGCTCGACAGCGTTCTCAGCGCCAGCGAGCGGCTCAAAGTGGTGTACGAATATCGCCAGCGCCTGCAGAGCGTCTGGGACCGCTCGACCACCACGCACGAAGCACTGTGCCGCGCTCTGCAAGCTTGGTGCGCCCAGGCCGAAGCGAGCGGCATCCAGGCGCTACGAGATTTCTCTTATAAAATTCGCGGCTACACGCTGCAGCCGGCGACAGCATAGCCCTTTACGCAGGCCGGCCGCCTCCACAGAGCAGAAGCACGTGGAGCGGCCGGCGGCATACTCTCCTGGCTTCAGCCGCCCGGCTAGAAGCCTGCTCCACACAGCACCCCGTACGCCCAGAATGCAGGCACAAAAAACCCGCCTTGAGCGGCGGGTTTTGGCAGAAGCGAGCAAGCCTCGCTTTACTTGATCTTGGCCTCTTTGTAGAGGACGTGCTTACGCACTACCGGATCGTACTTCTTGAACTCGAGCTTGTTCGGCGTATTACGCTTGTTCTTGTCGGTCGTGTAGAAGTGACCGGTACCGGCAGTCGATACGAGCTTGATCTTGTCGCGCATCGTTAAACTCCTTAGACCTTCTCGCCGCGGCTACGCAGGTCCGCGAGCACCTTTTCGATGCCGTGCTTGTCGATAATGCGCATGCCATGGGAAGAAACCCGCAGCCGCACCCAGCGCTGCTCGCTTTCCACCCAGAAGCGATGATAATGCAGATTCGGCAGAAAACGGCGCCGCGTCTTGTTATGTGCGTGAGAAACGTTGTTTCCCGTGCGGGGGCTCTTGCCCGTCACCTGACAGACCTTGGACATGGAACTGGCTCCTAACCGAGCAAGCGTACTGCTGCGAGTAAAGTCAATAAAGGCGGAACGTTATACCAGCCGGAGGAGGCTTTTTCAAGCCAGGCCTGAAAATTTAGCTGCTGCCATGGAACCTCGGTGTAGCGATCGCGTCTAGATAATCTGACGGTGCTGCTCGGTGCCGCAGGCTTCGACACGAGCAGCACGCCGGCTGTAAGTGATGCGGCGCCGATGCAAAAAGCGCTGCCCGATCCTAAGAGGAAGACGACCATAATGAAACCGATAAAATCGTTATTCTTCTGCGCGATGCTCCTGCTGCTTGCACCCTTCGGCGCTTTCGCGCAGTTGCCCGAGATGGTCGACGGCCAGAAGCTGCCGACGCTCGCCCCTCTGCTCGAGCGTGTAACGCCCGCCGTAGTGAATATCGCCACGCGCGGCCGCGTCACCGTACAGCAGCATCCGCTACTCGACGACCCCTTCTTCCGACGCTTCTTCCAGGGCCCGAACGGCCAGCTGCCGCGCGAGCGCCCCACGCAGAGCCTGGGCTCGGGCGTCATCGTGGACGCCGAGCAAGGCTATGTCGTAACCAATAGCCACGTCATCGCCAACGCGGAGAAGATCACCGTCACGACGGTAGACGGCATTGAAATGGATGCGGAGGTGGTGGGCTCGGACCCCGAGACGGATCTCGCCGTGCTGAAAATCACGCGCGATGATGTGAAGCTCACGGAAATTCGTTTTGCCGAGCCCGACGCACTCAGGGTAGGCGACTTTGTAATCGCGATCGGCAACCCCTTCGGCCTTGGCCAGACCGCCACCTCCGGCATCGTCAGCGCACTCGGGCGCAGCGGCCTGGGCATCGAGGGCTACGAAGACTTCATCCAGACCGACGCCTCGATCAATCCGGGCAACTCCGGCGGCGCGTTGATCAACCTGCGCGGAGAACTCGTCGGCATCAACACGGCCATCCTGTCGCCCGCCGGCGGCAACATCGGCATCGGTTTTGCCATTCCGGCCTGGATGGCCACCGCGGTACTCGAGCAATTGATCGAACATGGCGAAGTACAACGCGGCCTGCTAGGCGTTTCCATTCAGGCGCTCACGCCGGATCTCGCAGAGGCGCTGGATATCGCTTCGCAGGAGGGCGTGCTGATTGCCAGCGTAATGCCGGACTCACCCGCCGCCGATGTCGGCCTGCAGCCGGGCGATGTCATCGTCGCTATCGACGGTGTACCGGTAAAGCGGGTCGCAGGCGTACGCAACCGCATCGGCCTGATGCGCGTCGGGGAGGCGGTCGAACTAACCATTTTGCGAAACGGCAAGAAACTGACCGTCAAGCCGACCATCAAGGCGCAGGATATGCAAGTGGCGCAGGCCGGCGACGTTACGCCACGCCTGCAAGGCGCCGAGTTCGGCATGCTCGAAACCAAGGAGCGGGGCCAAACGGTGGAGCGCGTCGGGGTTAGCCGCATCCAGGCCGGAAGCCCGGCGCATCAGGCCGGCTTGCGCGAGGGCGACATCATTCTTTCCGTCAATCGCCAGAACGTCGCCAATCTCGCTCAGTTCCGCCAGCTCGTGCGGCAGAGCCCGGGCCGCTTGCTGCTGCACATACGACGCGGCAGCGGGGCCTTCTTCCTGCTGTTGCGGGAATGATCCGCCTGCTCAGCGCCTCTCCCCGTGCGCTGCCTGGCTGATCGTTTTCATGCTTTACATCAAGCCGCCGCTCAGCGCGGCGGCTTGATCATCTCTGCCGCAGGCCCCACCTCGGCCATTAGCGACACCCTTGCTTCATGATCCTGTTACGTACGCGTGGCGCCCTCGGCGCCGGGCCGTTTTGCTACGCCCGGCATCCGGCAATGCCATGGCGCCGCCAGGGGGCACACGTACATGACTTGTTCCCAGACTCGCCGCCTTAGCGCCTGCGCGCCGATACTTCCGCTCCACGTGCGGACGGCCAAGGAGGTGCTGCCCACCCTGAGCGAGGTAGCGCTCGCATGAGCGCGCCCCAGCCTCGCCCCGGTAACGGACCGCTAGAGCAAACCATCGCGCTGGGGGTAGGACTCTATCGCCTCTGGTCGCAGGGATTGCCTGTTCTTGCACTGGAGGCACGGCAGGCGGGACGTAGTGTGGGCGGCATCGTGTTTGCCGCCTGTGTTGCGGCAATGCTATTTACGGCAACCTGGCTGCTGGCACAGGCAAGCGCGGCCTTCGCGCTGGTGGCGTCGGGTCGGCCGCTGCTACCGATCCTACTTGTTCTGACGGTACTCAACGCGCTGTGCGGCCTGGGAATGCTCCAAGTCATCCGGCACCTCAGCCGGAATCTTGAGTTCCCGGCAACACGTTCGCTGCTGCAACCTTCGCGCGACAATAGCGACCCCTCTTAAGGCCGCATGGAGCCCTCATGGATTCCCCTGAAGCCCCCTCCGGCCGCATACGCTCCTGGGCACTGACTGCGCTAGCCGTCCTGGCCACTTTGTATACCCTGCATTTCGCAAAGGATTTCCTGTTGCCGGTGGTACTGGCGCTGCTGCTTGCCCTGCTGCTCAGCCCCATCGTTCAGGGCCTGCATCGCCTCGGCCTGCCGCAAGCCGTCGGCTCGGGGCTTGTAGTGTTCGGCTTGCTCGCCATACTGGCTGCCGCGGTCTATTTCCTGAGCGGGCCGGCGGGCGAGTGGATGCAGCAAGCCCCCGGCGTGATGCGCGAACTGCAGTCCAAGGTGGCACCGCTGCAAGAAACCGTCGAGGAAGTCAACGCCGCCGCCTCCAAGGTCGAGGATCTCGCGCAGGCGGGTGAGGAGCCGCCGCTGGTAAGAATCGAAGGCGAAACGCTGCGCGATACTGCAATGGAACAAATAAGCACCGTCGTCGGCGGCACAGCCATGACGGTTTTCCTGCTGTACTTCTTCATGGCCGCGGGCGAGCTCATGATACGCAACAGCATCACCGCTTTGCCGACCTGGAGCGACAAGCGCCGGGCCATGGAAATTGCCCATACGCTGCAACGCGAAATATCGGCTTACCTGCTTACGTACGCCGTTATCAACACGGCTCTGGCCATTATCACCACCATTGCGCTGATGCTGATCGGCCTGCCCAATCCGGTCCTGTGGGGCGTCATGGCGGGCATATTGAACTTCATTCCTTATCTCGGCCCGGCGATCACTCTGGCGGTGCTGGCCATTGTCTCGGTCATCAGCTTCGACACGGCGCCCCAGATCATACTGGGACCCGCGACCTTCTTCGTGCTCACGACGCTGGAGGGTCAGCTCATTACTCCGAGCATACTCGGCAAGCGCCTCGCACTGAACCCGATCATGATCTTCCTGGGCCTGATCTTCTGGGGTTGGCTGTGGGGCGTAATCGGCGCGCTGCTGGCCGTGCCGATCATGGTGACCATCAAGATCGTCTGCGATCATGTGGAGCCGCTGAAGCCCGTCGGCTTGATGATGCAGCGCTGAAGGGCGCGCCGAGCGCGCGCAGCTTCTCGGCCCGGCACGCAGCACACCTACACCGGCTTGTACAAGTCCGCGCCCGACGTGGCGAACTCCTCCGCCTTCTCCCGCAGCCCCATGGTCAACGCCGCCCGCGCATCCTCTATACCGCGCGCCTGGGCATAATCGCGTACTTCCTGCGTAATCTTCATGGAACAGAACTGCGGGCCG
>JAJUGG010000179.1 GCA_029268285.1 Ectothiorhodospiraceae bacterium | reverse complement strand
CGACGTTTCGCTGAAGATCGTCGACCTGCTGGGCAAAATCCATTGGGATGATGCGCCTTACACCAACGCCGAGGGCTTCTCGGCGGAGGGTATCGGCGGCCTTGTCGGCGTCATGGGCGAAAAAGACCACACCCAGGACCTTGAGCCCCGTTTCGACCTCAATGCGGGCGTGACCATCACCGGGCCGTTCGAAGGCAAGGGCCGCCTGCTGTGCCAGTACGGCGAGTGCCTGTACGGCCTCGGCTTCGGCACCCCCTATACTCGGGTACTGTACTGGCCCGACACGGAAGGCTTCGAGCTACGGCTGGGCAATCACCGCTACTATGTGGCACTGATGACCGACGACATCGACCCAAAGGACATGCACAGCGCCTACATAAGCTTTGGGCTTAACCTGCCGTAGATTGAAGAAGGCTAAGAACACGCGGCCGGCAGCCGCTCCTACAATAGTGGCTAGAACACCTGTAGGAGCGGCTCCTGGCCGCGAAGGACGCGCTACCGAGACCGTGAAAATTCGCGGCGAGGTCGCCGCTCCTACAGGCGTTTATCCACCTTCCGTAGGAGCGGCGACCTCGCAGCGAATTATCCTCTGGGGTAGGCACCCACCACGTTCAACTGAAGTCGAACCTACAGAACGCGGGCGTACTGCTCCACCGTAGGAGCGGCCGCCAGCCGCGATTCTTCATGGACAACCGACTCGGCTACGATGGGCGCTGCCGCCAACGCAAGCCCAACAGCGCCACAAGCCCCGCAAACACCACGATTAGCACCGGATAATTCAACCACCGCACATAGGGCGTCGCCCCCTGTCGCGGCGTCGCTTGGCCGGTGAGACTGGTTTCCACGAACTGCGGCGTGCTTGCCCTAATACGCCCCTGGTGATCGATGATGGCCGTGATGCCGGTGTTGGTGGCCCGCAGCACCTCGCGCTCGGTTTCCATGGCCCGCATGCGCATCATCTGCAGATGCTGATGCGGCGCGAGCGAGTCGCCGAACCAGGCGTCATTACTGACGTTGACCAGAATTTCGGCTGCCGGCAGCACGGCCGCGATCTCATCGCCGAAGGCGGCTTCGTAGCAAACCGACGCACCGACCGGCACGCCCGCCGCGGTGATGGGCTCCGGCACGCCTTGGCCGACGCTGAAGTCCGACATCGGCGCGCCGAGAATATCGAGCAGGTTGCCGAAAATGCTACGCAGCGGCAGATACTCGCCGAAGGGCACCAGATGGCGCTTGTGGTAGAACTCCGGCGCCTCGCCCAAGCTGACGACAGCGTTATAGGCGCTGTTGTCCGGCTCCAGCACGGGAATGCCCATCACGACCGAACTACCGGCCTCGCGCCCGCGCTCGAGCACGCGCGCGAGATAATTGTCCTCGACCTGGTGATACCAGGCCGGAATGGCGGCCTCCGGCCAGACGATGATGTCCGCCCCGAGATGCTCGGCGTTCAAGGCCCAGTACCGACGCAGCGTAGTTTCGAAATAATCAGCCGACCACTTCTTGTCCTGCTCGATATTGCCCTGCAGGAGCGCCACACTCAGCGGCTCGCCCGAGGGCTCCGTCCAATCGCGCGCTAATAGCAGGCTGCCGCCGATGGCGACGACGAAAGCAACAGCAAAGGCAGCGCCGCTGCGAACGCTCGGCCGCAGCAGCAGCCAAGCCAGCCCGCCGGCCAAGATAGCCACCACCAAACTGATGCCGAAAACACCGGTTACCGGCGCCAAATGCCCCAACCATGTATCGGTCTGACTGTAGCCGAGCAGCAGCCAGGGAAACCCCGTCAGCAGCCAGCTGCGCACCCACTCAGCGAGCAGCCACGCCAGGGGAAACGCCAACCACAGCAGCAGACCGTCGCGCTGCGGACGCAGCTTGCGGCCAATATAAACCGCAGCCCAGGGGAACAGGGCGAGCACGGCCATGAAGATGGTAGTCACCACCGCCGCCACCACCGGCCCCGTACCGTAGCGGCTGATACTGACGAAGACCCAGGACGTGCCGACAGTGAAATAGCCGAGCCCGAACAAATAGGCCGCCCACAGCGCGCGCTTGAGCGGTGCCGCGGCAGCGATCGCGAACAGCAGCGCCGGCGACAGCAGGCTCAACCATACCCAATCGATGGGCGCGTACGCGAGCGGCAGCAGGACGCCCGCGAGAAGCGCCAGGAACAGCCCGACTCTGGAGGCGAGCAGGCGAGCGAGCGGCCCGCCCACAGAAGTTTCCGCTGGGTGTGGGATCATTGAACGAGGCGGCCGTCAGTGTGCACTGACAGCCTCGCTTTCCGTCACGTCCGAAACCATGAGCAGATGGATGCGGCGATTGTCGGCGCGGATTACCTGAAAACGATGCCGGCCTATGGCCACCGCCTCGCCGCGCCGCGGCACATGGCCGAAGCTATGCGCAACCAGGCCGCCGATGGTATCGAACTCGTCGTCGCTGAGATCGGTGCCGAAGTGCTCGTTGAAGTCTTCGATCGGCGTCAGCGCCTTAACGATGCTGTGGCCGTGCTCGTGCTGGAGGATGTAGGTGTCTTCGTCGAAGTCGTGCTCGTCATCAATCTCACCGACGATCTGCTCGATCACGTCCTCGATGGTCACCAGCCCCGCCAAGCCGCCGTATTCGTCCACGACCACCGCCATGTGATTGCGGCTTTCCTGGAACAGCTTGAGCAGCGCGTCAAGGCGTTTGCTCTCGGGGATGAACAGCGCCGGACGCAGCAGTTCGCGCATGTTGAACTCGCCGGCGTCGTCGCCGAAATAACGCAGAAGGTCCTTCGCGATGAGGATGCCGATGACGTCATCGCGGCTTTCGCCGACGACGGGGAAGCGAGAATAGCCGGTTTCGACGATGGTCGGCAGCAGCTCTCTCGGGTCATTGACCCGCGGCAGCACCGTAACCTGGGAGCGTGGGATCATGATGTCTCGGGCCTGCAGCTCCGAGACGTGCAGCACGCCCTCGATCATCGCCAACGCATCCGCATCGAGCAGACCGCGTTGATGAGTATCACGAAGAAGCTCGAGGAGATCGTCCTTATCTTTCGGCTCACTCCCACCGAGCACCTGGCTCAAACGTTCGAACCAGGATTTCTGGCTACTGTGACTAGATGTGTCCTCGCTCATGAGGCTGGATAAAAGTCCATGTTGCCGGGCGGAGCGCCCCGCCCGCGAGTTTATTACAGAACTCATGAATGGCGCGACCTCCATGCCACGCGGCAGGTCTCAAAATTAGAAAGGCAGAAGCAGTGAGGCGGGTAAATCGCTTGTTGCACCAGGCGCTTTTCACGGTTCCAGGGTTATCCCGTTAGACGGTTCCGAATGCGTTTTGTTCAGCTGGTGATGCGTACAACGATGTGCTCTGGTTACGTTAAACGCGCTTAACCGGGGCGTGCAACTAGGTGAACTCCTAGTCTAGTCGCCTCGCCGGGACAAGGGTCGCCCCACTGTAGGAGCGGCCCCTGGCCGCGAAGGGCTTATAGATCCGACTTTAGTCGGACCTACCGACAGGCGTTACCCATGGCGATCGCGGCCGGCGGCCGCTCCTACAGGACTGTTTCCCCTGCCTGCGCCGGTTGCCGCCCCAATAGTCGTCAGGCCGCTCTACGCGTACGGATCGGGATACCCCAACCCCGCCAGAATCTCCACTTCCAGCCCTTCCATCACCTCGGCCTCGTCGTCCTCGATGTGGTCGTAGCCGAGCAGGTGCAGCGTGCCGTGCACGATCATGTGCGCCCAGTGCGCCTGCAGCGCCTTGCCCTGTTCCTCGGCCTCGCGCGCGACTACCTCGGCGCAGACGACCAAGTCGCCCAGTAGCGGAATCTCCACGCCGGGCGGTGCTTCGAAGGGAAAGGACAGTACGTTGGTGGGCTTATCCTTGCCGCGGTAGTCACGGTTAAGCGCTTGGCTCTCTTCCGGCGCGACGATACGCACGGTAAGCTCGCCCTCCTCGCGGCGCCCTTCCAAGGCCGCATCGGCCCAGCACGCGAGCTCGGCCTCAGTGGGCAGGTTCGGTGCTTCGACCGCGTATTGAACGTCCAAATCGAGATTCACGATCGGTCGGCCCGCTCGGCAGGACGCGCCCGGTCGTAGGCCTGCACCACCCGCTGCACCAACGCGTGACGCACCACGTCCTGGGCCTTGAAGAAGGTGAAGCTCACGCCCTCGACATCCTTTAGCACCTCGATGGCGTCGCGCAGGCCCGAGGGCTTGCCCGCCGGCAGGTCGACCTGGGTGACGTCGCCGGTGACGACAGCCGTCGAGCCAAAGCCGATGCGCGTGAGGAACATCTTCATCTGCTCGATGGTGGTGTTCTGAGCTTCGTCGAGAATGATGAAGGAGTTGTTCAAGGTGCGGCCGCGCATGTACGCAAGAGGCGCAATCTCGATGACTTGTCGTTCGATGAGCTTACCGACGCGCTCAAAGCCGAGCATCTCGAACAGCGCGTCGTAGAGCGGGCGCAGGTAGGGGTCGACCTTTTGCGCCAGATCGCCGGGTAGAAAGCCCAGTCGCTCGCCCGCCTCTACCGCCGGGCGCACCAACACCAGGCGCTTGGCGCGGTCGGACTCCAGCGCCTCGACCGCGGACGCCACGGCCAAGTAAGTTTTGCCGGTACCGGCCGGGCCGACGCCGAAGTTTAAGTCATGGGTCGCGATGTTATGCAGGTAGGCCTTCTGGCTCGGGCCGCGGCCGCGCACTTCCATCTTGCGCGTCTGGATGATGACTTCCTGCGGCTCGGGCCGGTCTTCCACCCGGCGCGCCACCACCGCGGACTCTTGCAGCAGCAGATGCACGCGCTCGGCACCGATCTCGCCGCGGCCGGCTTCCTTGTACAGAAGCTGCAGTAGTCGCACCGCATCGTCTACCGCGTCCGCCGCGCCAATGACGCTGAAGCGGTTGCCGCGGTTGCTGATTTCCACCCCCAGGCGGCTTTCCACCTGGCGCAGGTTTTCGTCGAATTGACCGGATAGACGGGCCAGTCGCTGATTATCAACCGGCTCTAGCGTGAACTCCCGGGTTTCAGGATGATCCTTCAAAAATGCCTCGCTTCGAAATGAGTTGAGAACATCTCCTGTAGGAGCGGCGACCTCGCCGCGAATGACACCGGCACAAACCCAGAGTGATTCGCTGCGGGGTCGCCGCTCCTACAGCGATAGGCACACACGTGCAGACTAACCACCCGCCGCCTCCAGCGGCGCATCGTTGGTCACCACCTCGCCGCGCAGCGAGTTGGGCATGGCCTCGGTGATGCGCACCTCGACGAAATGGCCGATCAGCCGCGCGTTGCCGGGGAAGTTCACCACCCGGTTGTTCTCGGTGCGACCGGCGAGCTGGGCCGGGTCTTTGCGCGAGTGTCCGTCCACCAGCACCTTTTGCACCGTGCCCACCATCTCCTGGCTGATGCGGCGCGCGTTGGCGTTGATGGTTGCCTGCAGGAGCTGCAACCGGCGCAGCTTCTCCTCGTGCGGGATATTGTCCACCAGCAAGGAGGCCGGCGTGCCGGGGCGCGGGCTGTAAATAAAGCTGAACGATTGGTCGAAGCCGACCCGCTCGATCAAGCCCATGGTCTCCTCGAACTCCGCCTCGGTTTCGCCGGGGAAGCCGACGATAAAATCCGAGGATATGCTGATGTCCGGGCGGATCTCCCGCAGCCGGCGAATCTTGTCTTCATACTCGGCAGCAGTATGGCCGCGCTTCATCACCCTCAAGATGCGATCCGAGCCGCTTTGCACCGGAAGGTGCAGATGGCTCACCAGCTCCGGAACCTCGGCGTAGGCCTGGATCAGCGCATCGGAGAACTCCAGCGGGTGCGAGGTGGTGTAGCGGATGCGCTCAATGCCGTCGATGGCCGCCACATAGTTCACCAGCAGCGCCAGGTCAGCGACCGCGCCGTCGTGCATGGGGCCGCGGTAGGCGTTGACGTTCTGCCCGAGCAGATTCACCTCGCGCACGCCCTGCTCGGCGAGCTCCACCACTTCGGCGATAACGTCGTCAAAAGGCCGGCTCACCTCTTCGCCGCGGGTGTAAGGCACCACGCAGAAGGTGCAGTACTTGCTGCAGCCTTCCATGATCGACACGAAAGCCGTTGGGCCTTCCGCGCGCGGCTCGGGCAGGCGGTCGAACTTCTCGATCTCGGGGAAGCTCACATCCACCTGCGGCTTGCGCGACGCCCGCGCGGCGTCGTACATCTCCGGCAGGCGATGCAGCGTCTGCGGCCCGAACACGATATCCACCAGCGGCGCGCGCTTGACCAGCGCCTCGCCCTCCTGG
>JAJUGG010000178.1 GCA_029268285.1 Ectothiorhodospiraceae bacterium | reverse complement strand
TCTGCTGATCCCAATCGCCATCCGCGCTGCCGACGTTATAGCCGAGCTCGCTCAAGGTTTCCTCGATTCTTTGGACTTCTTCGGGCGACAGCCCGCTAGCGCCTTGCTGCGCGAAGACGGTTAAGCTCAGACCTCCGAGCGCGAGGCCGATAACCAGAGACTTGCTTCTATTCACGCATCCTCCTGTGTGCTGTGTTGCACGCCAGGAAAGAGGTGTGGACGTTTCGCCGCTTAATAAACTCCTTAGCTGCGGCGCAGCCAGTCCAGGCGTTGTTGGAAGCGACGGCGCCAGACTTGCGCCAGTGCCGGGTGTTCGGCCAGTGCGGCTAAGCGTGCCTGTAGCGGGCGGGCTTCGTGGTGGAGTTGCCAGATGTCGGCGATGCTGACGCCGGCTGGGTCTTGCGTTTCAAGAACGAGTTCGCTGCCCACCCTGAACTCGCCGGCTTCGACGACTCGGTACAGCCACCCCGTGCGGCCGCTTTCCGCAACCGCTCGGGGTAACTCGTCGATGCCGAAGCGATGACCCAGCTTCCAGCACGGCATGCGCGGCTGGCTCACCTGAATCCGGGCGGTGCCCAGGCGGAAAATATCGCCGATGTGAACCTCCGCTTCGATCAGGCCGTAGGTCGATAGATTCTCGCCGAATGCGCCTGCTTGGAAGGCGTTCGCGTTGGCGGGAAATTGCTCTGCCCAATCCGGGTAATGCTCGGCCGGATAGTGGCAGAGTGCGCGCTCGGGTCCGCCATGCACCCGGAGATCCGCCTGAGCGTCCCCGCTCAAGCCGTCCGGCGTTAGGCTGAGCATGGCTTCCACCGCCTGCTTAAAGATCGCGCTGAGGCGGCCATCGCCGGCCAGCGGCTTGGGCTGCCCGACGAAGACGCCGCCCAAGGCTACCCCGTTCTTGCTCATGCCGCTTTGGAGTCCGTTCGCGTTGGCGGAGATGCGGCCACGGCACCTACGGGGCGGCCGAATCGCCACACCTGCACCGTGAGCGCGATGCCAATCAGCATGATCGCCGTGGTGCACAGAAAGGCGGCGCGAAAGCCGCTGATATCGATCAACCAGCCCGCCATGGCAGGCCCGGCAAACTGTCCGAAAGCGAAAAATAGCGTGACGTAACTGAAGGCCACCGGTGAATCCCGCGGCGGCACTTGTTCCGTACCAGCCGTTTGAACCAGTGCAAAAAGGCCGCTGATTGTCAGCGCGAGCAGGCAATAATGCGCGATAAAGCCCGGCAGCACGGGGTAAACCACCGGAATAGCCGTGGCGATGGTGGCGGCGGACATCGCCAGTATCAGGGCCGTGCCGCGGCCGATGCGGTCGGAGATCCAGCCCCAGGCTGGTCCGCATCCCAGCGCGACGAGGCCGTTCGCGGCTACGAGCTTGCCTGCCGTGGCGGCCGACACGCCGCTGCTGAGCGCGTAGCTCACCATGAACACGGACTGCACGATGTAGGTCAGGCCGACGATGCCGTACAGCACGCCGACCGTGAGCACGCGCGGATTGCGATAAATATCGAGCCTGCGTGTGGGCGGCGGTGCATCCGCGGCCGCGGCGGGCGGATTGCGAAAAAAGGCGAATACCAATGCGATCACGATCACGCCGACCACGCCGAAGCTACGCCAGGCGAGGCGCCAGCCGTCAACGTCGTGCTCGGCAAAGTGAGGCACGATTAGCCCCGCGAGCAGCATACCTAGGCCGACGCCGCTGCTCAAAAGGCCGATCACTAGGCCGCGACGCTGGAGGTTCCAGGCCGCGATCAGCGAAACCATGGGGGTATAGGTAAATGCCGTGCCGATACCCAGCAGCGCCATGTAGGCCAGCAACCAGGGATAGGCGGAACTCAGGCTCATGCCGAAGAAGCCGCTGGTTACCATGATGAGACCCAGCAGCGTGGTGAGGCGGCCGCCCCAGCGCGTGGCGCAGATTCCCGCCACCATCACTAGCCCGAGGTAGCCGAGCGCGGTGACCGTGCCGAGCGTGCCGACTTGGCCATAGCTGAGTGCGAGGTGCTCGCGCATGTACGGGAGAATGAGGCCGTAGGCCAAGCGCCCGAAAGCGATCACAACACAGCTGACGAGGACGCCGGTAAACACCATGGCGCCGCGCACGAAAGGCGAGGGTGTGGCCATGGTCAAACCTTCATGCCGGGCATGTTGAGCGACGCGGTGTTGCCGCCGTCTACCGGCAAGGCCTGGCCGGTGACGTAGCTGGCGTCGTCGCTGGCGAGAAAGGCGATGGCCGCAGCGATCTCCTCCGGTTGGCCTGCGCGGCGCAGCTCGCAGCGGGAACCAAGCTTGTGCGCCTTGTCGTTGGCGCGCGCATAGTCGAATACGGGCTTGGTCATGCCGGTTTCGATCAGGCCGGGGCAAACCGCGTTTACGCGCACGTTATAGCCGCCGAAATCACAGGCCGAGGTCATGGTGAAATTGATCAGCGCCGCCTTCGAAGCACTATAGGCATTGCCGCCCGCGCCGGAACGGATGCCGGCCACCGAGGCCGTATTGACGATGGCGCCGCCGCCTTGCTGCTGCATCTGACGGCCGACGTACTTGGTAAACAGCATCGGCCCATAGAGGTTTACCGCCATCACGCGCTGCCAGGTCTCGAGCTGCTGCTCGGTAGCGCCGTTATAATCGCCGCCGGTGATACCGGCGTTATTGCAGAGCACATCGATGCGCCCGTAATGGCGCAGGATATCGGCAACCGCGGTTTCCACCGCGCTTTCGTCCGCCACATCCATGGCCCGGCTCCAAGGAACCTCCGTGCCTTCGGGCAGGGCCTCCATGGTGGCGGCAAGCCCGTCCTCGTTGATGTCGATCAGCGCCAAACGGGCGCCTTCGCTGGCTAGGCGAACGGCGGTGGCGCGGCCGATGCCGCTGCCGGCTCCGGTGACGATGGCAATGCGATCCTGAAAGCGTTTCATGCGCCTCTCCTCCGATTCGGTGTTTTAATTATTTATTCCGAATGTGGCACGACGCAGGAAGGCGGTCAACGGATGGAACTGGATTCCGCACAGCGGGCGATAGATTGCGATCCCGGCGAGGTGCCGCTCCATCGTACGCGGCCGCGGCTATTGAGAGTGTTTCCCCGCAGGGTGCAATCGTGACGCCGCCGCATGCGCCGAAAACGTCCGACTGAAGTCGGACCTACCGGTGCGATCACTTATCACTGTGAGATCGTCCCGCCTACGGGCCTTGCTCGAGTTGTAGTACCGCGACCGCGGCTATCGGGTGCATTTCCGCGTCGGGCCGAGGCAGAAGACGCGTTCGGCGCAATGCTGCGCGATGGCGCCCTACGGCAAATGCTGCCTATAGAAGCAGTCACGGTAGTAAGGCGCGTATCACGCACCGTTCCAGCCGAGCAGACCGGCGCTGGTGCGTGATACGCGCCTTATGGAGTAACGCTCACTGCGCGTCCTGTTTGCTCCTGCGAGGCACGGGGGCCGTGACGCGGCGTCGCTCCTGCTAGGGGCAGAACCTGCTCAGAACATCAGCTCCCGCTCGCAGCCGGCCAGCTTCACCTGCAACGGCCCGTCGCTCTCGACCTCAATGGCGGCGTTGCAACTCAAGCCCGCGCGCTTAGGATGCACCGTGACTTCGGCGAGGTTGTCGGCAACGATCCGGAGCTTATCGTGCGCCGGTTGCGGCGCGGCCTCCCTCCAGGTCTTCTCCTTGCTGACGTAGGGCTGCGGTAGGTACAGATTGCCGCCGTTCAGAAATCCCAGGCGTGTTGTCGTAGCCTGCGCTTCGGGGGCGCTCAGCCCGGCTGCCAGCGAGATGGCGTCGATGCTGCCGCGGCGGGTTTGGTCGCGCACCCTGAGCCCGGACAACCAATACGCATGATCGCCGACGAGCGTGGTGTCTGGGTGATCCATTGCGGGGTTCACGACGTAACTGACGTGGTACGGGTTGCGGTCCACGACGGCGTCGCCCAACCATTCCACCGCGGGCCCATACTCGTCGACGATCGCCAGCACCAAGTGCTCTCCCGTCTTGAAAGTATCGAAGCGGTAGCGGTAGCCGAGCTCGTCTAAGCGCTGGGCTTGCTTATGGGTGCCGGCGTAGGGGACGAGTTCGTCCAGCAGCTGCACCCACATCAAGGTTGGAATGTTGCGCAGGCTTTCGAGCTGGTAATAGGTATTGCTGCCTTCGCCGCCGCTGGGTTCGCCGGGCGGGAACCACATGCCGATCCCTGGCGGCCCGACGATGGCGTGCGCCTTGGCGAAGAGGTCCGGGTAGCGACTGGCGAACTTGAAGGTGGCGTAGCCGCCCATGGAATAGCCGGAGATCACCGTCACGTCAGGGTCGAGCGGATAGTGACGCGCGACGTCGGCCCAGACTTCGAAGGTATCGGCAGCGGTTTCCTGCACATACCAGCCGTCCGGGCCGCGACCGCTCGGGGTAATGACGATATGGCCGCGACCGCGCTCGCCGAGTTGGGCCTGATGGTTGCTCCCCAGGTACTGGTTGAAGTTTGCGCTCAACGAGTGCAGCAGGAGGGTCAGCCCATAGCCTGTCTTAGGCGGCTCCTTCTCCGGCACGTAAACCCCATAGGCCTGCAACTGACCGAGGAACTCGCCGTGACAGTCGCCGCTGTGAGTGAAGCTTAGGCGGTCAAAGCAACTGGCCGAGAAGTCTACGCCCTGGCCTGGCGCGAAATGGCTGGCGTAGATGCGGTTCATCGGGCCGGTTTGCGGGACGCCTTCCGGCGTGTCGGACATATCGTCGTAGACTTTCGCGCGCAGCTTCTCGAAGTCCACCCAAACGTGGAAGTCGCTGATATCACCCTTACGCAAGGCATGCGCCTGCTTCATCTCGCGCCACCAAGCGGGGTCGAGCAGGGCATCGGTGGCGATGGCCATATCCGGCATCGGTTCGTTGAAGCGGAAGGCGACGTTGAAGAACGCCGCAGGCCTGGGCAGCAGCCCCGCGCCACCGGGCTTGCTCGCACTGCGCGTAAGACTCGGACGCAGATACTCTCCCTTCTCCTTGTCCCACAGGCCGATGCCGGCGGCGAGGCGAACCGGATTCTTGCCGGGCTTCCAGGCCTCATGCGGGATGCGCACGTCGTACTGGCGGCGCTCGAGGTCCACCGACACGACGGGGGAAGGCTTCAGCAGCTTGCCCTCGTCGGGGTTCAGCAGGCCGCCGTCCTTGAAGATCGGTTGCGAGCTCACCGACTTGCGTAGCTCGGCTTCATAGCCATGCACGGTCAGGAACATCTCCGCCGGTGCCGAAACATTGGCTCCGTGCGGGAACGGGCGCGGCTCGCCGGAGTCGCCGATGGCGATGGTGAAGGCGACGCGCTCCGGATCGATGAGGCTGTTCAGCGTCACTCGAAAAGCGGTCGCATCCTTCAATTCCTTCACGCGGATTTCGACAAAATCGGCCGCATTGCCGGCATAGACGGGGTCGGTGGGGTAGGAGTAGGTGCCGTTAGCGCGCGAGAAAATCTCCGAGAGATGCCGCGACTCCAGCAAATCGGGCAGAAAGGCGTTCGCCCCTCGATCATCGTAAAGATAATCTTGATAGAGAAACTCCCCGCAGCGATAGGCGCTGGCGCCGGAGATCAGGATAGGCGGTGATTGCCAGACGCCGGTGTTCTCGAGCTGAGGTGCACGCGGGGCATCCCAATAAAGGATGTCAGGCCCCGGGCGCGGCGCCGGGCCATCATAGAGCGACTTATGCTTACCGCTGGGCGCTGCCCACAGCTTGCCGGATTGATGCGGTGCGCAGGCTTGGTCGCCCGGGTCGGGCTCGTCCGGGTCTTTGGGCTCAGGTTTATCAGGATCCGGATTGTCGCCGCCCGGCGGAGGCTCGTGAGGTTGCGGATTATAGTTATCGGGCGGAGCTGCGCTATTGCCCCCGCTGCCACCGCCGCCGCAGGCGACAAGCGTGAGCAGAGAGAAGGCCAATAGTCCGTGGCGCGCGAGGGCGCACAGGTTGTGGAAGGGCATCCCTTGCCTCCTTATTTTTGGTGTTCCTGTATTCCGCCGTCTTCAGGTATAGCCGACGGTCGGTAAAGAGCTATTATCACTTAATGCCAAAACGGTAATTTCTGGGATAGGAGCAATAGGATTCCGTTGATTTGCTCCATTAAGGAGCTTTTAGGCTTTAAGTAAATTCGCTAATTAACCGTTCTTTCATCTATTCATTCGAGACTTCCTGCATCTTTCGCATCGACAAAGGGAAGCATCGAATGACCAAGAAAAAACGGAACGAGGATGACTTTCTGGCGCGGAGCGTTAGTCGTCGAAGCTTGCTCAAGGGCGGCGCGGGGTCGG
>JAJUGG010000177.1 GCA_029268285.1 Ectothiorhodospiraceae bacterium | reverse complement strand
TGGGTAATAGCCTTGGCGCTGGTTCTGGCTTTGGCTACCGTAGCTGCGGCCGCTGCCGTCAGTGAGCGGGAGCGCTTCAGGGACGCGCTGGATCTGGTCGAAAGCGGTCTCGGCATTGACCTCGAGCAGGCTCGGGCTTCCTTGGACGATTATCCGCTGTTTCCATACCTCGAATATTACGAGCTTCGGCGCCGCCTGTCCGAACTCGATCCCGCGCAGGTCGAAGCTTTCGAGCGTGCTCGGCAGGAGCTGCCGATTGCGGGTCGACTGCGTTACGCCTGGTTGCTGGAGGCAGGTCGTCGGGGCGATTGGGAAGGGTTTCTGCAGCTCGACCGAGGACAGCAAGGCGCGGCCTTGGCCTGTTATCGCTTGAGCGCTCAGCGAGCTGTGGATGCGGTCGACGCGGATTGGCGTGCGCGGGCAATGGAGCTGTGGCTAGTCGGTCACTCCCAGCCCGAGGCCTGCGATCCAGTATTCCGCATGCTGCAAGAAACCGGCTATCTGGATGACGATGCGATCTGGCAACGGGCGCTGTTGGCGATGGAAGCCGGTAATGCCGGCTTGGTGCGCCACCTGAGCCGTGCGCTGGAGGGCGAGTACGCACAGTGGGCGAATCATTGGTTGCGCGTCGCCAGCGACCCGGCACGTGCGCTGGCTGACCCCGAGTTTCCGCTGCAAGGCGAGTTGGCGAAAAACATTGTCCGCCAGGGCCTGCGTCTGCTGGGGCGCGACCGCGCCGACCTGGCCTTGGAGCGCCTGGCGGCTTTGGGCGCGAAAAGCGAGCTTTTGAGCGACGATGAGCTGCTGGACATGCAGCGGGAATTAGCGCTATGGGGCGCCTATAGCCACCATGCGCAGGCCTTGGAGTGGCTGGAGGCCTTGCCTGCGGCAGCGGTTGACGACGAGGTACAAGAGTGGCGGGCCGTGCTTGCGTTGGCGCGTCAGGATTGGCCGCGGCTGCTCAATGCGCTGGACGCACTGCCGGCGGAGCGCCGGCAAGATGCACGCTGGCAGTACTGGCGAGCTCACGCGCTGGAGCACATGGATCATCCTGAGCGGGCGGCTAGCATCTACGCTGCACTGGCCGAACAGCGTCAATACTACGGCTTTCTCGCGGCTGATCGGCTTGGGCGCGAGTATCGGATGAATCCAGAACAGGTCGCCGTATCCGAGCAGAAGCTGGAGGAACTGGCTCTGCGGCCCGGCTTCGTACGTGCTCGCGAGTTACTGGAGGTCGGCCTAAAAACGGATGCCCGGCGCGAATGGCAAGTCGCCGTGGGGGAGTTAGGGGCGCAGGAGCAGGCCTTGGCTGCCGTGCTGGCCTTGCGCTGGAACTGGCACGACCAAGCCATCGCCACGGCAAATGCGGCCGGTTTGCGGGACGCGCTGGCGCTGCGCTTCCCAACGCCGTACAGGGATGAAATCGAGCGCTACAGCGGAGAGTTTGGCCTCGATCCCAGTCTCACCTACGCGCTGCTGCGCAAGGAAAGCACGTTCCGTACCGACGCGGTATCCGGCGCGGGCGCGCTGGGGTTGATGCAGTTGATGCCGCGCACCGCGCGTGAACTGGCGGCACGCTATGATGCCGAGCTTCCGTCCCCGCAGGCGCTGTTCGAGCCGGAGCTGAATCTGGCGCTGGGCAGCGCTTATCTACGTGAGCTGCTAGATCGCTACCAAGGCAATGTTGTATTTGCCACTGCGGCTTATAATGCCGGCGCCGCGCGTGTTGCCGAATGGCGTGCGCGCTACCCGGAGTTGCCGCCGGCGATCTGGATCGAGACGATCAGTTACCGGGAAACTCGCGATTACGTAAAGTCCATTCTGGCGTTCCATGCCGTGTTCGATTGGCAGCTTGAGAAAGAACAGCGGCCCCTGAGTCGACTACTGAGCGCGGTCGAGGGTTTGGCGCAATGCGGCGATGAAGCCGAAGGCTATTGTTGATCGTCCACGACGTAATCTTCCAGATCCTCAAGATTGATTTCCTCTTCAGAAATCACTTGGTCGCGTACCGATACGCCCGCGCGGTGTACGGCCTCAGGGTCGCCGCTAATCAGCGGGTGCCACTGCGGCAGGGGCTTACCCTCTGCCAAGCGTCGATAAGCGCAGGTCTCCGGCAGCCATTTGAACTCGCGCGCCCGGTCGGGGGTCAGAATGAGGCAATCCGGCACGAAGCGCTTGCGCTCGGCGTAGGCGCTGCAGCGACAACTGTGCGTGTCGAGCAGCTTGCAGGCCACGCGGGTTTCCCAGACCTCGCCGCTGTCTTCGTCTTCAAGCTTATGCAAACAACAGCGGCCGCAGCCGTCGCAGAGCGACTCCCACTCTTCGGTAGTCATCGCTTGTAAGGATTTGCGTTCCCAAAATGGACGCTGGCTGTCGGCCATAATCACACTCGTTCGTATATAATCACGGCCTTTTCGGCCCTAATGGATTTTATGAGCACTATCGCCCAAGAAGCCGCGCGACGACGCACCTTCGCCATCATCTCGCATCCTGATGCCGGTAAGACAACGCTAACCGAGAAATTACTCCTGTTCGGCGGCGCGATTCAGCTCGCCGGTACCGTCAAGGGCCGCAAGAGCGGCGCCTACGCGACCTCGGACTGGATGGAGCTGGAGAAACAGCGTGGGATTTCCGTGACCTCATCAGTCATGCAGTTCCCGTACAAGGAGCGCATCGTCAACCTGCTCGACACCCCGGGCCACGAAGACTTCTCGGAAGACACCTATCGTACCCTCACCGCCGTCGACTCAGCGCTGATGGTGATCGATTCCGCCAAAGGCGTCGAGTCCCGCACCATCAAGCTGATGGAGGTCTGCCGGCTGCGCGACACGCCGATCATGACGTTCATTAACAAGCTCGACCGCGAGGGGCGCGACCCGATGGAGCTGCTCGACGAGGTCGAGGAGGTACTGAAGATCCGCTGTGCGCCCGTGACCTGGCCGATCGGCATGGGCAAGGGCTTTAAAGGCGTCTTCCACCTCTACAACGACAGTGTGCACCTCTTTAGCGGCGTTCACAGCGGCAAGGTGCAGGAAGGTGAAGTGATCCAGGGCCTGGATAACCCGCGTCTTGACGAACTTTTCGGCAGCATGGCGGCCGAGCTGCGCGACGAGATCGAGCTGATCCGCGAAGCGAGCAACGCTTTCGACAAGGAGGCTTACCTGCGCGGGGAACTCACGCCAGTATTTTTCGGCTCCGCGATCAATAACTTCGGGGTGCGCGAGCTGCTGGATCATTTCGTCGAGTACGCACCGTCGCCGATTCCGCGCGACGCCGGCGAACGCGTGGTGTCGCCGGATGAAGAAAGCTTCACCGGCTTCGTGTTCAAGATCCAGGCGAACATGGATCCGAATCACCGCGACCGCATCGCGTTCCTGCGCGTGTGCTCGGGTAAGTACACCAAGGGTTTGCGCCTGCGACAGGTGCGCATCGGCAAGGACGTGCGCATCGGCAATGCGATTACCTTTCTCGCCAGCGACCGAGAGCAGGTCGAGGAGGCCTACCCGGGAGACATTATTGGCCTCTATAACCACGGCACGATTCAGATCGGCGATACCTTCACCGAAGGCGAAGCGCTCAAGTTCACGGGCATCCCGAATTTCGCGCCGGAGCTCTTTCGTCGTGCCGTCCTCAAGGACCCGATGCGCCTGAAGGCCTTGCAGAAGGGCATTGAGCAGCTGTGCGAGGAGGGCGCATCGCAGCTGTTCCGGCCCCTCAACAACAACGACATCATCGTCGGCGCCGTAGGCGTGCTGCAGTTCGATGTCGTCGCCTTTCGCCTCAAGCATGAGTACAACGTGGACTGCATATTCGAGCCGGTCAACGTGACCACGGCGCGCTGGGTGGAGAGCAAGGACCCCAAGAAGCTCGAGGAGTTTCGCCGCAAGGCCTCGGACAACCTGGCGATCGATATCACCGGATCGCTGGCGTATATCGCGCCTTCGCGGGTCAACCTCGATCTTACCAGAGAGCGCTGGCCGGAGATCGAGTTCCACGCTACCCGCGAGCACTGATCCAGTAGGGTTGGCCGTCCCCGGATTAGCCGCGCCGGTCCCCCGTGCGCGGCAGTCTTGTTCTCTTGGAAATTCGGCTTTCGTGTTTGAAGGGCGGCTAATCGGCGCCATCATCTAACGTGAGCGGCCAGACAGGATGTCGTGCCATGACGCGGGCGGCGCCGGTTCGCCCGGTGGGTCAATGTGCAGAGGAGTGCCCGTGGCAGGAAATGGAATTTCGTAAAGCCGTCCCGGCCGCCATGCCGGGCATCGTCTATCTCTTCAACGACGAGCGCCGGTTGGTGCGTTGGAACGCCAATCTGGAACGCGTCACCGGTTACACCGCGCATGAATTGCGCGGTCGCTATCTGGAAGACTTCTTCGATGTGTCGCGGAGCGAACGCATTCGGAACATTCTTGCAGAAACCTACCGAGAAGGCGCCGTAAACGTCGAGGGCAAACTGCGCACCAAGGACGGCGAGCAGGTGCCTTATCTGTTTACTGTGCACAAAATGCCACGACGCGGCAGGACTTATCTACTGGGAGTCGGAATCGACATCGGCGCCAGGGTCGAGGCGGAGCGGGCGCATCGAAGACTCGCCGACATTCTGGACGTTACCCCAGATGGGGTGCTTATCGTCGAGGCTGACGGCCGCCTGATCTATGCCAACGACGCCCTGCAGCGGTTGACGGGGGTGGGCCCCGATTTACTCGACTCCCGCTTGGTGGATCTCCTGCCGGACTGGGCCGTCGAGCAACTGAGCAACGAGATCCTGCCAGCGACCAGCAGACACGGTAGCTGGACGGGTGAAACCGCGTTGAAGGGACCGTCTGGCGAAGTACCGGTATCCGTGGTCGTGCTGGCACATTACGACGAGCCTGGCGTGGTTCGTCGCTACTCGGCTATCGCCCGAGACATATCCGAGCAGCGGCAGGCTGAGCATGCGCTGGCTGCCAGCGAAAAACGTTACCGCATGCTATACGACGACTTGCCCGCCATGTTCTTCTCCCTGAGCCTCGGTGGCACCTTGCTGGCAGTGAATCGGTTCGGAGCCGAGCGTCTTGGGCAGCCGGCAGAGGCGTTGGTCGGAAAGCCCCTACAGGCGTTCCTGCTGGGCGAGCAGAACCTCGGGCAACAGCTCGAGGAAGCCGCGGCCGCGAATGGCGAAGTCCACCGCTGGGAGCTGTGCTTTCGCCGTTCCGACGAACGCGCATTCTGGGTGCGCGTCAACGCGCGTAGCGTCGAGCACGAGAATGAGCGCCAGTTGCTGCTGGTCTGCGAGGACATCACACGCACCCGCGAATTGACGCGCGAGCTTGCCTACCATGCGACGCATGATCCGCTCACGGGCCTTTTCAATCGCAGCGAGTTCGAGCGGAGACTGGCGCTGCTGCTGGAAGATGCCAAACGGAACCATACCCATCACACCCTGTGTTATATCGACCTGGATCAGTTCAAGGTAATCAACGACACCAGCGGACACGTGGCCGGGGACGAACTGTTGCGGCAGCTCAGCACTATGCTGGGACAGGAGGTCGGGCACCGAGACCTTCTGGCCCGCGTGGGCGGCGACGAGTTCGGGCTGCTCCTGGAGGGGCGAGGGCTTGACGACACGCTGGTACTGCTTAGTCGGTTGCGCGACTTGATCGAGAGTTTTCAGTTTGCCTGGGGCGAGCGGCGTTTCCGGCTGGCGGTGAGTATCGGCGTGGTCCTGATTTCCTCGCATAGCAAAACGGCGACCGACCTTCTGCGTCAGGCGGATCTGGCCTGTTACGCAGCCAAGGAAGAGGGGCGCAACCGGATTCACGTGTATCACCCGGAAGACCGCGTCCTGGTGCGGCGTCACGGCGAGATGGAGTGGGTCGCGCAGATTCCCCGAGCGCTGGACGACGGGCGTTTCCGCTTGTACGCGCAGCCGATCGAGGCGTTGGGAGATTCGACCCGGGTGCAGCACTATGAAGTGCTCTTGCGGATGGTGAACGAGCAAGGGCAGATCATTTCGCCGGGTGCGTTTCTGCCCGCAGCGGAGCGGTATGGCCTAGCTGTGCTACTGGACCGCTGGGTGGTGGATGAGGCGTTGGCCTGGTTGCGCCAGCGACAAGCCGAGGGCAGGAGCATCGAGTTCTGTTCCATCAACTTGTCCGGCCATTCCGTCGGCGATGCAGACTTCAGGCGCTTTCTGCTCGAACGGTTGAAGCATGGCGGAATCGCGCCTGAATCTCTGTGCTTCGAGATCACCGAAACCGCGGCAATCTCCGATTTCCAGCGCGCCCTCGCCCTGATCGAAGCACTGAAAGCATGCGGCTGCCGCTTGGCCTTGGACGACTTCGGCACCGGGC
>JAJUGG010000176.1 GCA_029268285.1 Ectothiorhodospiraceae bacterium | reverse complement strand
GCAGCTCGTCCGGTGGCGGCTCCGGCGGCAGCTCCTCCGGCGGGGGCGGCGGCTACTAACAGTCGCTCGGCTCAAGGGCCCGGTTTACCGGGCCCTCTCCACTCCTAACGCTGTAGAAGCGCCGAGCCAGAGGCCGGCGATAAGCGCGCTTCGAACACCTCGCTCGGCTCCGGGCGCCCGAACAGATAACCCTGCAAATAGTCGCAGTGCCGATCGGCCAGAATGCGATGCTGCGCCGCGTTCTCGACGCCTTCCGCCGTTACTCGCAGGCCCAAGCTGTGCGCCAGGGCGATGATGGCCGTCGCGATCTTGGCGTCGTCGGTACCGGACTCAATCCCCTGCACGAAACTGCGGTCGATCTTCAAGGTGTCGACGTTGAACTGCCGCAGGTAGGCCAGCGAGGAATAACCGGTGCCGAAATCGTCGATGGCGAGGCTGACGCCGAGACGGCTGAAGCCGGCCAGAATATCCAGCGTCCGCGCCGCATCACGCATCAAGATGGTTTCGGTCAGCTCCAGCTCCAGCAGCTCTGCGGGCAGCTGGCTACGTTCCAGCGCCTCGCGTACCGTCGCAACAATATCGCCTTGCACGAACTGTTGAGCCGACAGATTCACCGCTACCGGCACCGGCTCGAGCCCGGCGTCCAGCCACGCACGCTGCTGCCTGCAGGCCTCTTCGATGACCCAGCGTCCAATGGGCAGAATCAAGCCGTTCTCTTCGGCCACCGGCACGAAGCGACCGGGCGCGAGCAAGCCGTGCTCCGGATGTTGCCAGCGCAGTAGCGCTTCACACCCCATCAAGCGTCCGCTACGAGCGTCGACCTTAGGCTGGTAATGCAGCCGGAACTCGTCGCGCTTCAAAGCGCCTCTCAGCTGCTGCTCGAGCAGCAGCTCACCGAGACTCGCGGTATTCATATCGCTGGTATAGAACTGATAGGCGTTGCGGCCGTCATCCTTGGCGCGGCACATCGCGGCATCGGCGTTTCGCAGCAGGATCGAACCGCTGTCGCCGTCAGCCGGATAAACCGCAATCCCGATGCTGCAAGTCACGGTAAGTTGATGGCCGTCCAACTCACAGGGCTCGGTAACCGCAGCTAGCAACTTGCGTGCAACGGCGCCGGCATCCTGAGCGTGTTCGAGGTCGGGCAACACCACGACGAACTCGTCCCCCCCGTGTCGAGCGAGGGTATCCGTCTCGCGCACCACGCCTCGGCACCGCTGGGTGACGATGCGCAGCAAGCCATCCCCGACATCGTGCCCAAGGGTGTCGTTGATGACCTTGAAGCGGTCCAGATCGAAGAACAGCACCGCAACATTACGCCCGTTGCGTTTAGCCTGACGCAGCGCCTGTTCCAATCGGTCCTGCAACAACAAGCGGTTGGGCAGGCCGGTGAGCGCGTCATGATTGGCCAGGTGCTGGATGCGCTCTTCCGCCTGCTTGCGCTCGGTCACATCCGAGAAGATGCCGATGTAGTGGGTGGTGCGCCCTGCCGCATCGCGCACGGCCGCGATGGAAAGCCACTCGGGGTAAACCTCGCCGCTACGGCGACGGTTCCAGATTTCGCCCTGCCACTGGCCGGGCCCGTTCAATGCGGCCCACATCTCACGATAATACGCCTTGTCCTGGCGACCGGATTGAAGTACCGCTGGCGTCTTGCCAGCGATGTCTTGCAGAGCATAGCCGGTGATCTCGGTGAACGCCGGGTTCACGGCAAGAATCACCGCGCGCTCATCGGTAATGACCATACCCTCGCTGGCATTGGTAAAAACCGTGGCATAGCGCTTGAGCTCATCCTGAGCCCTGTCGAGGGCATCCACACGATCCTTGAGCCGGCTGTTGGCTGCAGCAAGCTCCAGCGCTGTTTGCCGCTGTCGGACGATCATGAGAATGAGATAACCCGCGAGCCCGACCGCGACTACGAACAACAGCACGCGATACACATGCGCTTCGTGCAGGGCGCGGTTGTAATGGCTGGCGTACGCCAGGGAAAGCGCATCAGCTCGGGAGCCGGTCGGCAGGTCGAGGATTTCCTGCGTCACCCCGTCCAGTATTGGTTTGTGCTGAAGAATGAGACGCGCGTGCGCGAGCTGATTACGCAAGCGCTGCGCGGCCTGCTCCGGCAGACGCTCCGCTTCGGCTTCCAGCGCACGCAGTTCGTCCCGCACGCGCTCGGCGGTAGAGGGGTCGCCCGTCAGCGCATAATTCATGACCGACCGGCCGAAGATGCCGGCGCGACGCGATAGCTGCAGCGGCAGCACGCCCTCTACGATGAGCCCGTCCGTGACGATCGGAAAGTAACTCAGGGAATTCTGCAGAATAGCGTCTTCCCGCTTGAAGCGGTCCACGGCCTCGGCCTTGCGCGCGCTGAGCGCCGCCAACTCCTCGACTCGGCTAGCCATCTCCGCGCGGTGGGCCGGCGAAAGGAACTCCGGCACCTCGCTCAGTGCCGCCGCCAGTTCCCGCACCCGGTGCATGCCGGCGGTGACGCTGTCGAAGTCGCGCTGCAAGCCGTATCGATTGGCCACCACGACGGCGTTCAACTCGGCATCGGCCTTCGAGAAGCGTAGCAACGTGCTGGTGTATGCATAGTGCTGATCGATGGAAATGCTGTCGGCCTTGCCGAACAGCCCCGCCAGGGCCAGCGCCCCCAGCACGACGACCAACAACAAGCGCCAATGTCGGCGCCAATCGAAATGCAACGACGGAGGCTTAGTCATGGTAAAGGCAGGCTCCGGCCGATATTGGGGGCGTCGCCAGTCAAGGTGTTCAAAAAGGCGACGATCAACGCAATGTCTTCCGCCTGCAGGTCGCGCCCGAGCTGGTACCGCGCCATGATCTCAACCGCCTCGTCCAGCGTTTCCACCGAGCCGTCGTGAAAATAAGGTGCGGTGAGCGCCACATTGCGCAAGCTCGGAACCTTGAACACGTAGCGGTCTTCTTCGCGCCCCGTAACCCGATAGCGCCCGAGATCGACGTCCTCGAGTTGCCCGCGGTCGACGAAGTAATCCCCCATGATGCCGAAGCGCTGGAACATATTGCCCCCGACGAGCGCTCCTTGGTGGCAGCTGGCGCAGCCATAGTCCTTGAAGCGGGCATAGCCCTCGCGAGCCGCCGCATCGATGGCATCACGCTCCCCACGCAGATAACGATCGAAAGGCGCGTTGGGTGTTACCAAGGTGAGCTGGTAACGCACCAGCGCATCGACAATGTTCGCCTTGGTTATGCCGTCGGGATAAAGCGCAGCGAAGGCGGTGCGATAAGCCTCATCCGCGGAGAGAGTCGTGAGGACGCGCGGCCAGTCGGAGGCCATCTCTACCGGGTTGTGCAACGGGCCGTCGATCTGTTCGGCAAGCGTTGCGGCGCGGCCGTCCCAGAACTGGGCAAAGCCGAGCGCGGCGTTGAACACACTCGGTGCATTCACCTCCCCCAGCGCCCCGCCCGCGCCGACTGAGCGGGCGCGCCCGTCCGCGCCGCCCTGCTCCAGGGAATGGCACGATGCGCAGGCAACGCTATCGTCGCCGGACAGCCGCAGCTCGTGAAAGAGCCGCTCGCCTAGTTGAGCTCGCTCAAGGTCTGGGGTGGGTATGGTTTGCGGCAGGGGCGAAAGCGGCTCCGCGGGCTCTACCTTGTCGCTCGCAACGCGCGCAAACTGCGGCATCGCAACCGGCGGCACGCTCCACGTGAACGCAACGAGCAGAATCGCCAGCGCGGCTAGGAGAAGCAAAGCTATCAGATGGGGCGTGCCTCTAATCATCAGGCCATATTAGCCCTCACCTATAAAATCCTTTTGATGCCGGTCAAGAGAAAGGCGCAGATCGAGGCACGCCCGCGCGGATCTAGCCACCCTAGCCTTAGATGAACTTAGTCACTCCACAGTCGCCTCCCGAGCCCGCTGGGTCGAGTTCCGCACCTGATAGCCGATCCACATCAGCAGCACCCAGACAGGCACGGCGAACACCGACATCCTGACGCCCGGGATCAAGAGCATGGTCCCGAGAATGAACAGCACGAAAACCAGGCACAGATAGTTCCCGTAGGGCGCCCACCAGGCCTTGAAGTGCGGAACCACGCCTTGACGATCCAAGGCTTGACGAAACTTAAGGTGAGTCAGGCTGATCATGAACCAATTGATGATCAGGGAGGCCACGACCAGCGACATCAGAATCTCCAAGGCCGCGCCCGGCAGCACGTAGTTGAGGACCACGCCGAAGAAGGTGATCACCGCTGACAAGCCCACTGCAGCCACCGGCACGCCGTGGCGGTTGACCGTCATCATCATCCGGGGCGCATCGCCCTGCAGTGACAAGCCGTAGAGCATACGGCTATTGGAGTAGACGCCGCTGTTGTATACCGACAGCGCCGCCGTCAAGACCACGAAGTTCAGAACATGAGCCGCCGTATCGCTGCCGATCAGCGAAAAGATCTGCACAAAGGGGCTGCCGCTGTAGGGGTCGGCCGCGGTCCCCAGCGTGTCCACCAACTGGTCCCAGGGATAAAGCGCCAGCAGCACCGTCAAGGCGCCGATATAGAAGATCAGGATACGGTAGACGACCTGATTGATCGCCCGCGGGATGACCTTGCGCGGCTCAGCGGCCTCGGCTGCCGTAATACCGACCAGCTCCAGCCCGCCGAACGAGAACATGATCACCGCAAGAACCATCACCAGCCCCGAGAGGCCATTGGGAAAAAACCCGCCGTGGGTCCAGAGGTTGCTGACTGCAGCCTGCTCTCCACCCCGCCCACTCAGTAACAGGTAAAGGCCGAGCACTATCATACCGATAACGGCCGCGACCTTGATGATGGCAAACCAGAACTCGGCTTCGCCGAAGGCTTTGACGTTGATGAGGTTGATCGAATTGATCAGCACAAAGAAAACGAGCGCGGTAGCCCAGGTAGGAATTTCCGGCCACCAGAACTGCACGTACTTGCCGATCGCTGTCAGCTCGGCCATGGCCACCAAGACGTAGAGCACCCAGTAGTTCCAGCCCGAAGCGAACCCCGCAAAACGCCCCCAGTACTTATGCGCGAAATGACTGAAGGAGCCTGCAACCGGCTCCTCCACTACCATCTCGCCGAGCTGACGCATGATGAGAAACGCGATTAGGCCGGCGATGGCGTAGCCCAGGATCATCGACGGCCCCGCCGAGCGGATGACGCCTGCGGACCCGAGGAAAAGCCCCGTTCCGACCGCGCCGCCCAAGGCGATCAGCTGGATATGACGATTCTTCAGGCCCCGCTCGAGCGGCCCCTCGTGGAGCGTGTCGGACTTCATCGGGCCACCCTGGTATTGTCGTACATCGTTCTATCCTCGCGCCGACGCGTCGTCCGCGGCCGGGCGCCGCTTCCAGTAGCCCGCCAAGGCCGAACCGGAGATATTGTGCCAAATCGAAAACAGCGCGCCGGGCAGCGCCGCCGAGGCGCTGAAAAACTGGGACGCTAACGTCACGGCAAGCCCCGAATTCTGCATCCCCACCTCGATCGCAATCGTACGAGCGGTTCTCAGATCGAAGCCGAGCAGGCGGCTAATTCCATAGCCGCCTATTAGCCCCAAGGCGTTGTGGACCACCACAGCCAGCGCAACGAGCGGCCCCAACACCGCAAGATGCCCGGCATTGAGCGCAACCACGATGGCGATGATCAACACGATAGCCGCCATCGCCAGGCTTGCCAGCGCGGGCTCCAGCGAGCGAATGCGTGCGCCTGCTAGATGGTGCACCACCACTCCACCCACCACCGGCGCGATAACCAGCTTAGCGATGCTCACCAGCATGCCCCACACCGGCACGTCCACGCTCTGCCCGATCAGCAGCCAAGTGATCAGCGGCGTCAACGCGAGCGACGCCAAGGTCGATGCAAGCGTCATCGACACCGACAGGGCCACTCGCCCACCGGCCAACCATGTGATGACGTTGGATGCCGTACCGCCGGAAGTGGCCCCCACCAACACCATGCCGGCCGTGAGGTCGGCGTCGAGGCCCAACACACGCGAAACGGCCAATGCCGCCAACGGCATCAACACGAACTGTAGCGCCATGCCCACGAACAAGGGCTTGGGCGCCCGCGCCACGCGCAGAAAATCTTGCTGCGACAGCGTCAGGCCCATTGCGAACATGACCACCGCGAGCAGCGTCTGGATCTGCCCGGCAAAGCCGGTAAACAGCTCCGGCCGCCACACCGCAGCCGCGCTCATCAACACCGCCCAAACCGGAAATAACCGGTTCAAGCGCTCGAATATACCCATCGATTTGGTTTTTCTTCCTTGCCCGGGATGTGAAGTGTTGCATATTCGGCGCAGCATCAACAGCTTGCGGCGCCCGGCGTTCCGGGGCACTATCGGCCGATAAGCGAACAGAGGGGGACGGGATGGGCTTCACGACTATCATCGTGCTGGTCGCGATGGCGCTGCTGATCGGCTACGGCATCGTGCTCTACAACAACCTGGTGTCGCTCAAGCACGCGGTTGCGCAGGCTTGGTCGAACATCGGGGTACTGCTCAAGCAGCGCAACGCCGAGCT
>JAJUGG010000175.1 GCA_029268285.1 Ectothiorhodospiraceae bacterium | reverse complement strand
GTTGTTGAAGTCGTGATGCGCGCTCAAGGTGAGAACGTCGGGGAAGATAATTTCCGACTCCAAATCGCCGCCGAGCGCGCCGCGCCCGTCGAACGCCGACGCAACGGCCTCGGCCGATGCTTCGTCAGTTAAGCCGGCGAAGTTTTGGACAAGATTCTGCAAGCGCGCGCGGAAGGCCGCGTCGTGAATCTCCGGACGTTTCGCGTCGCCGGTGGCGATGTGGTGGGTACGGCTACGATAGTTCAGGCCTATGCGGGTACGCTCAGACACGTCCCAAAGCAGGCCGAAATTCAGGCCGAAGGCGATGCTGTCCATCTCGATGTCGTTATGGACGTCGAATTGCGACCCTACGAGTTCTACAGCGGCAGTCGCTACGTCCCGTGCGGCAGCAGCGCCTTCTTGTGCTTCTACTTGTTCGAGTAGCCCTTCAGCGACGAGGTAGCCGACGTCGATCTTGTTGGTCAGCTTGGCCTCGTACATTTGCAGCACCGCGCCGAGGCCGAGCGAGAGGCGATCGTTTACGCGGAAGGCGAACACCGGGTTGATGTTGGTTGCCGTCTGCTCGGTTTCGATGGCGTGATAGCGCCCCGCCCAATGGTCAGGGAACTCGGTGCCGGAACCGAAGGGCGCATAGATTCCGATGCCGACCGCGGCATCTTCGTTGATTCGATAGCTGTAGTAGAGATGCGGGATCAACGAGGTATCGCTGCTGTTGCCGCCGCCGGGGCCTGACACTGCGGTCGAAGGCACGCCGTAGCGGTTCTCGATCTTCTCGCGCCGTACCTCGACGTCGTAATCGATATCGGCATGCAGCACGCTCAGTCCGACGCTAGCGTGCATGCCTGGACCGAGGCGCAGTAAGCCGGCGGGGTTGTGAGCGACCGCGGAGGCGTCCTCGAGCAGCGTCGCGGTGCCAGCGTAGCCGTGGCCCATCTCTTTGACGCCGTGCTGAGTGAGTTCCAAGCCGGCGGCCAAGGCATTGATGCTGCAGAAGGTAAAAGCAGCGCCCACGAACGGCAGCAAGCCGCGCATGCGTGAAGTCTTAGCGGAAGTCATGATGCTAAATCCTTATCGCTTATTCTTTTCGTTCCGCGGCCGGCGCTTCGGCCGGCCGCAGCCAGTGTCCCAAGGCCACTCGTTAGTTGCTGCCCACCATTTCAGCGTTCAGGCGCAACTCGCGAGGGTTGGCCAGGAAGTCCGCTAGCTGGCGCTGCATTTCGGCATGTGCTTCGACAGCGCGTGGCAGTTCGACGGTATCGCCTTCCTCCGGCGTGCGCGGTTCATCCTGAGTGGTGTCGGGCAGCAAGGGCGTCGCATGGCCGCCGTAGCGGAAAGCGACGGCGATCTGCAGGTGGTCCGGCGTGAGGCCGTCAGACCCCATGCTCGGCGTGATCAGGTACTCGCCACCCTCGGCAAGGTCGTAAGCATTGGGCCGGAACTCCAGCCCCATGGCTTGCGCGAGCGGTGTGCTGCCGGCCAACGGTGCATCGACGTCCGCCGTGGCAGGCAGGACCAGATCCGGCGGACTGGCAGGTTCGCCCGTGCTGCCGTCATTGCCGACGACCTGCGACAGATAGACCGGCCGCGTACGGTGTTCGCCTGCGTCATCCTCTATGCGAGAGATCGCCCGCGCGTGGTTGAGCGGATCGACTGGGTCGATCGCAGCCTGCACCACAGCAAAGAAGCGGAAGAAGTTCTCCGTGCCGGGGTAAACGCCGGAGGCGGCCAGGCCGTCCAGCAGTTGCGGGCTGATGGTCGCGGAATGGTTGAGCGCTTCCATGATCCCGCCGGTTGGCGTGAGCATGGCCACGGAAGCGATTTGCTTGTCATAGGCCAGGAACGGCGCGGCAACGATGTTGCCGACAGAGTGGCCGGCGAAGTGGATCTCGGTCGTGTTGAGTCGATCCGCTAAGCTCGACAAACCACACGTCTGCCCCGGGAACGGAACCGCGAGGTTACCGCACTGCTGGAAAGCTCCGCTGCGCAGATAGTGGGCTAGCGCGACCAAGTCCAAACCGCCTTGGCGGAGTATGTCCCGCTGCGTGAGAGGAAGAGCGGGATTGAGAAAATGGGCACCTGATGGATCAATGATGCCGTCGCTACCGTCATTGCCCTCTGCATCGAGCAAATCCAGGTATTGCGTCCGCTCTTTCAGTAGAGGCAGCAAGCCGCGCACAGCCGCCAGGGCGCTGTCTTCTAGCTGCGCGTTGAAGCGCACCGCGTGCAAATCGATGGCAGCTCGGCTGGGATGGTCAGCAGGCAAAGCTTCGAGTTGATTCAACACTAAGCCATGCAGCGGCATGTCAATGGCTATAGTCGCATAGCCTTTTAGGGCAAGCTCATCAGCGATCGCCAATGCATTACTGCGATTCTGCTGAATTGCGTGCTGGAAGATAACGATGGGGTAGCCACCCTCAGGAACAGCCGGCACCCCTGTCTCATTAGGATCTGGCACCGCTAACACAACCGGTATGGCGCCTGAAGCAGTAATCAGTGGGGCTTCCGAGCCTGCGCGTGCGGCATCGGTATTGCAGTTGCCCGAAGGGCAAGCCCATTGTGATGAAAGAGGGCTACCATCAACGGCCGGATTTCCTGAAACGTCCCAATCCGAAGCCGTTTCAAGACCGCTGGGCAAATAGATGCTGCCTGGCAATATGCGTGCTTTGCCCTTAGGTGTGCTGGGCGCGGGGTTCACCGGGATAAAGCCTAGCGCCTTAACTTGATCGAGATCGATAAAGCATAAAGGCGCAGTACATTTGGCCCCGGCTTCTTGAGCCGCGTTGGTCGCTTCTGCGACAAAGCCGCCCTTGGTCACCCAATCCGCCGCTGCCCGGAAGGTCGCGTCTTCCCGCTGCGTGGTTACACCCCAAGCGAGAAGCATGTCGCTACGGCGCAGACCGTAGCGGTTGTCTTCGACCAGCGGTTCGATAGCGGCGTTGGTCGTGCACTGAAGTAGCGCCGAGTCCGGGCGATCGGGGTCGTCGCAGCGATCCAACAGCGACGTGCCGCGCGCGATGGACCAGAACAGCGGACTGCCGACGGGGCCGCCGCTCGCATCCCGCACACCGTCGGTAATGACTGCGGTATAGGTGGTATCGAACGCCAGCGGGCGGGTCGGGATAATGAGCAGGACGTGAGTGTCGGCATCGTAGCTGACACGAAAGTCGGCCTCGGCTTGCAATTCGCGCTCCACCCCGACCGCGCGCACGCGCGCCGGATAGCCGTCGCCCTGCGTGCGCATCTGGAAAACGCGCACAGTCTGGCCGGCGACCAAAGTGTCCGGGTTCACCGGCCCGGTGAAGGCCATGCGCCAGGGGGCGATGGTAGAGAAGCCGTCGAGTTCGTTGAGCGCCATGACCACGGCCGCGGAGGAAGACTCCGGGTCATCCACAGGTGCATTGATGGTGCCGTCCAACGGTGCCGAAGTGTCCGCTTCGAACAGCAGGTTGGTCGGAAACGGAATGATCTGCTCGCTCGGATTGAAAGCGACGAATACCGTGGGCTCGCCCTCGGGCAAGGCGCCCACGGGGAGTGTGCCGTTGGAAGTCTCGCCGGCGTCGCTGCCGGTTTCGAGGCAGCCGGAAAGCAGCAAGGCGCCAAGCGATGCGGCGGCAAACTTGGTTAACTTAAACATGACTGTGTTTGGCTCCGATATCTGCGGCAGAGCGCGCGGCCGCCTCTAGGCGGCTCGCGACGCGTGCGTGGCGTAGGCAAGCACGAGCGTCAGCGCGACCCGTTGGTCACGCGAAGGGCAAAAGCCGAACGAGCTTGATCAGCGCGGCTGAGCCGCCAACGAGTAGTGGAAGCGGATGGCTGCTTGATTCATGGCTGGATGTCCTCCCCCCGTCTCGCGTCTCGCGAACTCCTTGTCTTGTTTGTGGTGCGGGGTGTCGACTTGTCGCTGAACCTCGCACACGAACAGCCTGGGCCAAGAATCGCGGTGTCGCTTGTATGTAACGGTTGCAACGCTCGGATATGGTGCGAACCAGACGCTTTGGGCCTTAGTACTATTCCGAGATGGGCCAGTTCGGGCTTGTGATCGGATAAGCAGTTACTTGCTTCGAACTTTCCGCGCGATGCGGTCTCAAAGGCTGCGAGAGCTAAAGCTGTATGCGGGGACGGGCACTTGCCCTGCCCGCCTTCACTCTGATGGGTGTATCCATGTCGAATATTTCGCACGCGCGGCTACGGGCGCGCGGGCTTCTGACCGCCGGGATCGGCGTTTTCGTATTGAGTTTCGACAGCCTGCTGGTGCGCCTGGCGCAGACTAACGCCTGGAATATTGTGTTCTGGCGGGGACTGTTCATTGCCCTCTCGTTGGGGCTGCTGAGCCTCTATGGGCGGCGGTGCGTCTCGCTTAAGGGTCGGCTGGCACCGGCCGTGGCGGCGTCCCTGATGTCCGGGCTCGGAGCCAGTCTTTTCGTGCTCGGGGTGATGCATACCAAAGTCGCGAACGCCGTCGTCATCCTTAGCGCAGCGCCCTTGTTCGCGGCCATCTTTACCCGGCTGTTCCTGCAAGAACGCGTACCCCTGCGTACGTGGGCCGCCATTATTGTTGCGATGCTAGGCATGAGCATCGTGTTTGCGGGCTCGCTGTCGGGCGAGGGGCTGCTCGGCAACGTTTTTGCATTGGGCTCAGCCATGGCAGCCGGAGCCAACCTGACATTGCTTCGCCGGCACCCGACCCTCGACCGAGTGCCGGTCGTCGCGGGAGCGGGCGTAGTTGCCTTGCTCTTTGCTCTGCCGATGGCGCAGCCGTTTTCCATCGGCCAGCACAGCTATGGGGTGTTGGCGCTGATGGGCTTGCTGCAGATGCCCTTCGCCATGGTCATGATGAGCAACGCCACACGCTATTTACCGTCGGCCGAAGTTGCGCTCTTTCTGCTGGTGGAGACGGTCTTGGGCACGGTTTGGGTCTGGTGGCTGCTGGGGGAAGCGCCGCCCGACGCGACCTTCTTCGGCGGAGGCTTGATCGTGGCGACCTTGGCGGCGCACGGCTGGCTAGGCCTGCGTTCGAGCCGCACGGAAGTTGCCGATGATGTAGCCTTTAGCCCCGCGCCTCGGCAGCCCTGACTCGGTGTTGGCGTGCCAGTACGATGGCGCCGCCTATCACGAGGATCACACCCAGAAGCTGGATGACAGCGAAATCCGCATCCAGCCACCACCATTCCAACACCACGGTTACGACCGGCGCCGACGCCAGGAAACCGGCCGACAGGGACGGCCCTATGCGCTTTACGGCCCAGTAGAAGAAGCCCATAGCCTGCGCGGACAACAGCCCCGCGCCCAGAAGCTGCGGCCAAACCGGCAGCAAGTCGCGCATCGAGCCGAGATCGACCAAGGCGAGCAGTCCGACCAGAAACAGTGTGCCGAAGAGATAACGCCCGAGGCTGACGGTAACCGGCGGAACATCGCGCAACACCTTTTTCGAATAGGCGTCGGTGAACCCCATCAGGGGGATGGTCGCGATCAGAATCCAGTCACCAGGATTCGGCGTGCTGTTGAGCCCCCGGCTGGTCATCAAGATCAGGCCCGCGATGATGACGGTCGCGGCCACGTAACCGAGCAGGTTGATCCGCTCGCGCAGCAGCAGCCAGGCGAAAACCATGGTTCCCATGGGATACGCAGCCTGGATTACGCCTTTATGAGTGGCGGATGTGTGGCTCAGCGCCATGATGCTCAATAGCACGACGACGCCGGAAGCCAGTACACCGATTAGCGCCAACGAACCGATGCGCCGGGAGTGCCACAACTCCAGCCCTGTGCGCGTGCGCTTCCATAGCCAGACGGGAATGAGCGCGGCGAGCGCGACAGCGGTCTGCCCTAGTGCGAAGGGTGCCGGCGGCGCGCCCTCTCCGACCGCAAGTTTTTCCAGAAAATGAACCGTGCCCAGGCTAATGACGCCGAGCACCAGAATGGTGATGGTATTTGGACGCACATGTACCTCCCCCTGCCTTGTCCGGGCTTGGAGCCATGAAATCAAGAGCGGCGGGAGCGGCAAAGACTGCGGGGAAACCCTCTTCTTGCCTTGGCATTACGGACGGCGTCGCCATGTATGCATTAGCTAAAATTATTAGCGTTCTCTTAAGCGGAACCCAAGGAGGGAGTGGAATGGACGCAGCTTGGGTCGTAGTGGCTGATTCCGCCCGTGCGCGCGTGCTACGCGCTGAATCGAGGATAGGTCCCCTGGAAGACATGATGGATTTATCAGATACGCAGGCTCGCCTGCATGATGGCGATCTCTATACCGACGAGCAGACCCGGCGCATGGAGTTTGGGCGCAGCGGCGACCAGGGAGCCAACGATTACGAACCGCCGCGTTCGCACCATCGGGAACTTGCGCATCGCTTTGCCAGAGAAATTGCCGACTATCTGCGCCGCGGCGCATTGGAGAACCGCTACGAACGCCTGGTGTTGGCCGCATCGCCGGAGTTTCTCGGCGTGCTGCGCAAGGAGCTGGACGACAATGCGCGCGCCAAGATCACCCTGGAGCTTACTAAGGACCTGAGCCGCATGCGTGCCGAGCAGGTACGCCGCTATCTACCCGAGAGGTTCTAGCTTTTACGAGAAAGGGCGGAAAGAAGGGGGCGCAGGGAGGAAGGCGATACGTCCGCGGTCTCCCCGCCCTCCCCGATTACCGCCGAGCTACGAAGCGGTCTCATG
>JAJUGG010000174.1 GCA_029268285.1 Ectothiorhodospiraceae bacterium | reverse complement strand
TGCTCGGTGACGAGCATCAGCGCCGCCAAGGCATAGAACAAGATCGGCAATTCCAGCAAATTGCTGTAATTGTTGGAGGCTTGGGCGACGCGCGGCGGCACCGGATCGGCGCTGCGCACACGGAAATGGCTCATGCGGACATCGCCGCGGCCGATGGCGCCGAGACGCTGCCGCCCCATCCAGAAGGCTACGGCGAAGGTCAGGAATACGACCACGAACACCGGGTTGAGGATAGCGAGATTGTTCACGGCAGTCCTTTGGCATTTGTTATTGTCAGATGCCGAAAGCGTCGCCGATGACAGGCTTTATTTCAAGCCGACGCGGGAATTTCCAGTCGAATTTGGTAGAACTCCTGGAGCCGGTCGATGAACCGCTGCGCACGCGGTGGAAATCCGCGTCGACGGTAGGCGAGCAGTTCCCCGTATACCTTGCGACGAAAGGCCGCGCGATCCACCGGAGCTCCAGAGAGATTGTCGACGCTCACATTAAACCCAAAGCCTGCCGCCAGACAAAAAGCCCACTCCAATGCCTGCGGCTTGGCCTCGACCTTCTCGAACTCCACCTGCTCCTCGGCGCTGCGCCCGTCTGGGCGATACCAGTAACCGTAGTCCACCAGCTGGCGCCGCTTGGGCCCGGCGATGCACCAGTGCGCAATCTCGTGCAGTGCGCTGGCATAGAAACCATGCGCGAAAATGACGCGGTGATAAGGGCTCTGCTCGTCCGCCGGCAGGTATAGCGGTTCGTCACCGCCCTTAACGAGAATGGTGCGTTCGCTGTCGCGGAACTCATCGTCGAACAGACGAATGAGGTCTTCGATGCAGCGCTCGCTTACGGAAGTCATCGCCGGATCATCAATACAGTTTCGGATCGCCGGGTTCAGGCCGGGTTTTGAAACGCCTATGTACCCAAAGATACTGCGTCGGTGCGCGGCGCACCCCCTCTTCGAAGGCCGCGTTAACGCGGGCGGCATCGGCTTCGAGATCTTCGCCCGGGAAATTCTCGAACGGCTCGCCAACCACCAAATCGTAGGTGCCGTCGCCGGCGCCGTAATAGAACAGCGGCAGCACCGCGCAACCGCTCATGCGGGCTATGCGCGAGACAGCGGTTACGGTTGCCGCCTGAATGCCGAAGAACGGAGCGAACACGCTGTGCTTGCGCCCGTAGTCCTGGTCGGGAAGATAGAACACCACATTGCCTTTTCGCAGCGCTCGCACCAAACCGCGCACATCATCGCGCGGAATGGCGTTGCCGGCCCGACCCTTACGAGCCTCATGGGTGAAGTATTCCACCACCGGGCTCTTGTGCGGGCGATAGACCGGGTCGAAGCTCATGCGCTGCGTCAGCAGACGGCCGCCCACCTCCAGGCTGGTGAAGTGGCCGCATAGCATCAGCACGCCCCTGCCCGAAGCGCGCGCGCGCTCCATGTTCTCCCAGCCGTGGAAGCGTCCGCGTCCCTCGAAGACACCGTCAGGGGCCCACCAGGCAAGGGCGGTCTCGACTAGGCCACGACCGGTATTGCGCATGTTCTCGCGCAGCATCTGCGCGCGCTGCGCCTCGCTCAGCTCAGGAAAGCACAGGCGCAGGTTGGTTGCGGCGATATGTCGACGCTCCCTTGCCAGCCAGTAGAACAGCATGCCGATACCATCGCCGCAGCGGAGCGCCAGATCGAACGGCAGCTTGGACATCAACCAAGTTAGGCTCAACCACAACCAGTCGCCCCAGAAGCGGGGGTGCGCGGCATAGAGGCCGAGCGATTCGGAACGGGGATCGCGTTTCTTCTTCATAAACCTTCGAGGCCAGCAGCCTCGCTGGCATAAACCGAAAAAAGATTCGGCAATGTAAGCCAGCAGCTGCGATGGTTCAACGTAACAGGCCCGCAGTTACTCGATTCGCAGGCGCTATGTGCATTCGTCTTCGTGGCGCCGACCTTGCGGACACTCCAGCTGTCTCGCCATGGTCACACTTATTCGGATAGGCTTAAAACAGATAATGCTTATACTGGAGGTTTCATGTTAGTCGGTCTCAGCTGGATCCTCGTCTGTCAGCTTGTCGGCGAGATCCTGGCGCGCGTGCTGCGCCTGCCGGTACCAGGTCCTGTACTCGGCATGGTGCTGTTATTGCTGGCGCTCATGGTACGCGGCGGCGTGCCGGCGGAGCTCAGGTCCGTCGGAGAAGGCTTATTGCGGCATCTTTCGCTGCTGTTCGTACCGGCCGGTGTGGGCTTGGTCGTTCATGGCGCGCGCCTGCGGGCGGAGTGGCTGCCGATTTCGGTTGCCGTGCTGCTAAGCACGGTCATCGCGCTGGCGATTACGGCACTCGTGCTGTCGCGCTTTACTGCCGGGAGGGCCGACAGTGCCGAATGAAATCAGCCGGATCTGGGTTTACCTCGCCGAACAGCCGCTGCTGTGGCTAACGCTCACCATCGTGCTCTACATCGCTGCAGGCACTGTGAGCCGGCTCGCCAAGGGGCATCCTCTGGTACATCCGGTGGTTATCACCATCGCCGTACTGATTGCCGTGTTGCTGGCCACCGACACCAACTACGACACCTACTTCGACGGCGCGCAGTTCATTCACTTCCTGCTTGGCCCGGCCACGGTTGCTCTGGCGATTCCGCTTTACGATAACCGAAGCCAAATCCGAGCGCTGTGGCTACCCCTGCTTATTGCCTGCCTCGCCGGCGCGGGTGCCGCCGCCGCGTCTGCGGTCGGCTTGGCCTGGCTGCTTGGCGCAAGCTTACAAACCCTGATGTCCCTGGCGCCGAAATCCGTGACCACGCCTATCGCCATGGGCGTCGCCGAGCAGCTCGGCGGCCTACCCTCCCTGACGGCAAGCGTGGTCGTGATTACCGGCATCGTCGGAGCCGTCGTGGCCGGGCCGCTGTTCCAGGTCATCCGGGTCCAGGACGACCGCGCCCGCGGCTTCGCGCTAGGCGTTGCGTCGCACGGCTTCGGCACCGCACAGGCGCTCACGATCAGCACCACGGCTGGCGCCTTTGCCGGCCTCGGCCTAGGCATGGCGGGACTGATGACCGCCTTCCTGCTGCCGCTGGCCTACCGCCTGCTGGGCTCTTAGCGGGACACGGACGGGAATGGGGGGCGGGTGAAAATCCGGCAGAGCCGGTTTTGACGGTGCGAACCCGCCTCAAAGCGAGGCCCCGTTCCCGCAGCGTCGAATCATGTTGACTCTACGGCGTGCGTTAGGCGCGCTGGGAGACTATAGCCAGCGGCTTTTCTACTTCACTGCGACTTCCCCGGAGGGCGCAATCATGCAGTATTGGCGGCCTACGCGTGTGGCGCGTTGCGTTGATGCGACGCGAACGGTGCCATGCGGCTGATGCCGCGATTGCGCCCTACGAAGAAGCACTGCGAATAGCGCCGGCCTCAGTAGCACAGCGCGCGGTAACGCGCTAGAGGCCCGCGTATCAAGGCATAGGCTGTATTACGGCAGCCGCTGAGCTGCTTCAGCCATGGCGGAGATCGTCCAGGGACCGCCCCGCATTCAGCCAGTCACGCACCCAATCCGGGCGGGCACCGTTGCCGTCCCAGGTCAGGCGCGGATCGGTGGGGTGCTGGTAGCGAATACCTTCCGCGCGCCGTACTTCCGGCATGATCCCGAAGATAAGCTCATCGGCGATATAGCCCCAGGTCTGAGCTGCTGATCGCACGGCCGATTCGGTCTCTTCCTCGTTCCGCGCATGCCGCGCGCGCAACTCGTCGTCGATGCCCCGGCGGATTTTGATCAGTTCGTCGATACTGTGGGATTTGAAATCCATACGGCATTACCTCCACACCCGTCAGGGTTCGTATTGTGCATAGGGGCAAGTCGGGGAAAAGACAGCGTTGCCGCACCTACCCCAACAACCGCGGACGAGCCTCTGCAACCTTCCGGGCGCTATGCCGCTTCTAATCCTCAAACGACTTGCCCGGCACAGTATCCAGAAGCCCAGGCCCACTGGAAATTATACCCGCCCAGCCAGCCGGTGACATCGACCACCTCGCCGACGAAATACAGGCCCGGATGATCGCGCGCCTCCATGGTCTGAGAGGAAAGCGCGCGCGTGTCGATGCCGCCCAGCGTCACCTCGGCGGTGCGATAGCCTTCGGTACCACTGGGTAGGATGCGCCACTGATTCAAGCGCTCCGCCAAGCTCGACAGTTCCTGGTCGCTGCAGTGCTGCATGCTTTTGTCGGGGTACCAACGCCCCTCCACGGCCTGAACCAGCCGGTTCGGCAACCGCTCGGACAGCACCGTGCGCAGGCGCGCCTTGGGTCGCGCGCTTCTGCGCTCACGTAGCCAGCACAAGGCATCCTCCCCCGGAAGCAGGTCGATTTCGACCTGCTGGCCAGGGTGCCAGTAGGAAGAGATCTGCAGAATCGCGGGCCCGCTCAGGCCGCGATGCGTGAACAACATATTCTCGCGAAAGCACTGGTTGCCGGTCGCTACTTCGGTATCCAGCGATACACCCGAAAGCGAGTTACTCAACGTGCGCAACTCGCCTTCCAGGGTGAACGGTACTAACGCCGCGCGCGTCTCCACGAGCGGCAACCCGAACCGGCGCGCGATGTCGTAGCCGAAGCCGCTCGCGCCCATTTTCGGAAACGATAAGCCGCCTGTGGCAACGACCAGCGCGTCGGCCTGGAAGCCGCCCAAGGTGGTCTGCAGTCGAAAGCGCCCGTCGTGCTCGACAGCAGAAACACTGCAGTAGGTGGCGATGCGCACGCCCGCGCTCTTACACTCCTGCGCCAGCATGCGCACGATGTCCTTGGCGGATTCGTCGCAAAACAATTGGCCGAGCTTCTTTTCGTGGTAAGGGATGCGATGGCGCTCCACCAAGGCAATAAAATGCTCGGGGCGATAGCGCGCCAGCGCGGATTTGCAGAAATGCGGGTTGCGCGAGAGAAAGTTGCCGGGCCCGGTGTTGAGGTTAGTGAAATTACACCGGCCACCACCCGAAAGCAGGATCTTCTTACCAATTTTGTTGGCATGATCCAGTACCAGTACCCGCCGGCCACGCTTGCCGGCCTCGATGGCACACATCAAACCGGCCGCGCCGGCACCGATGACGATGACGTCGAACTGCTGCATTCCAGGTGCTCGAGATTGAGAGGCGGCCAGGATAGTAGCGGCGCGATGAAGTTACCAGAGCCCTAGGCGTGCCCGGAATCGCTACGCACGCGCGACACGGCGCGCTCCCAACCCGCAAGCAGGCGGTCGCGCACGTCTTTGGCCAAACGCGGTTTGTAGCGGGCGCTTGCACGCCAGTTGCGGCTGAGCGCATCGAACGAGTCGTAGATACCGGCCTGCAGCCCGGCCAGGCTTGCCGCGCCCTGTGCGGTGGTTTCGATAATTTGTGGGCGATCGACCGGTGCATCGACAATGTCGGCAAGCTGCTGCAGCAGCCAGTTATTGGCGATCATGCCGCCGTCGGCGCGCAGAGTCGAGGGGTTGGTGGCGCTGTCTCGCGCCATGGCGGCGAGCAGGTCTCGAGTTTGATAGCACACCGACTCCAGCGCGGCGCGCGCGATGTCGGCCACCCCCGTATCGCGCGTCAGACCGAAGATGCCGCCGCGCGCGTCGGGGTCCCAATATGGTGTACCGAGTCCGGTGAAAGCGGGCACGAAGTATACGCCGCGATTGGAAGGCAGGCTGGCGGCAAGGCGCTCCGTTTCCGCGGCAGATGCGATCAAGCCGAGGCCGTCGCGCAGCCACTGCACCGCCGCGCCGGCGACGAATATGGAGCCCTCCAAGGCGTAGGCGGTACGGCCTTCGCAGCGGTAAGCCACGGTGGTCAGCAGACGGTTCTGTGACGGTACAGCGGCAGCGCCGGTGTTGAGCAGTGCAAAGCAGCCGGTGCCATAGGTGCTCTTGACCATGCCGGGCTCGAAGCAGGCCTGGCCGATGAGCGCGGCCTGCTGATCGCCCGCCATGCCCAGGATGGGGATCGGACGCCCGAACCACTCAGGGTCGGTCATGCCGAATTCGGCGGCACTATCCTTGACCTCCGGCAGCACCGCTTCGGGCACCTCGAACAGAGCCAGGAGGCTGTCGTCCCAGCACTGCTCGTGAATATTGAAGAGTAGCGTGCGCGAAGCGTTGGTGGCGTCGGTCGCATGCACCCGTCCGCTAGTCAAGCGCCAGAGCAAGAAGCTGTCGACCGTCCCGAAGGCGAGCTCACCACGCTCGGCCCGCTCCGCTACGCCGGGCACGTGGCGCAGCAGCCAGACCAGCTTGGTCGCGGAAAAATAGGGATCGAGGATGAGCCCGGTCTTGCGGGTGATACCCGGCTCCTGTCCCCGCGCCTTAAGCTCGGCGCAGTGTTCCGCGGTTCGGCGATCTTGCCAGACGATGGCATTGTAGACGGCACGCCCGGTGCGCCGCTCCCACAGCAGGGCCGTCTCACGCTGATTGGTGATGCCGATGGCCGCGACCCGCGCGCCTTGACGCTCAGCTTCGGCCAGCGCCTGCCGGCTCACGCTGAGCGTGGAGGCCCAAATATCCTCGGGGTCGTGTTCTACCCAGCCATCATGCGGATAGTGCTGCGGAAACTCTTGCTGCGCCTGGGCGATGATGTCGCCACGCTTGTCGAAAACGATGGCCCGGCTGCTGGTCGTACCCTGATCGATGGCGAGAATGTATTGGTTGGCGGACATGAGGCCGTCTTCCTGCGGTGTTCTTCTATA
>JAJUGG010000173.1 GCA_029268285.1 Ectothiorhodospiraceae bacterium | reverse complement strand
TCGCCGATGTCCGGGACTGTGATTTCTTTTACCTCAGCCATGACGAGCTCCTCAGGCCAGCAGCGGGTTCGGCTTGTCGGTGTCGATGCCGTACTTCGTGATGGCTTCGCTCACCTTGCTCGGCGCCAGCGTGCCGTCGTCGGCCAATGCCTTGAGAGCCGCCACGGTGACGTAGTAGCGATCCACCTCGAAGAAACGCCGCAGCGCCTCGCGCGTATCCGAGCGGCCGTAGCCGTCGGTGCCGAGCACCACGTAGCGACGATCGACGTAGGGTCGGATCTGTTCGGCAAAGGCTCTGACGTAGTCGGTGGCCGCGATGGCCGGGCCTGGGCGCCCCGCAAGGCACTGCGTGACGTAAGGGGTTCTCGGCTCGGACTCCGGATGCAGCAGGTTGTAGCGCTCGGCGTCGATGCCTTCGCGCTTGAGCTCGGTGAACGAGGTGCAACTCCAGATATCGGCCTTGACGCCCCAGTCCTGTTCGAGCAGCTCCGATGCGGCGATGACCTCGCGCAAAATGGTGCCCGAGCCCATGAGCTGGACCTTGAGCTCGCCTTCGCCACCGTCCCGGAAGAGATACATGCCCTTGCGGATGCCCTCTTCCGCACCCTCCGGCATGGCCGGGTGGGTGTAGTTCTCGTTCATCATGGTGATGTAGTAGAAGACGTTCTCCTGCTCCTGGAACATCCGCCGCAGGCCGTCCTGCACGATCACCGCCATCTCGTAGGCGAAGGTCGGATCGTAGGAAATGCAGTTCGGGATCACGCTCGAGAAAACGTGACTATGGCCGTCTTCATGCTGCAGGCCTTCGCCGTTCAGCGTAGTGCGCCCGGCGGTGCCGCCCATCAGGAAGCCGCGCGCCTGCATGTCGCCGGCGGCCCAGGCGAGATCCCCCACGCGCTGGAAGCCGAACATGGAGTAGAAGGCGTAGAAGGGGATCATCTGCACGCCGTGGTTGGAGTACGCCGTGCCGGCGGCCATCCATTCGGCCATGGCGCCGGCCTCGGTGATGCCCTCCTGCAGGATCTGCCCCTTCTTGTCCTCTTTGTAGAACATCAGCTGATCGGCATCCTGCGGCTCATAGAGCTGGCCCTGCGAGGAGTAGATGCCGAGCTGGCGAAAGAGCCCCTCCATACCGAAGGTGCGGGCCTCGTCGGGCACGATCGGCACGATGTACTTGGCGAGCTTCTTGTCGCGCAGCAGAATCGACAGGATGCGCACCCAGGCCATGGTCGTCGACAGCTCGCGATCCTCGCTGCTCTTGAGCAGTAGATCGAAGGCGGAGAGATCCGGCACCTCGAGCGCAGGCGCGGTCTTGCGCCGCACCGGCAGGTAACCGCCCAGCGCCTCCCGGCGTTCGCGCAGGTACTTGATCTCGGGGCTGTCTTCCGGCGGTCGATAGAACGGTGCTTCCTCCAGGGCCTCGTCCGGGACCGGGATGTCGAAGCGGTCGCGGAAGTCTCGAAGCGCCTTGCGTCCCATCTTCTTCTGCTGATGGGTGATGTTCTGGCCCTCGCCGGCTTCACCCATGCCATAGCCCTTGACGGTCTTGGCGAGGATGACCGTGGGCTGGCCCTTATGATTGACCGCGGCGTGATAGGCCGCGTAGATCTTGTGCGGATCATGGCCGCCGCGGTTGAGGCGCCAGATGTCCTCGTCCGAGAGGTTGGCCACCATGGCCTTGAGTTCGGGGTACTTGCCAAAGAAGTGCTCGCGGGTGTAGGCGCCGCCCTTGGCCTTGAAGTTCTGGTATTCGCCGTCGACGGCTTCTTCCATGCGCTTGCGCAGGAGCCCGGCTTCGTCCTGCATCAGGAGCGGATCCCAATACGAGCCCCAGATGACCTTGATGACGTTCCAGCCGGCGCCGCGGAACTCGCCCTCCAGCTCCTGAATGATCTTGCCGTTGCCGCGCACCGGGCCGTCCAGGCGCTGCAGGTTGCAGTTGATGACGAAGACGAGATTGTCCAGGCCCTCGCGCGCGGCCAGCCCGATGGCGCCCATGGACTCCGGTTCGTCCATCTCGCCGTCGCCCATGAAGGCCCATACCTTGCGGTCGCCGGCATCGATGATGCCGCGGTTGTGCAGGTACTTCATGAAGCGCGCCTGGTAGATCGCCTGGATCGGCCCGAGCCCCATCGAGACGGTAGGGAACTGCCAGTAGTCCGGCATCAGCCAGGGGTGGGGATAGGAGGTGATGCCGCCCTTGGAGACGTCATGGCGGAAACCCTGGAGCTGCTCCTCGGTCAACCGCCCCTCCAGATAGGAGCGAGCGTAAATACCGGGCGAGGCATGGCCCTGGAAGAACACCATGTCGCCGCCGTGGTTCTCGTTCGGCGCGCGCCAGAAATGGTTGAAACCGACGTCGTACAGCGTCGCGCTCGAGGCAAAGCTCGCAATATGGCCGCCGATGCCGTCGCTCTTGCGGTTGGCGTTGACCACCATGGCCATCGCGTTCCAGCGAATGATCGAGCGGATGCGCCACTCCAGCGCATGATCGCCGGGAGAGCGTGCTTCCTTGTGCGGGGGGATGGTGTTGAGATAGGCCGTAGTGGCCTTGAAAGGTGCCTCCACGCCGCGCCGACGGGCTTTGTCGACCAAGGCTTCGAGCAGGAAATGAGCGCGTTCCGCGCCTTCGACCTCGATAAGGGCCTCGAGAGCGTCCAACCACTCACGAGTCTCTTGCGGGTCGATGTCCTCCAATCGTACCGCCATAGTTCACCTCTTGGGTAGGCCATGATCCTGGCTTGCCGACGAGATGCCAGAGGTTGGTCGGCATCGGGGTGCCACGCTTTTTGAGCGGGCAGTCGGGCAGGCCGGGGTTATGCAATGGCCCCTGGTTTTTCGTTTTTGTGCGTTAACCATCATAGGCCGCCCGTTATGCCTTTTCCAGGTGGCGGCCGCGGCTTGCCCGCACGCCCAGTGGACACGCCGGCCGTAAGCGCGAAACGCAGCGCTTCTTCCACCGTCATGTCGACCGGAACGACGGCGCTTCTCGGGACCAGCAGCGTGTAGCCGCCGATCTGGTAACTCATGGGGGTGTAGACGGCAACCGTGTCGTCGGCGCCGAGCCCCTCGGGCAGCGTCGACAGATCCTGGCGCGTGACGAAGCCGACCACCCGATAGCCGGTATCGCCGAGCGGTACGGTGACGACCTGTCCCAGCGCCTGCTCCTGATCGTTGGCAAAGAACACCATTAGGTCCTGGGTGGCGCCGTAGATCGTCTTCACGAACGGGATTCGACTCAGAAGGCGTTCGCCCCAGTCCCAGAGCGTTTGCACTACATAGGCGTTGAGCAGGATGCCGAGCAGAAAGATCAGGCCGACCCCCGCCACCAGGCCCATGCCCGGCACGTACCAGCGCTCGGGCATGACCTGCTTGAGCAGTCCGCCGAGCAGCGACTCGGCCGAGCTGCCTATCCAGTACAGCAGATACAGCGTGATGGCGATCGGCAAGACCGCCGCCAGGCCTTTGAGAAAAATGCCGCTGAGCTTTTTCATCGTGCTCTATCCGTTGCCCACTCAGCGCACACAGTAAAGCATCGCGCGGCGCAGGGAAGCCCCGGCGCCGCGGATACAACCTCAACGGCAGCGTCAAGCGCATCGTCGGGCCGTCAATGCCGAGTGGCGCGTCGCGGTTGCTCCGGCACCGCCCGGCTCGGGCGTATCTGGCCCAAGACCCCCGGCAGATCGAGCTGCTTGCTTTGCCGCAGTACTTCCTGGCCCTCCTCGTCGAGTAGCACCGCTGTGAAGTCATTGCGCTGGGCGCGGAAGTGCCGGCGCAGCGCGTTCACATCCGCGCCTTCTATCCGTTCGCGGTTTTCGTACAGACGCCCGGAGCTGAAGACCGAGAGCACGGTGACATCCTTCTCGCGCACGCGCTCTAGCTGATCCGTCAGGCTGCGGGTCGCCTCGACATAGGAGGGGTGATTGCGCTCGGGCGCGAATAGCAATAGAACCCGATTGGACCCGCGGTACTTGCTGATGACCGGTAGCTCCTTCATGGCGTCCCTCGATTCCTCGGTGTTGGGCTGAAAGCTGGCGTGCGGCGAACGGAATCGGCCGAAATAAACGATCCGTCGTCTTGGCCTGGATGGGTGCAGGGCGGTAGCGATTCAATTGCGGCCGCCGCGGGCTCTGTTGCCGACGCGCGCGGGCGCTTAGAATGTCGCCGATCATTGCCTCGGAGCCGAACATGCAACTAAGCGATCTTGCCGAGAAAATCCGCCCGATTCCGGATTTTCCCAAGCCAGGCGTCGTTTACCGCGACATCACCCCGCTGGTGCGGGATCCTGCCGCGCTGCGGGTGGCCATCCACCAGTTAGTGCATCCTTTCATCGAGGAGAATCTGAGCGCCGTGGTAGGCATGGAAGCGCGCGGTTTCATTTTTGGCAGTCTGGCGGCCTGGGAACTGGGCGTTGGTTTCGTGCCCTTGCGCAAGCCTGGTAAGTTGCCCTACGACGTGCAGAGCGTCTCCTACGGGCTGGAGTACGGCGAATCGACCCTTGAGGTGCATGTCGATGCCCTGGAACCCGGTGATCGGGTGCTGCTGGTCGATGACGTGCTAGCTACCGGCGGTACCGCGGTGGCGAGCTGCGATCTAGTGCGCCAGTTACAGGCCGAGGTGGTCGGCTGCGCCTTCCTGGCCGAGCTTGACGCGCTGGGCGGGCGCGAGCGCCTCGGCAACGAGCGCATCCACAGCGTGCTGCATTTGTAGCCGGCGGCGCAAAGAACGGCGCTGCGGCCGTTGTTTTTAATCCGGCAATTGCCTGCGTAGCGTGGTGAGTTCGGCGGGCAAGGTGCTGGCAGGACGCTCCTCGCCCAAGCGTGGCGCGATCAGCTGTAGGCCCGCTTTGTGACGGCGCGAATTGCGCACGCCTTGATAGTGCACCCGAAACACGCGCTGCGGCTCTACCGCGCGCACCGGCCCAAAGCGTTCCGTGGTGCGTTCGCGTATCCAGGCGTCGAGCGCGTCCTGCTCGGTTGCAGGCAAGCGAGCGGCCAGCTTAGCGACCGGCACCAGATCTTCATTCTCACGCACCGCCAGATTGAGCTGACTGTAGCGTCCGTCCGTGCCGGGCTCGGCGTAAACCAGTACGGCATCGATACTTTGCCCCTGCCACAGTTGCCAGGGGCATTCCGCCGCGTAGACGGATTCGAGTGGGCGCAGCAGCAGTCCAGGAACCTCGCAGCGCTCGAGCTCGTCCCATGTCGTCAGGGGCAGCGCCGTCGGTTGCAACAGGCCAGGGTGGGCCTCGAGCAACGTATCGCGCCTTAGCAGGCGCGCGCTGAGAGGCTGCGCGTGCAGCGCTTGGCCCGCCTCCATGATGTCGTGGACCATCAATCGAGCGCCCGGCTGCAGCGGGTCGCTGGCTGGCTTGAGGCCGGTGTCGGTCACCAGGACAAGCTCGGCATCGAGCACGCAATCGGAAGGCAGCGATGCGGCCACCGCAGCTATTTCATCGGAAACGGCAGTGGGGCAGGCTAGGCTGTCCCAGAAGAGCGCATCGGCGCGGCGTACCAGTTGCAGTCGTAGTCCGCCGTAAAAGGCTTCGGCATGCCACCCGGTCGCGGGGCCGAGCTGTGCCGGGGACGCGGCCTCTATCAAGCTTGGCTGCGGGTATGGGAGGCGTTCGCGACAGTCGCTGAGATCGCGCAATAGCAAGGCTTCGGCATCGGCGAGCGCCAAGCGCCCGGTTTGTGCAAGACGCAGCGCCAGCGCTGCCGCGGGTAGCTCGAGCGCCTCGCCCAGCGCGGCAGCGAGCACGGCATCGGGGATGCGCAGCCGCAGGCGCCCCAGAACCCGGCGATTCAACACCAGCGCTTCGCGCGGCGAAAGTGTTTGCCACCAGCGCCGCATGGCAAGAGCCTTGTCTGCCTCGCTAAGCGTCTCCCAGGCTTCCAGGCGCGCATGCCACACGCTCAGCGGCTCCGCTGCGTCGGCATCGTGCCGCCCGTTGAGCAAGGCCGCGGTTTCGCTGAGATCCCCTACCTGCGCCAGTGTTTCCGCGAACAGCCATTCAGGCAGCCCGCTGCACAGCTGCCCCTCGCGGCGCAGGGTTTCCGGCTTGAGCAGCCGCCGCTGTGGCCCGCGCAGCCATGCAAGCGCATAGGGTCGCTCCTCCGGCGGGCAGTCTGCGAAGTAGTCCGCTAACAGTTGCCGGCGCGACTCGACATTGCTGGCGAGCAGCCGCTGGTAGAGCTGGGCGAATCGCCTCATGCGCTCAGTACCTCGATGGGGTGGGCGTCGAGTCCGAGGTCGTCGCGCAAATAGCGCACCAGGAGGCGGCTGTCGCCGTGCATGACGTAAACGCGCTGCGCGCCGGTCTCCTGCACCGTGCGTACCAGGCTCGGCCAGTCGGCGTGATCGGACATGACGAAGCCGCGGCCTTGACGCTGGCTTTTGAGGGTACTCAGCCAGCCCGAGACGAAGGCCGTTTCAGCGCCGACCAAGGCTTGCGCCAGCGTGCTGCCGCGCGTCGCCATGGGCGGGACGATTGCGAGGCTGCCGGCCGTAAGCGGGCCCTGCAGTTCCGGCGTCGGCGGCAGTTCGATGCCGACGCCGCGATAGCACTCGGTCAAGGCCACGGCGCTGGGGTGTAGGTAGATCGGCGCGTCGGTGATGCGTCCGAGTTCGGCCAGCAGGCGCTGGGTCTTGCCGAGCGAGTAACTGAGCAGCAGCGAGGCGCGGCCGCGCGCGGCGTTGCCCT
>JAJUGG010000172.1 GCA_029268285.1 Ectothiorhodospiraceae bacterium | reverse complement strand
GTGCCAATCACGAATGAGCAGGGCGAGTTGCAGCGGCAGGACAACCCCCTAGATCAGTACGGCATCGAGGTGACACAGGTTACCGTGGGCGACCCGGTGCCTGAGGCGCAGCTCGAGCGCTTGCTGACCGACAAGAAAGCCCTGGTCGCGGAACGAATTCGTACGATTCAGGAGCAGGAGACGGCTAAGGCGCAGGCCAAGACCGAGCAGCTCAAGAAGGAAATCGAGCGTACGCGTGCGGTGCAGGATGCGCAGCGGCGCAAGGAACTGGCTGTAATCGCACAGCGGCAGGAAGTCGAAGTGGCGCGCCAGATCGCTGAGAAAGAGCTAGTCGAGTACAACAAACTCAAGGACATCGCCGAGGTCGAGAAGCAGAAGGAACTCGCGATCGCCAAGGCCAACCAGGAAATTCAAGAGGCCAATGCGATTGCGGCGCGTCATGAGGCGCAGGCGATTCTGGAGAAGGGCACCGCGGAGGCCAAAGTGCTGGCCGCCAAGTACGCCGCGCTTGGCGCGAATGAGGAGGTTTACCTAGCCGAGCTGAATCGCGACATCGCTCAAGTGATGTACAGCAACCTTGCCAACTTCAAGGTGGAAATGCCCCAGAACTACGTTTCCGGCAGCAGTGGCGGCGGTATGCAGTCGAACCTCGACGTCATCACCGCGTTCAGCGCCTTCGGCCTGATGGAGCACGCGGAGAAGCTGAAAGCCCGCGCGGTTACCGCAGTCGACGGGCGATAAGGCTACAACCGGGCGGCGGTCGGCAGCTGGCTTCTTCTGTCGCCCGGGTTTGCGTGCTCACGGCTTCGCGCAGGAAGGCGCTATGGCGCGTTTCGCGTAAGCAGACGGTCCAGCGCATTGGCGAACGCCTGCTTCTCCTTGGTGCCGTAGGCTGAAGGGCCACCCTGAGCAAGACCGCTGCCGCGCAACTCTTCCATCAAGTCGCGCATGACCAGGCGCTGGCGGACGTTGTCGCGGGTATAGCTTTCGCCACGCGGATTGAGTACGTGCACGTCGCGTTCGACCAGTTCGGCGGCAAGCGGAATGTCGGCGGTGATGGCGAGATCGCCCGCGGCGGCATGCTGCACGATGTAGTCGTCGGCCACGTCGAAGCCGCCGGCAACCTGTACTGCCCGGATGTGGCGCGAGGGCGGCGTGCGTATGGCCTGGTTGGCGACTAGGATGGTTTCGATGCCGCGTCGTTCTGCAGCGCGGAATACGATCTCCTTAACCGCATTGGGCGCCGCGTCGGCGTCTATCCAGATCTTCATGCGATGGCTTCCTTCGGCGCGAAGGCCGCAAGGTAGCACGAAAAAGCAGGGGGAAGAGAGGCTGGTGACAGGCTGCTCTGCACCCCGCCACCAGCTTATCGAGCATCAAGCGGCGACGCGCTCAAGCAGGGTGTCAATCTCGATCGGTGCCGACGCCCGAACGCGCAGCGCATAGCGCTCGCGAGGGTCGTTCTCGCGCTCGATCTCGTAGGCGCCTTCGCCGTAGAGCTTGTCCAGGAAAGCGGTAATGACCGGCGCCAGGGTCTCGTGGGTCTCGTCGGTATTAGGCGCGAGCAAGCGGTCGTTGGCGAAGATCTCCAGCTCGTTGCCGGGGAAGCTCACGCCGCCAGCTTCACGTTCGGCACTCAGGCGCTGACAGGCCTTTAGCGCCTTGCGCGTCACTATCGCCAAGCGATCCGCCAGCTCGCCGCCCAGCGCATGCTTGCTGTAGTAGACGATGCCTCGACGACCGCGAGACTCATCAAAGGCATAGTCGCCTTCATGAGCGATGATCATCACGCCGGGACCCTGATGTACGTGGCTGTAGTCGGCCACGTCGATGAGTAGGTCCTCAACGGCGGCGGTCTGAATCCAGCGGTGAAAGACCGGGATCAGCTCCACCAGGTCGACCGAGTCCCCGTTCTGCGCGAGCACTTTAACGCCGATTTTGTGTAGGTTCATGTTCTTGGTCCTCACGCCAGAGACGGTTGCAGCTGCGGCTGTTCGGAAAGTCGAGCCTGGCAGTCGTAGGCAGCCTCGATGAAGAGCTGCGCCTCCTCGAGCAGATGCCGCGCATTGTCCTCGTCGTAACGACGCGCCTTGTCCTCGTGGCGGCGGAACAGGTGCATAGCGAAGTTGCCGCCGACGAACTTGTTGTGGAAGAGCCCCGTGTCGTGGAATTCGCTGCGGAACTTGGCAACGATGGCGTCGGGGTCATCCGAGATGTTCGGTTCCCGCAGGCGTACCAATGCCTTGGCAGCCTCTACCATGGCCAAGTACGCAGTGTCGTCGGCCTTTTGATATTCCTTGCTCTCTAGCGCGATCTGCCCCTCGTAATGCAGGCGCTCGGCCTCCTGCAGATCGAAGTCGATGCGTGAGACCACCGCGCCGGCGCACTCGCCGGTACCGATATCGCTGATGTTGAACTCTCGCGCGTCGCGCCAGTCGCTGTAGAACGAGCTGTCGACCAATCGCGGCGGGACTTCGCTGAATTCGTCCAGAACCGGCTTGAGGCCCTTCTTGCCCAGACGCCCGATGTAGTCCGGGAAGCTCTCGCCTTCCTCTCGTTGATCCAGATAGAGCCCGGTGAGGCGCTCGACGAAGTCCGGTACGCGCTTGGACGGAATGGCGCCGATGGTCTGGCCGTACTCGTGGGCGTTGTTCTCGCGTCGCGCGCCCAGCACCGCGCGGAAATGCGGCACGGTGGCGCCGTCCATCTTGCGCGACACGCCGTAGAAGCCGAGGTCCGCCAGATGGTGCTGACCGCAGGAGTTGAAGCAGCCGCTGACCTTGATTTGCAGCTCCTTCACGCGCGGATCCAGCGTTCCAAACTTAGCGTCGAGGCGCTCGGTGAGTTCCGCTGCGAGACCGCGCGAGCTGGCGATGCCGAGCTTGCAGGTATCGGTGCCGGGGCAGGAGGTGACGTCGGCGATGGTGCCCGCTCCGGGCCGGGCAATTCCGATGGCCTTGAATGCCTGATACAGCGCCGGCAGGTCGGCTTCCGGCACCCAGCGCAGCACGATGTTCTGGTCTACCGTGGTGCGCACGTAGCCGCCGTTAAACTTGCGGGCAATATCGGCCAGTTGGCGCATCTGCCAGGAGGTCAAATCGCCCAGCGGCAGCGTCGCCATAGCGATCGCGTAGCCTTCCTGTCTCTGCCTGTAGACGTTGGTCGCCCGCCAAGCCTCGAATTCGGCATCGTCGGTAGCTCCCAGGGGCGCGCCCGGACGCGGCGGCTGCTCGCCATAGGCGGCGACTTCATCCAGATACGCCGTCCATGCCGGGTCGGGCGTCAGCTGCTCGCGCTCTTTCAAGACCTCTGCGCGGAACTCCTCGATGCCCCATTTGTGGACGAGGAATTTCATGCGTGCGCGGCCGCGGTTTTTCTTCTCGCCGTAGCGGGCGAAGACGCGGCAGACCGCCTGCGCGAGCGGCAGAATTTCGCTTTCGGGCACGAAATCGGAAAACAGCTTAGCCTGGTAGGGCACAGGGCCGAGGCCGCCGCCGACGTACACGGCGAAGCCGCGTTCGCCCTGCTCGTTGAGCTTGGCGATGTAGCCGAGATCGTGCAGCGAGGTCAGGCCGCAGGCTTCGCCGGCGCAGCCGGAAAAGGTGACCTTGAACTTGCGGCCCATGTCTTGCGTATCGCGGTGACCCAGCAGAAACCGCATTGCCGCCGCCGCATAAGGCGTGACGTCGAAGGTTTCGCTCATGCAGCAGCCGGCCTTATGGCAGCCGGTGACGTTGCGCACGGAATTGCCGCAGGCCTCGCGGGTAGTGATGCCTACCGCCGCCAGGCGGCGCATCATGTCCGGCGTGTTCTCGATGTGGACGTAGTGCAGCTGAATGTCCTGGCGCGTGGTGACGTGCAGGATGGCATCGGAGTACTCCTCGGCGAGGTCTGCCAGCAACTCCATCTGCTCCGGGTTGAGTCCTCCGAAGGGGATCTTGATCCGCGACATGCCGGGTGCGTCCCAGACCGTCTCAGGTCCTTTCTTGAGGTCGCCGCACGGGAAGGGCAGGGTGCGTTGGGCAATGCCGTCATGCCGGAGGCCGTTATCGTAGCGCTGACCATACACGCCGCGCCGGAGCCGAGTCTCCTGGAAAAGGTTGGCTTCAACCTTTCCTTGCTTCTTGAGCTCAAGCTGCTGCTCGTAGGCGTCGATCTCGCGCGTTAGCTCAGGGTCGGTACGGTCGACCAACCGCTCTCTCCAGCTCGTCATCAAAAAACCTCATCGCGTCCAGAGTGGCAAGTAGCGGGCAGCCGCAACTGTCCCGCCTATTACTCGCAAGGCAGGCAGTCTAACGAGCCGTCAATTTTGGTCGCCAATAGTTAATAGGCATATGTATATTGCCGGGCCGCCTTTGCTCGCCCGCTCATCGCGCGCCTCTAGCCGCCCTCCCGCTGTTGTTGCCCGTGCGAATGGCCTTTATCTTAGAAATGAGGGCCTTGTCTGGGGTGTCGGGCGAAGGCCCGGCGGGTGAGCACCAAGGGATAAGAACGGGTGGGGCGGTGAGCGTAGCAATGGTATTGGGGCGGATTGGGGCGGTATGGTTGTTCGTTGGGAGTGTGGTGTCGACGGCTGCTGCGCAAAGCGCGGAGGCTTTACAGGCCGAGATCGACGCCCTCGAAGCGCGGCTGGCGGAACTGGAAGGGGCGCCTGAAGGCCCGAACCTCGACATCGGCGGCGCCGCGCGGTTCCAGTACGCGTACCGGGACTGGGACGACGCCAGCAAGGATAAAGGCGGCGACCTCGAGTTCGATGTGTTCCGCCTGAATCTCGACGGCGATTACCGCAACATCACGTTCAGTGCCGAGTATCGCTGGTACGAGTACATGCACGTGGTGCACCACGCCTGGGTCGGCTATCGCTTCGACGAGGACCTGGAGGCGCGGCTGGGCGTCAACAAAGTTCCTTTCGGGCTGCTGCCTTTCGCGTCGCATAACTTCTTCTTCAGCAGCAACTTTTATCTTGGGCTTGAGGACGACTACGACAGCGGCATCAAGCTGCTGCATGACCGCGGCCCGTGGCGCTTCGCGCTCGCCTTTTACAAGAACGCCGATTGGGGCAATGCGAGCAGTTTCGACCGTTATTCCTATGACATCGTTGTCGATGAGGCAGAGGGGCAGCACAATGAGGAAACCAACCAACTCAACGCCCGTGCCGCCTACGACTGGCAGATCGACGAAAGTTTTCACGTCGAGCTAGGTACCTCGCTGCAGTACGGTGAGCTTTACAACAGGGTCACGAGCGACAAGGGCGATCGCTGGGCAGCGGCCGTGCACGCCGATGCCTACCTGAACCGCTGGAACTTGCAACTGCAGGTTACCCGCTACGAGTACGATCCTGACAATCCGCCTGGCGTCAGCGATGCCGTGGTGCGGGTCGGGGCCTACGGCTATTCGGAATACATTCCCGCCGAAGCGACTAGTTACATCGCTAATCTGGCTTATGAATGGCCGGTGCAATGGGGTGCGATCGAGGCCGTCACCTTCTACAACGACTTCAGCTATGTCGATAAGGACGAGTCGGCCTTCGAGGAAACCATCATGAACGTGTTGGGCTTTTCGGTGGCTGCCGGGCCGGTGTTTACCTACTTCGACTATGTGGTCGCTAAGAATCAGCCGTTTATCGGCGGCACCATGGCCGACGACACCGATGACTGGAACACCCGCTTCAATGTTAATGTAGGCTACTATTTCTGATTCACGCGACAGCCTAGCGGAGCCCGGATATATGAAGGCCCTGATCGTGCCCGTCACGCCCTTTCAGCAGAATTGTTCCGTTCTCGTGTGCGAGAAGACCAACAAGGCCGCGGTGGTGGATCCGGGCGGCGAGGTCGAGCGTATTCTCGAGGCGGTGCGGGAGAGCGGCGCCGAGGTCGAGAAGATCCTCCTCACCCACGGCCACCTCGATCACGTCGGCGGCGTCGCCGACCTCGCCGAGCAACTCGGCGTGCCGGTCATCGGGCCGCACCGGGACGAGTCCTTTTGGTTGGATATGCTGGCGCAGCAGGCGCAGATGATGGGCTTCCCCGCGCCGCGCGACTTCACGCCCGATCAGTGGCTGGAGGAGGGCGATGTGGTCGAGGTGGGCGAACTGCGCTTTGAGGTTATCCACTGCCCTGGACATACGCCGGGCCACGTGGTGTTCTTCGAGCGCGGCGAGCGCCTGGCCGTGGTGGGTGACGTGCTGTTCCAAGGCTCCATCGGCCGCACGGACTTCCCGCGCGGCGATCACGAGACCTTAGTAACTGCCATCCGCGAGAAGCTCTTCCCGCTCGGCGACGACGTGCAATTCATCCCGGGGCACGGCCCGACGTCGACCTTCGGGGCGGAGCGGCGCTCCAACCCCTTCGTCGGCAGCGCAGTTTACGGCTGAGAGCTCTTGAGCCGGAACGGGTTGAAGGACACGTTCCGGTCGTAAACGTCCATGCCCTCATAGCGTTTGAGATAGCCCACGACCAGGTAGGTCAGAGGCGTCGCCAGTACTTCGTAGCCGGACTTGATCGCCCACTGAGTAACGGCCGCGGTGATTAGCGCCTCGGGCGGCAGAACGCCGATAAAGGCAATGCTCATGAACACTGCCGAGTCCAGTGCCTGGCCCACCAGCGTAGAACCTATTGTGCGGCTCCACAGGTGCCGCCCTTGGGTTACCACTTTGAGCTTGGCGAGGATGAAGGCGTTGGTGAATTCGCCGACCAAGTAGGCCACGAAAGACGCGACCAGCAACCGCGGCATATAGCTGAGGACCTGCGCATAGGCCTCCTGATGCGGCCAGAACGATGCGGGCGGCAGCGCTACACTCGCGGCAATGAAGCCGACTACGGCGAGATTGCAGGCAAAGCCTAGCCAAATAATGATGCGCGC
>JAJUGG010000171.1 GCA_029268285.1 Ectothiorhodospiraceae bacterium | reverse complement strand
CGTCATCGAGCTCGCCTCGTTCCACGAGTTCACGCCCATCCAGCTCACCTTCCTAGAGCAGCTGATGCTCAATATCGGCCTAGCCATCAACCTGATCGGCACCAGCATGCGTACCGAGGAGCTGCTGCAGCAGCTGCAGGGCTCCAACGTCGAGCTGGAGCACCGCCGCCGCGAGCTGGAAGAAAAAGCCCAGCTGTTGGAGTTGCGGAATCGGGAGATCGCCGATGCCTCGGCCTCGCTGGAGAGCAAGGCGCAGGAGCTGTCCAAGGTCTCGCAGTACAAGAGCCAGTTCCTGGCCAACATGTCGCACGAGATCCGCACGCCGCTCAATAGCATGATGATCCTGGCGCAGATGCTGGCGGCCGACGAAGAGCAGCGCCTTTCGCCGCAGCAGCTGGAATGGGCGGAGACCATCCATTCCGCCGGGCGCGACCTGCTCGCCTTGATCAACCAGATTCTCGATCTATCGAAGGTCGAAGCCGGGCGCATCGAGACCCACTACGAGCGCTATCCGCTCGCCGACATGCGCGACTTCGCGGAGCGCACGTTCCGGCCGCTGGCAATGCAACAATCCCTGGACTTCGAGGTTATCCTGGAAGACGGCGCCCCAGAGCACATTGGCACCGACCGCCAGTTGCTGCAGCAGATTTTGAAGAACCTGCTCTCCAACGCCTTCAAGTTCACCGAGCAAGGCCGGGTGGAGTTGCGCATCGGCCGCGCGCTGAAGGATACGCCGTTCGCCGGCAGGGTCCTGAGCAATGCGGAGGAAGTCGTCGCCTTTACCGTCTCCGATACCGGTATCGGCATATCCCCCGACAAGCAGCGCCTGATCTTCGAGGCCTTCCAGCAAGGCGATCCGACCATTACCCGCCGCTACGGCGGCACCGGGCTCGGGCTGCCGATCAGTCGCGAGTATGCGCGCATTCTCGGCGGCGAAATTCTGCTGAGCAGCACGCCTGGCCAGGGTAGCGACTTCACGCTGTACCTGCCCCTGCGCAGCACCGAGATTGCCGCCCTGCCCGCCCCTAGCGCCCAGGCGCCTACCGGCAAGGAGCTGGCCGAGGTTACCAGCGAGGACGCGCTGGCGCTGCAGGATCGAAACATCCTGCTGGCCGAGGACGACCCGCGCAACCTCTACGCCATGACCGGGCTGTTAGAACGCACAGGCGCCACCGTCATCCCCGCCTGCAACGCGATCGAGGCCCTGAGCATCCTGGAAGAGCGCGGCAGCGAGATCGACTTGGTGTTAATGGACATCATGATGCCGGAGATGGACGGCTACGAGGCAACAGCGAAGATCCGCAACATGGCCGAACACCGCGATCTGCCCATCATCGCGCTGACCGCCAAGGCCAGCAACGCCGATCATGCCCAGGGCGTAGAGGCCGGCTTTACCGATTACGTGGTCAAGCCGGTGGAAATCCGCCACTTGGTCGCCGTAATGCGGCGCCACCTGCATGCCTAACGGTGCGCCATGACGACCGACCTGTTTGCCCCCAAGGAGCCCGTGAAGGTTCTGATCGTCGACGACCGGCACGAGAACCGCCTTGCGCTGAAGGCTGTGCTCGCCTCCCCGGACTACGACATTCTGGAAGCCGAATCGGAGGCCGAGGCGCTACACCATCTGCTGCACGAAGACGTCGCCGTCATTCTGCTCGATGTGGTGATGCCGGACATGGACGGCTTCGAGCTGGCGGAGCTGATCAAGTCCCGCGACCGGACAGCCGCCGTGCCTATCATCTTCCTCACTGCGGAAGCGATGGATCCGGCCTTGTTGCGTAGAGGCTATGATGTGGGTGCCGTCGACTACCTGGTCAAGCCGCTCATGCCTGAAGTGGTTCAAGGCAAAGTTGCGGTATTCTCGCAGCTCTACCGGCAGCGCAAGCAGATCGAGGCGCAGGCGCGGCGCCTGGTCGATGCGGAACGCCGCGAGAACGAACTGCGGGTCATGGAGTTGCAGTTGGCCGGCGAACGCCGCTACCGCACCTTGGCCGAAGCTGTGCCGCACATTGTCTGGTCGGCTCAGCCGGATGGTCATGTCGATTATTTCAACCGCCGCTGGTTCGAATTCACCGACCTCCCAGCCAACGATCCTCAGGGCTGGTTCGCGGCCGTTCATCCCGATGACGCCGCAGACTGCCGCTCGAGCTGGCACGACTCCCTGGAACGCGGGCAGCCCTTTACCTTCGAATGCCGCCTGCTGGATGGACACAATCAGAGTTACCGCTGGCATCTCGTGCGGGCACTGCCGGAGCGCAGCGCCAGTGGGGAGGTCATCTCCTGGCTGGGCACCTTCACCGATATCGATGATCAGAAGCGCGTGCAGAAGGTGCTCGCCAAGTTCAAAGGCATGCTCGATGCGATCCGCGATGCGGTGCTGATTTTCGAGCCTGGCAGCCGGCGCATGATGTACGTCAACGACGGCGCGCGCGACCTACTCGGTTATCCAACCGATGAACTCTTGGCGCTGGATCCTCAGGCCGTCATGCCTGAGCTCGAAGAAAAAGCATTCCGCGAATTGCTGCACGCCGAGCACGGCGTCGTGGAAACCCTTTATCGGCGCAAGGACGGTTCCGAGCTGCCGGTGGAACTCTCCCTGCAGCAGGTGGACGAGCATGGCGGGCCGGTGATTTCCATCGCCCGCGACATCACCGAACGCAAACAGGCCGAAGCCGAGCGGGAGATTCTCTATCAACGTGCGGTAGACGCCGTGCAGGCCCGCGACGAGTTCCTATCGGTCGCTTCGCACGAACTGCGCACGCCGTTGACCTCCTTGCACCTGCTGATCGGCACGCTGCTGCGGAGCGCGCGGCGCAACCAGGATGAGACGCTGCCGCAACGGATGCTGGACAAGCTCACGGTGGCGGATCGCCAGGTCGGACGGCTGGCGCGCCTGATCGACCAATTGCTCGACGTCTCGCGCATCAACACCGGGCAGTTCCGCATCGACATCGAGGAAATCGACCTGGTCGCGCTCACTCGTGACGTGATCGCCCGCTTCGACGACACGGCAGCAGAAGCCGATTGCGAGGTGCTGCTGGAGACCGACGGTGACGCCGTGGGACGCTGGGATCGCCTACGCCTGGAGCAAGTGATCATCAACCTGCTCACCAACGCCATCAAGTTCGGCGCCGGCAAGCCGATCGAGATCGCCATTCGTATGGACGAGGCGAATGCCTACATCAGCGTGCGCGACCACGGCATCGGGATCGGTCAGGAAGCGAAAGAGCGAATTTTCCAGCGCTTCGAACAGGCCGCGTCGCCGCGTGAATACGGCGGACTGGGTTTGGGGCTGTACATCGTGCAACGCATCGTCGAAGCGCATGCCGGCCGAATCGAACTCACCAGCACCCCGGGTGACGGCGCTACCTTCACCGTCACCCTTCCCCGTCAGCCCGTGGATGAAAGGCTCATCCTGACCTTACACACTCAGACGGAGCCCGAGAGCGCCGTCTGAGCGTCGGCAGCGGAAGTGCTTGAACTGGGGTTCGCCCCCGCCCTTCTGGTACCCTTGTCGCCAAACCCACATCTGTACGAGGATCGATCATGACGCCCGAGGATCAAGGCATGGAACAGCAGCAGATGGATGCGGCGGCGCTGTACCAGGAAGAAGTGTTCACCGACCGTCGGTTGGGCACGATCATGCGGCTTACCCCAGTGACCGCAGAAGGCGAACGCGACACCGAGCGCGAGATCATTTACGTCGGACAGACGCAGATCATGACGCCGGCGGGCGCGCTGCCGCTGAACTTCGAAATTGAGGCCGCCTCCCTTAAGGAAGCGGCGGAGCAGTTCGGCCAGGCCGCGAACAAAGCGGCGGAGGAAACCATCGAGCGGCTGAAGGAACTGCGCCGCGAAGCGGCCTCCTCCATCGTAGTGCCCGGCGCCGGCGGCGGAGATTTCGGCGGCGGCCCCGGCGGTATTCCTGGGGGCGGCGTGCCCGGCGGCGGCAAGATTCAGCTGCGCTGAGTTACCGCGTTGTTTCGCCGGCGACTGCCCTGCGGCGCCGGCGAAACAACGGCGCCGCTCCCGCCGCCAGCGCCAGGGCGCAAACCACAGTCGGCCCCGAAGGCAAATCCGCGAGCGCGGATGCAGCCAGACCGAGAGCATAGCCAAACACCCCTACCAAGTAGCCTCCCCACAGCGCCCCGACACCCTGCCGACCGCGCGTAGCAAGCGCCGGCAGAATCAAGCTGGCGAACACGAGATACACACCCACCAGTTGCACGGATGCGGTCACGGCCAAGGCGAACAACAGATAGAAGCCGGCCCGGCCGAGGCGCGCGCGCAAGCCGAACCAAGCGACGAGCAGGGGCCCCGAGACCAACAGTGCCGGCCAAAGCTCGCGCCATCCCACCCAGAGAATCTGCCCTGCCAACAGATCCTTGAGATGTTCTCCGCCGTGCGGATTGTGCGCCAGCAGCAGCAAGCCAGCACTGGCCGAGACCACGAAGGCAACGCCGATGAAAGCCTCCTGCGTCTCGGGCCAACGCTTCTCGGTCCAGGTCATCACCAATGCGCCGAGCATGGCGGCACTGGCCGCGGCCGTCTGAACGAGCAGCGTCGACTCAAGTCCGAGCGCTCCGGCAGCCACCACGCCTAGCGCGGCGATCTGAGCAATAGCCAAGTCGATGAAAATAATGCCTCGTGCCAGCACCTCACGCCCCAACGGCACATGCGTGCTGAGCACGAGCAGCCCGGCGGCGAGCGCCGGGCCGATAATCGACCACTCCAGTGCCGCGAGGCTCATAGCGTCGCCTCGAGCAGACGGCGTAGCGTGTCCTCGTACAGCGTGAACAAATCCTGCGCCTGCGCGCTACCGCCGACGGTATAGGGCAGCTCGACGGCCTTCGCCTTAGTACGCGCCGCAAGCCACTGAGCGGCGCGGGGATCCTGATACGCCGTATGGAGCACGACGGCAGCGTCCCGTGCCTCCGCCAGCGCTAATACCTCCGCCAAGTGGCGACTGGAGGGCGGCACGCCGGGCTTGGGCTCCAGTGCGGCTACCTGATCTAGCCCCAACCACTCCTGCAAATAACGCCAGTCCTGATGGTGGACGACAACGGGCATGCCGCGCAGCGGCTCGGCCAGCTTCTCCCAGCCTTTCACTGCCTCCGCCCAGCGCGCCTGGAACGTCGCCCCGCGTGCGCGATAGTCCTCGGCGTGCGCCGCATCGATTTCGCTTAGCCGCGCGGTTAACGCCTCGGCAATACGGGCAAGCCGACCGGGATCGAGATGGACATGCGGATTTCCTGCGCCGTGGATATCGCCCTCGGAACGATCCAGCCGCTGCGGACGATCCAGCAGGCCTACCTGAGAGGCGGCCTCGAAATAACCGACCGCGCCCTCGAGCACCCGAGGGTTGTTGGCTCGGCGCTGCAGCATCGGCAACCAGCCGGCCTCTAAGCCGGCCCCGGTGCAGACGACCAGATCGGCCCGCCGCAACTGCGCGATCAAAGACGGCCGCGCCTGGATATGATGCGGGTCCTGCTGCGCCGTGGTTGCCGTGAACACATCGGCGCGGTCGCCGGCCAGCTCCTGCGTGAGGGCCGCCCACTCCGGTTCGCAGGCAAATACCTTGAGCTTCGCCTGCGCCGTCAGCGGGCCTAACAGCACAACAAGTACGATTAACAGCCTAAACATGGCGCACCTCAGAACCGATGGGCGCCGTGGGCGCCGAGAGTCATCACGTACTGCAGGAACCACTGGCTCTGCGCGTCATCACGCGTGTCGTCCAGGCTGTACTGAAGACGTAGGCGGGAAAACTCGCTGGTCGCGAAATCCAGCATTAGGCTGTAGTGCTCCAACGCATTATCAGCATCTTCCAAGCCCGCCTCGTGCAGCAGTTCGGCCTGATCGCTACGGTTATCGCTCCACAGCCGGGCATAGCGAACGCCGGTGCGCCAGCGCGGCCTGAACTGATACACCGCTTGGGTGTAGAAGCCGCGTTGAGTGCCATCGTAACGGGCCAGGTGGACGTGCCCGTCATGCGCGTGCGAGAGCGCCCCCTCCTCCTTGCGCTGGAAGTACTCCCCCTGCAGCACCACGCTCCGGGAGCGCGCATTGCCGTGCGGCGCCCACTTCCAGACCGCATCGAGGACGAGCAGATCGCTGTCGCCGCTAAACGCGGCGCCGTGCTCGACCGAGTCGCCATGCGAATGGCCGCCGCCGTCACGCCCTTCCGCCTCGCTCCACAGATGCGAAACACCGGCCTGCCAACTATGGCTGATGCCAACGTCGCCGCCGAGATGCGCCGAAGCGGTATAAGCACCAATGCCCGAACCTTCGTGGGCCGCCGGAAAGCGACCTCCCCGCAGCGCCTCGAGACCCAACTCCAGGAAGAACGGCGTCGGCGCCAGCCAAGTCAGACGCACACCGTCATCGTAGTAATTTCCGCCAAGGAAGGCTTGCTGCGGCAGCGGTGCGTCGACGAAATCCCAGGCATGACGGTGCTGGCTATTGAGGTAGCCGATGCCGGAGAAGAAGCGGCCGAAGCTCAGGCCCAGAGAGCCGGGCAAGGCTAGGCTTTGAATATAAGCCTCCTCCAACTCCAACTCAGTCTCGCCGTCATGGTTGGCGAGCGCCACCGTCATCTGCCCATACCAGTAGGGATCGATATTGGCCGACGCAGTGAGCTCGGTATGATCGAGGCTGAATCCTTCCTTAGGGCGGCCGGCTTCTCCGCCGAGCTGAAAGCCCGGAAGTTCGAAATCGGCATCGTTGTCATAGTCGGCATACTGCCCCATCAGTGCGAGGCTGAGCGCCGGATTGAATGTATTTGCGGCGGACAGGCGCTGCTCCAGCGCGCGCAGGCGCGCTTCGTACTCAGCGCGCAAGTCGTCCACATCGGTCTGGGCAAAGGCTAGCGGCGCG
>JAJUGG010000170.1 GCA_029268285.1 Ectothiorhodospiraceae bacterium | reverse complement strand
GGCAGCGATCTTCCGGCCTTCCTGCTCGAACTGCTAGTCGTTGATGGCGAACGCGTCGGTGAAGTGGTGTACGACACCCAGCCGCAAGTCGACGACTATGTGTTAGTGGAAGCTGAGAGTGGCTATCGCCTGGCGCTCCCGGAGCGCGTTTACCCGCACCTGTATCGCGGCAGATAACACACCGTCCCCCACCCGAAGCGATCAGCGGCCGTGGCATTGAGGCGGCTCGGTGCCCGTCACGGCCGCAGCTGTAATAAAAGCTTGCGGACGGCGCTTACTGACGCCCGTAGCTGTCCTCGAAGCGCACGATGTCGTCTTCGCCGAGATAGCTGCCGGTCTGTACTTCGATGAGCTCCAGTGGAATCACGCCGGGGTTCTCAAGACGGTGCACGGTTCCCAGCGGGATGTAAGTCGATTGATCCTCGCTGAGAAGAAAGGACTTATCGCCGCAGGTGACTTTGGCGGTACCGCAGACGACGATCCAATGTTCAGCGCGGTGGTGATGCATCTGCAGGCTCAGCTTCTCCCCCGGCTTGACCACGATGCGCTTGACCTGAAAGCGCTCGGCGTTGGCAATGCCCTCATACGCGCCCCAGGGCCTCAATACCCGACGATGAAAGTCGCACTCCTGACGGCCGTGGAGTTTCAATCGCTCGACCATGTTCTTGACGTCCTGCGCCCGATCGCGGGCCGCCACTAGAACCGCATCCGGGGTTTCCACCACCACGTGATTGTCCAGCCCCACCGTAGCCAGCAAGCGGCTCTCCGCACGCAGATAGCAATTTCGGCTGCCGTCGGTGAGCACGTCGCCGACCACCACGTTACCCTGCTCGTCCGGCTCGCCGATGTCTTGCAGGGCGCGCCAGGAGCCGACATCGCTCCAGCCGACATCGATGGGCACCACTGCCGCCCGCGCGGTACGCTCCATGACGGCATAGTCGATGGAGTTGCTCGGACTGCGGGAGAAGACTTCGGTATCGAGGCGAATGAAGTCTAGATCGTGCTTGGCCTGGTCCAGCGCCTCACGGCACGCGGCCAGCATGTCCGGCTCCCAGACTTCGAGCTCGTCCAGGTAGGCCGAGGCGCGAAACAGGAACATGCCGCTGTTCCAGAAGTAGTCGCCCGAATCGACATAGGCCTTGGCGCGAGCCAGATCCGGCTTCTCTACGAATTCCTCGACCGGCCGCGCGTCGGCCTCGGTACGCGCGGCCTTGATGTATCCGTAACCAGTCTCCGGATGTGTCGGCACAGTGCCGAAAGTCACGAGCTTGCCCGCTTCGACGGCATCGGCTGCCTTCGCCACCGCGGCATGGAAGCCCTCGACATTGCGAATCACATGATCCGCTGGCAACACCAGCAGTACCGCGTCGGGATCGTGAGCGAGCGCGCAGAGCGCTCCCACCGCCGCCGCGGGTGCCGTGTTCCGCCCGACGGGCTCGAGCAGAATGCGGGTGTCCGCGCAGGGACCGGCATCCAATTGCTCGGCCACCATGAAACGATGCTCCTGGTTGCAAACCACCAAGATGCTTTTCAGATCCGGCAGGCCTGAGACGCGATCCAGCGTCGCCTGGAATAGACTGCCCTCACCGTCCAGAGGCAGGAATTGCTTCGGGTAATGCTTGCGCGACAGCGGCCACAGCCGCGTGCCGCTACCGCCGGAGAGAATCAGAGGGTATAGGTTCATATTTCTGGCGTCCTCACCGGTTGGAGAGCACGCGTTGCCAGTGCTACCCGGCTCGGCGCGCTCGATCGACGGCCAGGTCTGCCGCCGTCTTGCAGCAACCTGTTGTCTCCAATCAAGCAAACGCCGTACCAGTGATTCAGCGGGGCCTTCATTGCCGTCTGCCGCATGGCGGCACAAGCAATTGGAGGCAGGACGCGATGCGCGCCGGCGCACCAGAGGTTCTCATCACCTGTCAATCTGTTACGGGGGCTTAACACCCGCGCGGACTGATCTCGCGGCATGGACCGGCCGCGGCACACGGCGGAGCGTCGATGCGAGTTGCGAGACTCCCAAAACAAGAAACTCGGCGGCGAGCTACTAGGCTTCAGACTCAACGCCCGCGCTGCCACTCGACGCCGTGCTGCTCCATCAGCCGGTATAAGGTCACGCGCGAGACATCGAGACAGCGGGCCGCGCGCGAGACATTATTGCGCACGGCGGCAAGGGTCTGCTCGATAACAGCCTTTTCGGCATTGGCACGCGCCTGCGCCAGGGTCATAAGCGGACAACCGGGCGCGCGCTGATCGAGTGCGAGATCACGCGGCCGGATCAAACGGTTCTCGCACATCACTACCGCCCGCTGCACTCGATTCAGCAACTCTCGCACGTTGCCCGGCCAAGTATGGGCGTTCATTGCCTCGACCGCCTGCACGCTGAAGCCGCGCAGCTGCGGGCGAATGGCCTGCGAGAATTGCCGGAAGAAGTGGTAGGCCAGCAATTCGATGTCGCCCTCGCGCTCGCGTAGCGGCGGCACTTCGAGCTGCAGCACATTGAGCCGGTAATAAAGGTCCTCGCGGAAGTCGCCGCGCGCCACGGCCTCCTCTAGGTTTACATGGGTGGCGGCAATGATGCGTACATCGACCGGAATCCGCTCCGTGCCTCCGACACGCTGAATCGTTCGCTCCTGCAGGAAGCGCAGCAGGTTGACCTGCATGTCCAGCGGAAGGTCGCCAATCTCGTCCAGGAACAGCGTCCCGCCCTGAGCGGCTTCGATATGGCCGATCCGGCGTCGATCTGCGCCGGTAAAGGAGCCTTTCTCGTGACCGAAGAGCTCGGCCTGGATCAGATCGCGCGGCAGCGCGCCGCAATTGACGGCGACGAACGGTGCCTCGGCGCGTGCCGACATCTTGTGCACGGCCTGCGCGATCAACTCCTTGCCGGTGCCGCTCTCGCCGCGAATGAGCACGTTAAAGCCCGCCGTTGCAACTTTTCGCAACTGCCGGCACAGCGCGCGCATCACTGGCGATTGTCCGATGATCTCCAAGTCCGGACTGCCGAGATGCAAGCCTGTGGCATCGAGGTCGGGATCCAGCCCCTCCCCAATCCGGACCATGCCGTCAGCATGACCGAGCGTCATCAACAGACGCTCCACATCCGCGGGAAGCGTGTGGTAGTCGTAGAAATAATCAGCGATAAGACGGCGCACGAACGGCGACTTGCTCTCGCGGTCCGGCAGCAAGGCAACCCAGTTGATGCCGTCGCTACGGTTTAGCAACGGCTCCGATTGCCTCAAAAACCGCTGCTCGTCGTTCTGGGGAACATGTGCAAGCCCCACGCGCGGCTCATGCGCGTTAAGCAAATCCACGGCCTCGGAAGAGTTGTTGGCGATATGGACGTTCCATCCGCGCGACTGGATCGAAGACGGCAAGCGCTCGTCGATATCCGAATGGCGTAGATACAAGAGCGACGGCCTGCTGTTATCCATAGCGTGATAGCCCCTCCCTACCGCTACAGGCTATTCCCTTCCCGAGCCCGCCGACGCCGCTACGATTCCAGACGATCTGGTGCGCTCCGCAGGCAGCATCATCTAGCCAAACCCACGGCAGCAGGCGCCTAGCGAGAACCAAGTGAATCCGTTCTAACCAGACGACGGCGCGGCTATGCCGCTGACCGCCACACTTGTTGTCAGCTCCGATCGAGACCGTCATGCCCAGATCTCGATCGCGGGTCCGCAAAGACCATAGGTCTAAATATTATGTTCCGGTGATGTAAAGACAACATGAGGGCGTACAAGCCACACTTACAATGGCCTGTCGTTGCACGGCAACAAAACCGGACGACCTGAGCGCCGGGAGCCACCCGGCAAAGGCGAGGGTAATGTCTAGGCGAGAAAATCGTTCCTGACCGTTATGTACGGCTGGCACTGAGCCGTTACAGCACCTTGCTTTGCGCAGGCACCAGCGGAACGCGCCGCGTGCGGTTTTTGCCGTAATATCGTGACTGTTTCTATATGCAGCATTGCGCCGATCGCATCTTCTGCCTCGGCCCTACGCGCCCAGTGCCATGCGGCTGGCGCCGCGATTGCACCCTACGCGGAAATGCACCCCATAGCCGCGGTCGCGGTAATAAGGTGCGCTCCGGCGCGCCAGGATCCGCTCGGGCACACGGTGCGCGGGGGCGCACCCAACCAGGCTCAATCGGGGTGGCATAGGTAGGTTGCCGTTGCGCTTCAATCTGGACAGTGCAACAACTTTATGGCCGTTCTACGTGGTTCGAGTACAGCCTTACGTGTACCAGCGACCGACACCACCGCCTCACGGGATGCTTCGAGGGTCTCTAGTAGGCGTTCTGGTGCACGAAGCCGTAACGCATGGTCATGAGTATGATGCGAGCATCCAGCCACAGCGACCAACTGCGGATGTACTCCAGGTCCAGCTCCACGCGGCGGCGCATTTTCTCCACCGTGCTGGTCTCGCCGCGGTAGCCGTTAACCTGCGCCCAACCGGTAATGCCGGGCTTGACCTTGTGGCGCAGCATGTAGCCGCCGACCAGGCCGCGATAATACTCGTTGTGGGCGACCGCGTGCGGACGCGGGCCGACGATGGACATGGTTCCCTGCAGCACGTTGAAGAGCTGAGGCAGTTCGTCCAAGGAAGTACGGCGCAGAAAGGCGCCGAAACGGGTCACCCGCGGGTCATGGCGGCGGGCCTGATCCACCGTGTCGCCATCCTCGCAGACCGTCATGCTGCGGAATTTCCACACCAGGATCTCGCGGCCGTCCAAACCGTAGCGGCGCTGTTTGAAGAACACCGGCCCTGGGCTGGACAGCTTCACGCCGATCGCTATCAAGATCATCGGCACCGCCAACACGGCCAGGGCTACGGTACTGATAACGAGGTCTTCCAGCCGCTTGAGTAGCCCGTAAGGCCCTAGAAACGGCGTCTCGTAAACGCTGTAGGCGGTAAGCCCGCCAAGGTCCACCCGACAGGGGTGCAACCACGGCAATTGCTTTACGTTGACGTCGAAGCCGCCGTTGCGATCGCGTCGATCGCCGATCAGATAAACCGAGATCGTGCTGTCGCTCAACTCGGTGAGCAGTGCCTCGATGGTTCGCTCCGACAGCCCCGGCGACAGCGCAATATGGACCACCTCTACTTCGCCGGCGCGGGCCAGGCGTAGGAGCGTCTTCAGCGAACGCACCTCGCTGCTGCCCGCCTCCGTTTCCTCATCCAAGATCTTGCGGGGGTCATCAAAGAGACCGACGACGCGGTAGCCGGTCCAAGTATTCTCGGTGATGATGCGCTCGATGTAGCGGGCGAAATCGCCGCTGCCGACGATGGCCAGACGCCGCGTGTTGAAGCCGTGGCGACGCCCCACCCGCAGCAGATAACGCCCGAAAAAGCGCCATAAGCATAGGTTTACCGGGGTGATCAGCAGCCACAGCAACAACACCGAAGGCGGCCGCCCGTTCGCAAAGACGTGCTGCGTGAGCAGGCAGACACCGAGCACGATCAACCATACTTCCAGGGTCGACCAGAACTCAGCCCGCAGCGCCCCCATGCGCCGGGAAAGATAAAAACCCTTGGCTTCCGCAAGAAAGTAGAACAGCACCACCGCCACGGTCACCAGCAAGGCATCGCCAACGCCCCAACTGCGCCCGGTAAGCAAGGCCGCGAATAGGAAGCCGGTTACGATGATTACGGCATCCATCACACGCTGGATCAGACCGACGACTCCGCTATGCTGACGCAGTCGGCCGCTGAGAAATCCCGGCGTCGCTCGCCTCAGCATGTCGCCCCTCTCTTAGTTCCCAGCCCGGCGCCTACCGCGCGTAATACCGCTAGACCCCGTGTCTCCATTACGCTCCACTGCCTCGCATCACCCGATTCAGCGTCGTTCGCTTGGACGCCTTCACAGTCGGCGCTTCACGCCATACGTACTCCGCTGCCTTGATCCCGTAGAAGAAACTGGTGGTCTGCAGCATGCCGCCGGTCTGACAGCCGGAGCAGAAGATTTCGTCGAAGCCCCGCATCAGCAGCCGCAGGCCTTCGGGCGAAATACGCCAGTAGTCCGGCAAGTTGCGTTCATGGTCCGGGCGATACGGCGCGTTGAAGGGCACCTCGATCCACACTTGGCCGTGTTGTTTCAGAACTCGCCGCAGCTCCGCCACCAGCCGTTCAGGCTCCTGCACCCGCTCCAGTCCGGTACAAAACACCATGTCCACCTTTGCGTCATCGAGCTGTAGCAGGCGCTCGTCTCCGCAGTCATGTTCGAGCAGATCCACCACTCTCCAGTCCGGCCCCAGCACCGGCGGCGCCGGATCGCCGGCTACCAGATGCAGGCACTCTCGCCCCGCGCTGCCGGCGACCAGACGCCGAAACAGGCAGGCGACGTCTTCGGCGGTCGCGTCCCAGCAACGGCCGCTGCGATGGAACTGCAACAGCTCCGAGAGCGTGTTGACCAACTTCGCCGAGCGCATTCGCCCGCTGCGCTCGTCGAGTTGTGCGAGCAGAGACCCCGTCCGCGCGGTAGGCCCGGCGTTACGATCTCGTCCCAGGATCGGCGCCGCCGAGGCTACCAGGGCCTCTCCACGTAACCAGCGAGTCATGACAGGACACTCCTCCTGTACCCGGTTTCCGGCCCATCCGGCCGTCCATGCGCAACAGACGGGCAGGCATTTCTTCATTACGTCTTCATACAGCGGTGCGGCGATCTGGAGCGTGCTCGACGACACACCGCGATTTACCAAGAGGCAACATGCATGCCAGGGCGCAAAGGCAGGCGCTTTATTCGATCAGCAAGCGTTTCTGCTTCCGTGACGCGGTCGCACGGCGAAGCTGGTGTGACGAATCTGTAACGTTGCTTCATTGACGTTACAGACCTAATCAGTGGGTTTTCGCTAACGGCAAATGCGAGGAACGCAAAGCCCCTCGAACGGGGGGCTTTAATG
>JAJUGG010000169.1 GCA_029268285.1 Ectothiorhodospiraceae bacterium | reverse complement strand
TCTCCGGCAAGATGAGCATCATCATGATGGTGTTCCTGTTCCCCGCTTTGCTGATATTCCTTGCCGGGCCGGCCGTGATCGGCATTGGCGACATTCTGGGCGGAGTGGGGCGCTAGCATGCGAGCTCAGAGCAGGACGCTTGTTGTCTCGGCCGCGGCTCTGCTACTCGCGGCCTGTGCCTCGACGCCGCCGGCGGGGCCGCTGGACGTCGCCGCCTGGGCGCCGCCAGTGGACCGACAGTGCGAGAAGGAACTGCCGCTAGAGCTCTCCATGCAGTTCGACCTGGTCGAGAAGATGCTCCAAGGCGGGCGACCGCGCGCGGCGCTGGCGCATCTTCAGACCGTGCCCGCCGCAGCCAAGGCGAGGCCCGAGGCGATCTATCTTTCCGCCGAGGCCTACCGCCGCATCGGCGACCATGACTTCGCTGCCGAACGATATAGCGAGTTGCTGCGCGGCTGCCTTGCAGGCTATGGGCACCGGGGTATGGGGCTAGTGCGCGCTCAGCAGGGGCGGTTCGACGAAGCGCTTCGGTATCTGCAACAAGCCGCGGCGTTGGAGCCGATCGATGCCGATATCCGTAACGATCTGGGGTTCGCACTGCTTGAGTTGGGGCAGTTGGAAGCTGCCGCGGCACAGTTTGCAACCGCGGTCGAGCTGCAAGTAACAAATGGACGCGCACAGCAGAATCTGGTGCTGTCGCGCTTGATGCAGAACCGACGAGCGGAGGCGCGCAGCCTCGCGCGCCGCTTCGAGCTGCCGGTGGAAACGCTACAGGCCTTGGAGCAGGAAGCCGAGCGTCGAACGGCACTGCGCTCCGAAATTCAGAAGGAGGATTCGTAATGATGCGCAGGATTTCATTGGTTCTTCTGCTCTGCTACGCAGCCTCTGCGGCTGTAGCGGGAAACGGCGACGCGCGCTCGGCGGCAGGCGGGGCTCAGGCTTGGCTCGAGCTTCAGCGCAGCGGGGCCCAGGCGGGCAGCGACAAGCCGATCAGCGGCGAGGTGGCCGCGCGCATCTATGACCGGTACCTGGAGAGCTTTGAGCAGCCCATCCCCGAGACCTTCCAGCGCAGTCGAGGCTTCACTGTCGACGACAATTAGCGTTTCTATCGAAACCTTGCTGCGGTCGCGCCGCGCATAGAGCCTATTCGAACAAGCCTGCGCTACCGGGCGGCATTGGGTCGGGGTTCAGCCCACGCTCGACCTCTTCCCCTCCTCGCGACGCTTCGCGGCCAGGGGCCGCTTTCACAAAGCGCATTACCTTCCCCGCTAGGGAGCGGCCCTTGGCCGCGAAAGCGCAGCGGTCTACACGGGACGCCCCGCGACGGCTGCGCTCGAAGGCCTGAAGGCGTCCGACTGAAGTCCGGACCTACCTGAGGTGCCGTGCCTTACGCGTCGCGGCCGCGTCTTCGCTCTTCTACGTGTAGCCGTGGTTTACGGTCAGCCGGGCTTTGCCGAAGCGTGACCGAGAGACTGGCTTTTCGGGTAGCCTCTAGTTCCGTGACCGCTTCTATATGCAGCATTTATATGCAGCATTGCGCCGACCGCGTCTTCTGCCTCGGCCCTACGCGGAAGTACACCCGATAGCCGCGGTCGCGGTACTAGTCTTTAACAAAAAAAAAGAGCCCGCGGGGGGCGCGGGCTCAAACGGGTTGTGGGTATCAGAACAGAGAGGTAATCCGCGTGGGATTTTGGTTCTGAAGTGACGGCTCCGAAAAAGCGCAACCGTCACTAACCATACTCGTCCGTGAACCCCCTTAAAGCAAAACGTAACATTACCAATTCGGTGCTAAGTCGAATCTTGTCCTGCCCATGATGCTTCGGGGCCTGGGAGAAGCTTGCGAAACAAGCTCTTAGCCATTCCGCTTCCGAGCAAGTGCTACTCGATGTAGGTCAGTTCCGTGTCCTTGGCCTCTAGACTGTAAAGGGTCACATCGACACCTGCCAAATCGACGCCGAGCGCATCTAGCAGCGGGTCCAGGAGTGCTGCGCCCACGGTATCTATCGTTGCCGCAAGAACCTCGCGCAATGCGATTTCCAGCGTGGATTCCACAGTGCCGATCACCAGGCCTAGCAATAAATTCAACAGTTGAGTTCGGGAGCCTTCTAGCAACTCGACGTCGATAGTGAGGTCATCCCCAAGCCCTGCGACTAGATTCGATAGCGAAGCGGATACAGGCGTCTGGATGCGTTGGTGTTTCGGCCCTGGCGCCAATTCGTCGAAAGCGACCGTAAATACGGCATCGTTACTTGCGCTATCGATGGTTCCGGTGCTCAGGCCTAAGCTCGCGGTCGCGACGTCGTCGCCGAGTAACTGGAGCCTGAGCGCTCGCAGAGGCTCTATGGTCGGCATGCCGGCTTCGAGGGAAGTGAGTTTGCCCAATGCCAAGGAAAGGGGGCTTGAGGCCGCTGCCATATGCACGGTGTTCATGTGCTGCGGATAGCGGCCGCACTCGAGCCCTTGCAGGGCTGCCCAGCCTGCGCCGATGTCGGCGACCAGACCGAGCTCGGTCTGCACGCGCACGAGCTCTAGGAGATTCAGGTCGAGCGGTAGGTGTAGCTGCACACGAGTCTGTGCATTGTAGGCCTGGGTCCGCCATTGATCGCCCTCTTTACCGGCAGGGCCATAGGCGAACTGGGGCGGCGAGCCGATATACAGCTTGACCGTCGGTGAGGCGTTGAGGATCGGTAAGTGGAGGCCCGACAGCTCGAAGCTTACGGTTTCGCCGGTGCGCCCGGCCATGAGGCCCGCCGTAATCAGGTCCAGCAGGTTAAGGCGTGCCGCCGGCTTGTCTTCGGTGGCCGGCCCCAGACGTAAGATGTCGCCCAGTTGCAAGCGTGCATCCGAACTGCCGCTGATTGCTGCGAGGTCGCCGAGGGCCACTTCAGCGGAACCCAAGCCGTCCAAGCGCACGGCAGACGCCAGCAATTCGATGAACTGGAGTGCGGAAAGCTCGGTCTCTAGGAGGGCTTCCATGTTGCCGGCCGTCAAATCCAGCCCCAGCAACGCTTCGGCACTGTCTGCAATCGCGCCGAGCGAGACGTTGGCGTCGGCGAGGCTGCGATAATCGAGCAGGCTGAGCGCGACATCGGTGCCGAGCAAGCCAGAGAGCAGCGGGTTGAGCACGGATTGGTTCAGGTCAACGCGCGCCGTGTAGCTGCCAACTGAGAACGCCGCTTTGCTTTGGCGCGTGGCTGCCGCCTTGGCTTGGAGCGTCAAGGTTTCCCCAAACACGCCGCCGGCCACGAGGCTTTTCCGTACTTCTTTGGTCAAGAACACCTGAACCGTGTCAGCAGGGCTGCTGTCAGCGTTGAAGCTTCGTAAGCCGTCCACCGTGCTTATCCGGCCGAGTTCAACCGATTCGAGCCGGTTCTTCTCGTTGCTGATGTCGAAGTTGTTCTCCAGCAGGGCGGATTCGATGGCCTTGCGAATCTCTGCTGTGCTTACGCCTGAATCGTAGCCGCAAAAACCGCTGGCATTTACACCGGCGATCACGGCCAAATCTGCCGCGCTCTGCAGCGCGCGGCGTTCACTGTAGAGGCGTGCGGTATCTACCGCCAAAGCCATGACGACGATGAGCAGGCCGAGCACGGCAGCTGCCATAATGCCTACTGCGCCGCGCTGACGTCGTGGTGATGCTCCGCTCGCGGCTACCCGAAGCTTGTGCCGGCGCATGTCTCCCCTCCCCGCAAAACAGCAATGTTTATAGGGTTTTAATGTTTTGTTTATATACTCTTATCGTATCCGTTAATCGGCGGATTTGATGTTATGGAAAAGCATGGTTGGGGGCTGTAGCTTAGGGATTTCCCTCGGTTTTGCGTAACGCTGGCGCCATTTGTCTGCTCCATAGTGGAGCATTCCTTTTGGCAGGCACATGACCTAATCTAAAAGAACGGTATCCGCCAAAGCGGAACGATCGTATGCGTTTCCAGTGTCGGCAGGCGTGCCTGCGAGTTTCTGGAGACCATGAGAACAAAAGACGCCACGGTCGAGGGTCCGGCAGCGCTTGACGCGCAGACCAGCTACGCGGGGGCGGGGCGGCCGGCAGGAACTCGGCGAAGGCGCACGGAAGACGCAGAGAGGGTGGAGATGGAAGAGGCGCAGGTTCTGATCTTCGATAAGCAGGGCCGACGACAGGGCGTGCTGTACGTCGGACGCGGGTTGTTGGCTTATCTGGGCGAATTGCCTTGTACCGCGGCTCGCCGTCACCCCGCTATGCTGATTGCCGTCGGGTTGGATGCTCCTATGACGGTAGAGGTCGGGGACGAAGAATGGCGCTTCGAAGCCGTTGTTCTTCCCGCCGATATGAGCAGTGCGCCGACGCGCACCGAAGGCCGCATTGCTTTCGTGTCTTGCGCGCCGCATTCGAAGCTGCACCGCGCGCTGTATCTGCACCCCGACTTCCGAGATGTCGCGGCTGTGGATCCTTATCCGCCCGAGCAGCGGGTGCAAGAGCGCTTACAGGCGATGGCCGACGAGCCGCTGAGCGCTTCACGCGCGCTGGATGTCATCGAGGAAACCCTCAAGCCGTCGCAGCCGGTGCTGGTCAGGCCGCTGGATGCGCGCGTCGAGGAAGTGCTATGGCGTCTGAATAACGAGCCGGACGGCGAAGGGGCCGATCTGGAGGCCTTGGCCGCGGCGGTCTGCTTGTCGCCGACGCGGCTTGCGCACCTCTTCAAGGAGCAAACGGGCACTTCCGTGCGGCGCTACCGGACCTGGGCACGCATCAGCAAGGCTGCGCTCATGCTGGGGCATAGCCGCAATCTGACCGAAGTCGCCATGGCAGCCGGCTTTACCGATCTTTCCCATTTGAGCCGCAGTTTCCGGGAGATGATCGGGATCAGCCCCAGTCGAATTCTTTACGATTGGCAGGGCATCGTGGGCTGCGAGGAACAGCGGGCGGAGGCGCACGGCTAGTACGGCGCCTCCTTTGTTAGCCGGCACAAACCTCGGTGTAGGATAGGGCGCCCAGCGTAACCCTGCAGCGATCTCGCACCAAAACCCTTTCTTCTCCAGCCTTGCGCTCATACCGTGCTGGCGCATGGCTTTACAGGGCCGCTATGGCCTTGCGACGCGGCAGAACGCCTGCTGCTGCGCCAGTCTCAGCGTCTTCGTACAAGTCTTTAGCTTCTCCATACAAGGGGGCGGCAGAAGAATCATCCATACTCTTTCTAGCGTCTTGATGCTCCGAGAGCGTCGGGATCAATCGTTTTCAAGAACAAGACGCCGTGGGAAACGGCGCAAGCGGTACGGCTCGCGCATCTTGCGTAAGGCCGTCCATAACTTTTCTTAAAACAAGCAATAGTGCCCTGCGGGCTGTTTTGGCTCGGGAACGTGTGTCGCCGTCCATTCAGGTGCGGGCAATGGGTTGCTGTGCAATGCAGCGCTCATGAACAGGAAATAACAAGAGCGGGAAGCTCGAGGAGGGTTTATGGGGATGGAGGGGTTAAAGCCGCTCGTGCCGGCTGTGCTGGCTGCTTTCGTGCTTACGGCCTGCGGTGGAGGCAGTAGCAGCGGGGGGGATCCAAGCGCGCCCGATCCTGAAGCGGCTGCGCTGCGCATCGGGTTCAGCTATCCACTGAACGGTCAGGATGCCGTCCCCGTCGGGACGGATGTGGTTCTGAGCCTGTCCCGTGCCATAGACGTTGAGGCTGCCACCAGCAGCTTCGCGTTGCTGGCTCAGAACGGTGATCCAGTCCCTGCCAGCTTACATGTGCTGGGAGGTAACGAGCAGCGCGGGCATATCCTGCGCTTCGATCCGACGGGCAAGCTGAATGAGGGCGCCCGCTATCGGGTGGTGCGTGATGGCGAGGAGTGGTTGAGTTTCTCGACCGCGCACAACGGCCCGCGCACGGATCTGATCAAGGACGCCGATGAAAACTTCCGTCTGGCCGGGCATCTGCCCCAGGACGGAAACCTTCCCTTTGTCGACTTCGCCACCTTGCGGCTGCGGTTCAATAAGCCGCTGGCCGCGAATACGGTGAAGCTCGGCGAAAGCTTCTTCTTGCTGGATGCCGACGGCAATCAGGTTCCCGGCACCTTGAAGGTATCCGGCGACCGCCTCGTCTTCGATCCGCACGAAGACCTCGAAGCAGGCATCACCTATATCGTGCGGCTGTCGTCCGATATCCGAAGCGCCCACGGCGATCCGCTGCAAGAGGTGGAGTTCGGGGTGCCGGTGAAGAGCTCCGGACAGGTTGCAGAGCAGGTCATGGTGCTGACGCCGAGCGATGGGCCCTACGGGTCCGGTTCGGCGGGCGTGTCCGATCTGGTCGGGCAAAAGTACAACAGCATGATTATCGGCAGCACTCTGGTCGGGGATTTGAATCCTGAAACCGAGAGCCCGGCCAACCTCGTCGATATCGGCGGTTCCCTCAAGATCGACGTTGCCGATCCGCGCAATTATACGAACCTGATTCCCTTCCGGATCCCCAAGGGGCAATTGCTGGAGACGGGGCGCTTCGACATCCGGCTCGGCGGCGAAGTGCCGCTCGGCTTGGCGGCCGACGCCATCATCACCGAGTTTCTTACCGACGCCACCGGCTACTTCATGATGAACCCCTACGATGCGGAGGGTCCTGTCACCGCAGTGCTCTACATGGATCTGGGTGTCTCCGCGCAGGCTACTGAACGCGGCGAGACGGCACAAAGCGTGCTCAATGCCGAAGTACTGCACGTGCAGGCGGTGGGCACCTTGGACATCGTCAAAGGCGTAATGCACGCCGAAATGTTCGGCGCGATGGAGATCCCCATCATGGGCGGCACCGAACGCGGCACCGTGCACTTCAACATGAAACTCAGCGGCCCGCACGACGGCATGGAACTCCTGCCCCAGCCGCCGGCCATGGAAGTCGTTAGCAGCTTCCCCGAAGACGGCAGCAACTTCCTCATGCCGGA
>JAJUGG010000168.1 GCA_029268285.1 Ectothiorhodospiraceae bacterium | reverse complement strand
CCGAACAGGACGCGCGAGCCGATGCGCACGGCGGCGACATCCAGCACCACACAGTTGAAGTTGAAGAACACGCCGTCGCCCAAGACGATGTTGCTGCCGTAGTCGCAGTAAAAAGGCGGCTCGATCCAGGTGCCCTCGCCGCAGCCGGGGATGAGCTCGCGGATCAGACGAGTTCGTTCGTCCTGCTGGTCATCGCGGGTGTTATTGAGCGCATGCAGCAGCAGGCGTGCCCGGCGACGCGCTTCGACCAGCTCCGGCGCGCGTGGATCGTACAACTCGCCACGCAGCATTTTGTCCTTTTCGCTCGCCAACACAGCCCTCCATAGTCACGCCTCTGCGCCCCACCGGAGTTCCAATCTCAAAACAAGGCTCCACTTATAGAAGCTATTCCTGGCTACATTCATTCGGCTTCGGACCCGCGAACGTGCAAGAACTCTATCTCGGTTGGGCGGCTGTCGGCGCTATCGTCTTGGTACTGGGGCTGTACTCCAGTCTGTTAAAGCGAACCATCCTGTCACTGCCGATGGCGGCGCTGCTTGCCGGCATTGCCCTGGGGCCGGCGCTGGATCTCCTGAACCCCGCTCGCTGGGGGCCGTCGCCGGAAAAAATTCTGGAAGAGGCGGCGCGGGTAACGCTCGCCATTGCGCTGATGGGCGTCGCGCTGCGCCTACCGCCGGGCTTTCTCAAGCGCTGCTGGAAGCCGGTGAGCGTGCTGGTGGGGCTGGGCATGGCGCTGATGTGGCTGTCGGCGTCCTTGATCGTCTACCTGCTGCTCGACGTGTCACCGCTCGTCGCGCTACTGGTGGGAGGCGTCATTATTCCCACCGACCCGGTGGTCGCCAGCAGCGTGGTCTCGGGCAAGGTCGCCGAGGACAATGTCTCCGAGGATGTGCGCCATACGCTATCCGCGGAATCAGGCAGCAATGACGGCCTCGCTTACCCTTTCGTAATGCTGCCGGCGGTTCTCCTTACCCAACCCGCCAGCAGCGGCTGGACGTATTGGTTGACTCACAACCTCATCGTGGACGTCGGTGGGGCGGTTTTATTCGGCGCGCTATTGGGCATTGCATCGGGCCACCTGCTCCGCAAAGCGGAAGCCAAGCACACCGTGGAGCACGATTCGTTCCTAGCGCATACGGTGGCGCTTTCCTTGCTGGCGCTGGGCAGCGCGAAGCTTCTCGACATTAACGGCATTCTGACGGTGTTCGCGGCCGGCGTGGCCTTCGATCAAGTCGTGGGTGGCAGCGAGAGATCCGCGGAGGAAAATGTCCAGGAGGCTTTCAATCAGTTCTTTACCCTGCCGATTTTCGTATTGTTCGGGCTCATGCTCCCCTGGCAGCAATGGCTCACGCTGGGCTGGGCGGGCCCGGCGCTGGTGGTGGCTGTGCTGCTGCTACGGCGTCTGCCGGCACTCCTGCTGCTGCGTCCCCTGATTTCAACGCTGCCGCACCGGCTGGACGCCGCTTACATCGGCTGGTTCGGCCCGATCGGTGTAGCCACCTTGCTGTATGCCATCCATGCAAAGACCCTCACCGGGGAGAACCTGGTATGGACCGTCGGCAGTCTGATGGTGTTCGCCTCGCTGGTGGTGCACGGCGTTACCGCCTCGCCCTTCACCTTCTGGTACGGCCGCCATCGCAAGCCTGAGCAACACCGATAATTCAACCGACTACCGTGGCCGCAGGGTGAAGCTCAAGCTGTAGTTATCCAGGGTTGCCGGCAGTGCTCTGCGGGCATCCAGAAAAACGTTCGGCTCCTGCTGAATGTCTTTATCCTTGAGCAGGGCCGCCAACATGTTGCTGGTCAGCATCAGCACGAGGTTGCGCGCCGGGCAATAGGCCGGCCCTCCGCTAAACGGAATCAGCGGCCAGTCCTGCTCGGTTCTCTCGCGCAGCCAAATGTCCGGTGCGAAGCGGTCGGCGTATTCGAGGTTCCGGTCGTCGCGGTGAAAGTACGGCGCCACGATGATAACCGTGGTTCCGGCGGGCATAACGCCGTTTTCCCATTCGGTTTCGGTGGTAGTCTCCCGCAGCACCACGGGCGTGGTCGGCCACAATCGCAACGACTCGAGCACGCAGGCGCGGAGAAAAGGCAGATCCCCCGCGCCGCGCTCGCGGATTTCCGCCTGCGCGCGTTCGGCTTGCTCCGGATGAGCGGCAATCAACGCGAGCGCCCGGAATGAAGCCATGCCGGCAGGGTCGAACGCGAACAGGTATTGCGGCACCTGCATCAAGGCCGCCGAGTGCTCGTTTTTGGGAATATGCGCCAGCACCTCGGCAAGGCTGCCAGACTCGGCCCGTTCCAGATGCGTGCGCAACCGCCTGAGAAACCGTTCACGCAGCCTCGTGTCGATCGGCCGCGCAAAAGCCCAGTTCGCATGGGCACGCAAATCGCCCAGCATGTGGGTGAGTTCGTGATCGTCGCGAGCGGAATCTCCCAAGACTACGCGCCGCACCACGCGATACCAGGCTCCGATGTAGGCATCCCAATCCAGCACACTTTGGCGCTCTACTCGTGCCGATAACGCGGCAGCCTCCTCATCCACCACGCGCAGAAAAGGCTCCGCCAGCGAATGAACAGGGCACGCACTTTGCAGCACCTCTTCATTGATACGCCGCCGCTCGGCGCGTTCGGCGCCATGGGATATCAGCACCATCTTGGGCTCGAAGTGCTTGAGCGCCGCTTTCTTCATGGTCTCCGCGGCCGCGAACGGCTCCGGCGTATTGTCCAGCACGCGATGCGCGTGCTCCGGCGCGAGGATCACGGCCTGCGGCCGCAACGGCAGCGGTATGTGAACGGGGCCGCGTCCGTACTTGTCGCGCATGTGCTGCAGACGCCGCACGGCGCGGCGGTCCAGGCCCATGCGCTGCGCCATGCCGACCACGGCGGGTCGTCGAATAATGACCCCTTTAGCGACATTGGGAGCGAGCACTTCGCTGACATAGGCGGCCGTGTCCCGGACACCTGCTTGCGGCAACCTCATTCGCTCGGGCACTACGCGATTCCCTCCAGCGCCAAGTATGAATGCTTCCGTGCCCTTCGGCTCGAACCTGTCGCCATCAGCCAGCCGGCCGGAAGCGTCCTTGAAACCTCGGGACGCTGCGCAAGCCTGTAAAGGGGAGACTGCTCGCGTTAACCCCCCGTGCGAGGCATCAAGTTTCCGTTGCACAAGCCACCGACTTCCTGCAATTATATGCAACGGGTTGCATATTAGAGCGCGCTCCTATTCCTGACCGTCTCGTACCGGGCAGGGCGGGCGAGGAGACACTGGCGCGCCGGGAGGCCGGCTCAACGCCGCCGTAGTAGGCTTGGGGCATTCGGATAGGCTCTCGACGCCCGATGTTCCATCTTTTTCATGTTCGAGGTATTCATGACACTTCCCGCGATTCTCAAAGGCCGCTTATCCATCCCGGTGGTGGGCTCTCCGCTGTTCATCATCTCCAACCCCGACCTGGTCCTGGCGCAATGCAAGGCGGGCGTGGTCGGCTCCTTCCCGGCGCTGAACGCGCGACCCGCTCATGTGTTGGAAGAGTGGCTGGAGCGCATTACTACCGAATTGGCCGAATACAACGCGCAAAACCCAGAGCGGCCGGCTGCGCCCTTTGCCGTCAACCAGATCGTCCATCGCTCCAACGACCGTCTCGAACACGACCTGGAGCTGTGCGTGAAGTACAAAGTGCCCATCGTCATCACCTCGCTCGGCGCGCGGGAGGAAGTGAACGAAGCCGTACATAGCTACGGCGGCATTGTGCTGCACGACGTCATCAACAATAAGTTCGCCAAGAAGGCCATCGAGAAGGGGGCTGACGGGCTGATCGCGGTGGCCGCGGGCGCCGGCGGACATGCCGGGACGCTATCGCCGTTCGCCTTGATCCGCGAGATTCGCGAGTGGTTCGACGGCCCGCTGCTGCTGTCCGGCTCCATTGCCCACGGCAGCGGCGTCCTGGCGGCGCAGGCGATGGGCGCAGATCTCGCGTACATCGGCTCGGCCTTCATCGCCACCGAAGAAGCCAATGCCGAGCAGGCCTACAAGCAGATGATCGTCGAGAGCAACGCCGATGACATCGTCTACACCAACCTGTTCACCGGCGTGCATGGCAACTATCTGCGCAAGAGCATCGTCAACAGCGGGCTCGATCCGGAAAACCTGCCCGAATCCGATCCGTCCAAGATGAACTTCGGCTCCGGCGGCAATACCCGCGCCAAGGCCTGGAAGGATATCTGGGGCGCGGGCCAGGGCGTCGGTTCGGTGAAAAAAGTGGTGCCGGCTGCGGAGCTGATCACGCGCCTGCGGCACGAGTACGAGGACGCGCGGCAGCGCCTGGCGCTTCCCGCCGAAGCGGTGGCAGTGGAAGTCGACTGAGCTTCTTCAACAAAGAGCAATGCGGGCGGGCTGGAACACAGCCGCCCGCATTGCCGAGGCGATAGCTACGACCCTCAAGCCGTAGCTTTTCTCGACCGCAGCAGGGGCAGCACCTGCTGCGCCCACTCCAGCCAGTTTTCTTCCAGCATGATGCCGCGGCGCAAAACCGCGTACTGCAGCTCTTGCGCATGAGAAAGATCGGGCGAGGAAAAATCCCGCCGCTCGATGCCCCGATATATCTCGAGCTGCGCTTGATGGCGCTCGATAGAACGCCGCAGCTCATCCTCCAGACCCAGTGGGCCGATCACGGCATCCGCGCGCAGTTTAACCAGAAGGCTTTGATCGCCCTTATCCGAGTCGTCCGGGCTTTGCGCCCAGCGCACTAGCTCATCGCGACCGGCTTGCAGCACGTGATAGACCTTGCGCAGCCGCTTGCCGCCGTTTTCTTGCTCGGCCGCAATCCACCCGCTCTCCGCCATACGCCCAAGCTCGCGGTAAATCTGCTGGTGGGATGCCTGCCAGAAATAACCGATTGAGCGGTCGAAGCGCCTTGCCAGGGCATAGCCGGTGGAGGGTTTTTCGAGCAACGAGACGAGCAGCGCGTGTTGGATGGACATGCCCCGCATTGTAACGAGGCGTATCCATGCATGAAAGGAAGGCTCCTCGGCCTCAAAGCATGCTCACGTAACGAGGAAGTCGTTCAGGAGCGCGGCGACCTTCTCCGGCTGTTCCTCCTGGAGAAAATGCCCGGCCTCGATCTGCTCGACGCGCACCGCCTCGAAGCAGTCCTCGATATAACGCAGGTATTCAGGCACCACGACCTTGTCCTGATTGCCGTAGACGTACAGGCCCGGCATCGGCCAGCGGTGATCGCCTAGGCCGACCCAGCGTTTGGCGTCGTCGAACATGGCCCGGTAGTAGTTGGCGCCGGTGGTTGCCGTGCCGGGGATGCTGTAGCAGCGCACGTACTCGTCGATGATGTTGTCGTCAAGCGGCTCGCCGGCGCCGGTACGCAGGAATTGCCCGAGCCAGACCCGCTCGTTGCCCGGAATCATGGCCTCGGCGAGACCGGGCGTCTGCTGAAAATGCTGATACCAGTTGTTACGGTTGCCGCCCGGCTTGGCGAGCACTTCTTTGTTGGCGCGCAGGTTGTTGATGACGTGGATATTCATCAACACCAGCCGACTTACCCGCTCCGGTATCGCCAAGGCTACTTCCTGGGCCACCACGCCGCCCCAGTCATGGCCCACGAGTTGAAACTCACCCACCCCCAGCGCATCCAGCAGCGCTACCATATCCTGCGCCAGCGCTTGCTTGCGGTACGCGGCCAACTCTGTGCTGCGATCACTGTCGCCCAGCCCGCGTAGATCCGGCGCGATGACACGCAAGCCGCTTTTGAGGTAGCGGCATACGGGCTCCCAGCAATAGGAGCTCTCCGGCCAGCCGTGCAGCATGACCACTACCGGCCCCCCCGCTTCGCCCCGCTCGCGGTAGGCAAAGCGGCCCCGCTCGATACTCACACTTTCAACTTTTGTTAGTGCCATGGCTCCTCCTGTGCACGGCGGTTTTTCATACACGGTAGCAGAAGCACCGTCGTTCCTCTGCAAGGAAACCGCCTAGTGGCCCGATCGCGCATGCTGGCGCTGCAAGCTTCACATCCCTACTTAGAAAGAACGACCGCCGGCCGGGCCGCAGCCGCGGCAACCCACGCAGGCCATGACCCGGCGATAAGGAGTCGGACCCCGGTTTGAAGAGGTTTATAGCGCCCCTTGAGCATGAACAGTGTGCAAATCGACCCCGGCGCCGGCGTGCGCCGGGAAACTACCGACACCGCAAATCCGCCACGCGCTACGCAAGCGGCCGATGCCGCCGAGCCCCGTGCTGCCGCGCCCGATCCGGCGGCGGCCAAGGGGCGCATCGAGGCCATAGACCTCGCGCGCGGGGTCGCCGTAACGCTGATGATCCTCAGTCACGGCGTCAATGGCCTGTTGTCCTTCGATCAATTCACCGACTGGGGCCTGGTGCCGGTACACGCTGTCACCAAGTTCTCCTCGTCGTTGTTCATTCTGGTATTCGGCATTGCCATGGCGGTCGCCTTCGTGCCGTATACGCAGGCGCCAGACTGGCCGCGCCGACGCCTCAAGCTGCTGCTGAGCGGGGTGGTGGTCTTCTTCTGGTACAAGGTGCTGACGGTCGTGGAGATGATGCACCTCTACGAACCCGCCGATATCGTCGACGCGCTGCTGTACCGGCGCTTCCCGTCTTATGTAGAGATCCTGGGTTTCTACGCCATCGCGCTGATGTGGGTGCCGTTCTTCCTGCCGCTCTGGTGCCGGATGCCTCTCAATCTGCGCATTGCCAGCCCGATGCTCATGGCCGTCTGCGGCTATTACCTCTACACCTATTTCGACTTCTGGGGGATCGAGCCGCTGCAGGCGGTTTTCGTGGAACACGACGACCATTACACCTGGGGGCAGCTCAGCCGCGGACCGCTGGTGCTGCTCGGGCTGCTCATCGGCGGCTTGATATACCGCTACTACAGGCGCCGCGGCCCGCGCTTGTGCCTGGCCGCGGCGCTCCTGT
>JAJUGG010000167.1 GCA_029268285.1 Ectothiorhodospiraceae bacterium | reverse complement strand
TTCACCGACGACCAGAATGCTCTGGGCAACGACGATTCCTTCCTGGAGAAGGGGATCATCGATTCCACTGGCATTATGGAAGTCATCTTCTTTCTCGAGAGCGAGTTCGGGATCACCGTCGATGACGAGGACATGGTGCCCGAGAACCTCGACTCCGTGAACAACCTGACCGCTTTCATCAACCGCAAGCGCTTGGCGGCCTGAGCGGCATGGCCACCTCCCTCGTCGATCTGCTGAGCGAGCGTAGCCTGCAGGCACCGGAAGCCCCGGCGCTGCTGCACGGCACGACCGTGGTGAGCTACGGCGAGCTATGGCGCCAGGTCGAAGCGGTCGCCGGGTTTCTGCGCGCTCACCACGTTCCGGGCGGTGCGCGCGTGGCGTTGCTCATGGAGAACCGCCCCGAGTATGTGGCGGCTTACTACGGCGCGCTGGCAGTCGGCGCGGTGGTGGTTCCGCTCAACACCGCGGCAAAGGCACGAGACTTGGCCGCGCAGTTGGCGCATTGCGGTGCCTCCTGGCTGTTCGCCTCCGGACGCCATCCGGAACTGCCCGCCCTACGTACCGCGTTGCCGCCGGGGCTGCGTTGCGTCACCGTCGGTGGCCGGCGCGAGGAGGGCGAGCAGGATTGGGTCGAAGTGTTGAGCACTCGCACTGCTGTGCTGCGACGGCGGTTCGCGAGCGAGCGCCTCGCGTCGCTGATGTATACCTCGGGCACGACGGGCGACCCGAAAGCCATCATGCTCAGCCACGGCAACCTCCTGAGCAATGTGCGCGCCATCGTCGAGTACCTTGGGCTGCGTTCCAGCGATCGCGCCTTGCAGGTGCTGCCCTTCTACTACTCCTACGGCAACTCGGTGCTGCATACCCACCTTGCCGTAGGCGCAAGCCTGGTGCTCGAGAACAGCCTGCTGTATCCGCACCGGGTATTGCAGCGCTTGGCGGAGGCGCGTTGCACCGGCCTACCCGGTGTGGCCTCCATGTTCGCGCTGTTCATGGATCGCGCCGGGTTCGACAACTACGATTTATCCGCCCTGCGTTATCTCACCCAGGCCGGCGGTCCCATGCCGGTGGCCCGCCTCGAGCAACTGCGGCGGGCATTGCCGCAGGCGCGCCTGTTCGTCATGTACGGCCAGACCGAGGCCACGGCGCGACTGAGCTACCTGCCGCCTGAGCGCCTCGACGACAAGCTCGGTTCAGTTGGGGTGCCGATCCCCGGTACTGAAATCCAGATTCATGACCCGGCCGGGCGCGCGCTGCCGCCGGGGCGCGTCGGCGAGATTTGCGCCCGCGGCGGTCACATCATGCTCGGCTATTGGCGCAACGCCGAGGCCACGGCTCGAGTACTGCGCGACGGCTGGCTGCGCACCGGCGACCAAGGCTACCTCGATGCGGAAGGGTACTTGTACATCACCGGGCGCATCAGCGACCTGATCAAGTCCGGCGCGCACCGGATCTCGCCGCGCGAGATCGAAGAAGTGCTGGCCGAGCTGGAAGGTGTCGCGGAGGCGGCCGTCGTGGGCACGCCGGATCCGGTGCTGGGCCAGGCGATCACCGCCTGCATCGTGGTCAAGCCCGGCAGTCAGCTCGACGAGCGGCGGGTGATGGCCCACTGCCGCGCGCGCCTGGCCGCTTACAAGTTGCCCAAACGTATCGAGTTCGTCGCGGCCTTGCCCAAGACTCAAACCGGCAAGGTGCAGCGTCACCGACTGCTCGAGCCGCAGGGCGCGGTGCAGGCTTCCGCTCTTTGAAAACATCCGCTTGAGTTTCGTCGACAGCGACGCTTGAGGCGGCGCTGGATGTAAGGAAGACGCCCCGCGAAGCGTCTGTTAAGGAGAACAATATGTCAGCGCAAACGCAGGCCGTTTTATCCACGGCCGTCTTCGAGTTCGACTACGACGCCGAGGTCGCGCGCATCGGCCAGAGCATTCGCGACGGTCTTAGCCGCGACTTGCGCCGCCGCGGTCTGGTGGTGGCGCTGTCGGGCGGCATCGACAGCTCCGTCTGTGCCGCGCTCGCTGTCCAGGCCGTGGGTGCGGACCGAGTCTTCGGGCTGCTGCTGCCGGAACGGGATTCCTCGCCGGAGAGCACCGCTCGCGGCCGCGAAGTGGCCGAGAGCCTCGGCATCGACTACGAGATTCAGGATATCGCGCCAACGTTGGAAGCGATCGGCTGTTACAGCTGGCGCGACCGCGCCATCCGCGACGTATTTCCTGACTACGGCGAAGGCTGGAAGAACAAGATCGTCATCTCCGGCGGCTTGGAAGGCCGAATCAACCACTTCAAACTGGTCGTACAGTCGCCGGGCGGCGAGACCAGCGAGCGCCGCTTGGGCCTGCAGCAGTATCTGCAGATCGTCGCCGCCACCAACTACAAGCAGCGGATACGCAAGACCATCGAGTACTTCCATGCCGATCGTCTGAACTATGCCGTGGTCGGCACGCCGAACCGGTTGGAATACGACCAGGGCTTCTTCGTCAAGAACGGCGACGGGTCGGCCGATATCAAACCCATCGCCCACCTGTACAAGACCCAGGTGTATGCACTGGCGAGGCACCTGCAGCTACCCGACTCGGTGTGCACCGCCAAGCCCACTACCGATACCTACAGCCTTGCCCAGGGCCAGGACGAGTTCTACTTCGCTTTGCCTTATCAGCAGATGGACCTTGCTCTCTGGGCCTACAACCACGGCCTGCCGGCATCGGCGCTGGCGGCGGCGCTGTCCATCAGCAGCGAGCAGGCGGAATGGCTGTATCGGGACATCGAAGCCAAACGGCGTGCTACCCGCTACCTGCACTTAAGGCCGCAACTGACTCAGACCGTATCGGAAATCGACGGCTGAAGCGCGCGAGGGTGACATGGCCGCTAAGCTGCTGATACTGGATGCGCACAGCGACGCGGCCCTGGCCTGCGTGCAGAGCCTGGGCCGCGCCGGGGAGTACGAGATTCACCTGGGCGGGAGTCGACGCGATTGTCCGGCTTTCGCCTCACGCTACGTTGCGCAGCCGTACTTCTACCCGGATCCGCAGCGGGACTGCACGGCCTTCGAAAACTGGCTGCGGGCGCTCGATGCTGTTGAGCACTTCGATTTCATCCTGCCGGTTACCGACGCGACCATCCTCCCGGCGAACGCCTTGCGTGAGCAGTTGCGCGGGCAGGTCATTCTGCCGCCCGCCGAGGTACTGCCTTGGGCCTTCAGCAAGGATCGGACGGTCGTGCTGGCAGAGCAGGTCGGCGTACCGGTGCCCGTCGGGCGCACCGTGCATCGGCTGAAGGACGCCCAGCCCTGCCGAGACTTTCCGCTTTATCTGAAACCGGTGGCTTCCAAGGTCTGGCTCGGCGAGCAGGGTTGCAGCCTCAATGCCTGCATGGTGCAGAGCAGAAAGGAGCTTGAGGAAGAGCTTGAGCGCATGCTTCCCTATGGCCCGGTGCTGGTTCAGGAGTATTTCGCCGGCTACGGCGTCGGCATCGAAGTGCTTTGCGATCAAGGCCAGATCGTGATGGCGTTTGCCCACCGGCGCGAACACGAGTTCCCGCTGACCGGAGGGCGCAGCACCTACCGTGTTTCGATCCCCATGCCGGAGCCTTTGCTCGAGGCGAGCCGTCGCTTGCTTAAGGCCGCCGGTTGGCACGGCGTGGCCATGGTGGAGTTCAAGCAGCGCGGCGACGAATTCCGCCTCATGGAGATTAACGGCCGCTTCTGGGGCTCGTTGCCGTTGGCCATCGCCGCCGGTGCCGACTTCCCACGCGCACTGCTCGAACTCTATCGAGACGGTAGCAGGCCAGTAAATACCGACTACCGCAGCGGCTTGTACGCCCGCAATCTCATGTCGGATCTCTCATGGTTAGTTCATAACCAGCTAGCGCCGCGCAACGATCCGCGCCTTTTGACGCGGCCGCGCCTGCGCAGCGCGCTCGAGCCGCTGCGGGTGCTTGTCGGCCGCGAAGTCTGGGACCACTTTGCCCGCCACGATCCGGGCCCCGGCCGCTGGCAACTCAAGCGCATCGCCATCGATGCCGCCCGCGCCATCCTCCGGCGCAAGTCGCGGCCCGAGAAAGCCGTCGAGCCGATCCGCATCGAACCACCCGATGAGAACGATGCACAAGCGCCCCAAACCCCAGCCTCGCCATCCGCAACTGCCGCCGAGCGGCAATACAAACGCAGCGTCGGCTAGGAGCGCAGCCGGGCCCTGTGTGGGCCAGCCATTAGCTGCGTGTTATCGGAATCATCGCCGCAAGCTGGGAATTCAAGGCGAGACACCGCGGTTGATTCGCGGCGGCACATCGTTCTGTTGTGGGAGCGGCGACCCCGCCGCGATTGTTCCGGCTACTGTGGCGCCTACGGCGCCATTCGCGGCGAGGTCGCCGCTCCCACAGGCGCTCTCAGTTTCGTCGTGGTTTCAGTATTTTCCGTGGCTAGCATTTTCTTCTAGGGTTCAACCAAACAAGAGCATTACAGCAAGCCCAACACCCGGCAGTAGAACAGCGGTATGGTGCGCGTGACGGCTTCGTTGATATTGACCCGGCGCACGGCGAGGGGGTTGTCGTCGATGCTGGCGTGGCCGCGGCGGGTGGTGAAGCCGACGGCGTAGCCGCTGTCGGCGGCGCGGGCGGTGACCTGGGCATCGGCGTCGCCGTTAGGGTAGGCGACGGCGCTGATGGGCGCAGCGCAGGCGCGCTCTAGTTCTAGTTTCGACTGCTTGAGCTCCTCAGCGAGTCGCCGCGGTTCGAGGCGGGTGAGCGGCCAGTGGCTGACGCCATGCGAGCCGAAACTGATGCCTTCGCGCGCCATGGCGTCGACCTCGTGCCAGTCCAGGTATACGTCGCTACCGGGGTCGAGCCGCTGCGGCACGAGGCGCCCAGCGTCTTCCAGCACCGCTTCGATTTCTTCGATAGGGCGAGCTTTTAATTTGTTCACCGCGGCTTCGATCCACTGCCGCCGCGCATCGCGCTCGACCGGAGGCGGGCCGCTCAGCCCCACGCGCTGAAGCAGGGCCTCGGTGCCTTCCGGGCGTCGGTCGCATAGCCACAGCAGCATGCGGCCGAGCCGCTCTTGCCAGAACAGCCGGCCGGTGCCGATATAGCTGATCGGTAGGAAGATAATGGCCGGCGCGCGGTAGCGGCGCAGTATGGGCAGCGCGTTGGTGTAGTTGTCGCGCCAGCCGTCGTCGAAAGTGATCAGGCAGGAGCCGGTGGCGAAGGGCTTGCGCTCTCGCAGGTGGCGCTCGAAGTCCGCGGCCGAGAGTAGCTTGCAATGGCGCTTGAGAAAGCGCAGCTGGCGCTCGAAAGTACGCGGCGATACCACAATGGCCTGGTTGGAGAAGCTGTTACGTCGCTCCTCGTCGCTGAGTACGCGGTGATAGGTCAGCACCACGGCCTTGCCGCGCAGTTTGAGGCGGCGATACAGGTGGAGCAGGCCGCTGTAGAACAGCATGTGAGCGAGGGCGTTCTTGATCCAGTATTTTACGGCCATAAGCATCGTCATTGTTGTTGCTGGGCGTTTTCCCGCCTTGGCAGGGCAGGTCAAGGTTTTTCAGACAAGCGCGTCTGGATCTGGCGCGCGCCGTGCGCCGCCTTTTTCGCCAACCGGCGGGTGCGGCGGTAGGCAAGTGCGAGCGCATAGTCCCGGTACAGCCGGTAGACGCGGAGGTCGAGGTTCTCCCGCTGCACGTTGGTGTAGCGGTATTTGAAGTCTTCGTCGCCGACAGTGAAGTCCAGCTCCGTGCGCTGGTGCTCGAGGCAGTAGTCGAGCAGGTGTTTGATCATCACCAGTCCCGGCGAGCGCTTGGCGAGGCCCTTGTCGTAGGAAGGCTTGTACCAGAGCACGCTGCCGCTGTAGTCGAAGCCGTAATGAAAGGAGATGGGGTGCCCTTCCAGTTCGGCTACGGAGAACAGCAGGCGACCCGTCGGCAGCATGCGCTGCAGCAGGCGGTCGTAAAAAATTTGGTTGCTGCGGTTCAGGAACAGGCTTGGCGAGGAGGTATCGTGCCAGCGGCTGATGTGTTGCTCGAAGAAGGGGGCTAGATAGCGTCGCGCCTCTTGCACCTCAGTGAGGTTGCGCACTTCCAGCGTCCCGTGGCGGCGGAAGTAATTCAGCGGCCGACGCAGGCTGTATTTACCGACCAACTGCCGGGCCTCTTGCTCGCGCCCTTCGATGAGGCGCGTCGCGCACGCCGTATGCTTGGCGATCAGCACGGGATGGTCCAGGCATTCGCAGGTGTAGCGAAGCAATTCGATGGTGCTGGACTGCGCCGGCACATTGCTCAGGGCTATCTGCACCCAGGGCGTTTGCAACTGCAACAACTCTTCCAGCAAGCGTGGAACGACCTCGCGCTTGCGGCGCCCGGCGACGAAGTCCTGATAGTCGGCGTGCGAGTCGCCGATGAATCTGATCCGCTGCCCGCCCAGCCCGTCGGGGCAGAGCATCATAGGCGCGAAACCGAGCAGTTCCTCGCCTTCGAAGGCCTTGATGAACAGCATTTCGCAGCCGGTGCCGAATACCTCCCACCAGGCGAGAATCCAGTCCCGCGTCTGAAAGACGGTATCGGTTTCGCTCTCCGTGAGCAGGCGCTCCCATTCGAAGGGGGAGATGCCTATCTCTTCAGGGCTACGTGCGATCTCGACCCTCATAAACCGCGCACTGCCTCCAGTTCGTTTTCCGAAGCTTCCGGCGAGCTCTGCACGATCTCACGTACCAGCGCAGCCATGCGTTCGAGGTCCGGCGCGCCAACGTAGGGGTGGGTCGGAAAGGTCAGTAGGCGTTGCGCGACCGCGCGACCGACGGCAGCGCTGTCGGTCGTGCTGCGCAGGTGCGGAGCCAGTTCCGGCACGTCTTGGATGCTGCGCGGATAGGACCCGCTGACGCCGTATCCGGCCGATGTCAGCGCACTAAGCATGTCAGCGCGCAAGCGCGCAGGCACTAAAGCCGGCAGCCGTGCATAGACGGCCCGAGCGCCTTGCGGCGGCATTGGCCAAGCGAGGGAATGCGTATCCTGTAACCGGTGCCGCAAGCCCTCGGCATTGCGCCGG
>JAJUGG010000166.1 GCA_029268285.1 Ectothiorhodospiraceae bacterium | reverse complement strand
CTGCGGCGTGTGCGCGACCTGCCGCCAGAGTCTTTCGATCGCCGCTTGGATTACGCGCTGCGCGTGGCGGTCGAGCGGGGGCGACCGCGCTTGGAAGAGGTGGCCGCCGACCTCGGCATGCATCCGCGCACCCTGCAGCGTAGCTTGAAGGCGCACGGAGACAGTTTCCAGGCACGCCTCGATCAGGTGCGTCGCGACATCGCCCAGGAGCTGCTGCGCGAAGGCCGCCTCAATCTACTCGAAATCGCGCTGATTCTTGGCTTTTCGGAGCAGAGCGCCTTCCAGCGCGCCTTCAAGCGCTGGACCGGCATGACCCCCGGACGCTGGCGCGAGCTGGACAGCGAACGGCCGGGGCTTCGCGTTCAGTAAAGCTCTGCGTTGCACGCCATATCGGTTTCCCGCGCAGTTTGGCTGAGATAAAAACCGTCTACGTCGGGCGTGGCATGCCAGCGCGGAACGGGTATCCTATGTCGTCCGCACAGCGGACCGAGACGAGTTTTTACAGCTAGGGACCTAGGATAATGACCGATTACAGCGCACCGACTCGCGACATGAGCTTCGTCATTCGAGAGCTGCTGGACTTCGATAGCATCGCAGCTCTGCCGGGCTTCGAGGAAGTCGACGGCGATGTCGTTGAGGCTATTCTCGAAGAGGCCGGCAAGTTCAGCGGCGAGGTGCTCGGCCCGCTGAACCGCTCGGGCGATCTCGAGGGCGCCGTGTGGGAGAACAAGAGCGTTCGCGCCGCCAAGGGCTTCGCGGAAGCCTATCAGCAGTTCGTTGAAGGCGGTTGGAACGGCGTGGCAGCCTCGCCGGAATACGGCGGCATGGGCCTGCCGGAAGTCGTCGCGACCGCGACGCAGGAGATGTGGCAGGCCTCCAACATGTCCTATTCGCTGTGCCCGATGTTGACTCAGGGTGCAGTCGAGGCGCTCAGTCACCACGGTAGCGAAGAGCTCAAAGCCATTTATCTCGAGAAGATGGTCACCGGCGAGTGGACCGGTGCCATGGATCTCACCGAGCCACAGGCGGGCTCCGACCTCAGTGCCGTGCGCACCAAGGCCGTGCCTCAGGGCGACGGGACCTATCGCCTGTTCGGTCAGAAGATCTTCATCACCTGGGGCGACCACGACATGGCGGATAACATCATCCACCTGGTGCTCGCCCGCACGCCGGACGCGCCCGAAGGCGTGAAGGGCATCTCGCTGTTCCTGGTGCCCAAGTTCCTGGTCAACGAGGACGGCAGCCTCGGCGCGCGCAACGACATGCACTGCGCCTCCATCGAGCACAAGCTCGGCATCCATGCCAGCCCCACCTGCACCATGGTGTTCGGCGACGAGGACGGCGCCATCGGCTATCTCGTCGGTGAGGAAGGCAAAGGCCTCGCCAATATGTTCACCATGATGAACGAGGCTCGCCATAAGGTCGGCGTTCAGGGCCTGGCGATCGCCGAGCGTGCCTATCAGCAAGCTGTCGCTTACGCCAAGGAGCGCGTGCAGGGACGTGCGGTCGGGCAGCAGGGTGCCGAGCGCCTGTCGATCATTCATCACCCGGATGTCCGCCGCATGCTCATGGGCATGAAAGCCCAGATCGAGGCCATGCGTGCGCTGTGCTATGTCGCGGGAGCGGCCATGGATGTCGCCCGTCGGCATGCTGACGAGGGCCAGCGCCGCGCCGCTCAGGCTCGGGTCGATCTGCTCATTCCGGTGGTCAAGGGCTGGTGCACTGAGCTGGGCGTGGAGATTGCCTCCACCGGCATTCAAGTGCACGGCGGCATGGGCTTCGTCGAGGAAACGGGCGCCGCGCAGCACCTGCGCGATGCGCGCATCACCCCGATCTACGAAGGCACTAACGGCATCCAGGCCAACGACCTGGTCGGCCGTAAGTTGCTGCGCGACGGCGGTAGCGCCATGAACGCGCTGCTCGAGGAAATGGACGCTGTGATCAGCGAGCTGCAAGGTGCCGAGACGGACGCCTTGCGAGAGGCACTGACTACCGGCGTTGCAGCGCTGCGTCGTGCCTCCGACTTCATCCTCAGCAAGGGAGGCGAAGATCCGCTGCAGGCGGTAGCGAACTCCTTCAACTACCTGATGCTGAGCGGCTATGTCATCGGCGGCTGGCTGATGGCGCGTGCCGCGCTCAAGGCCGAGCAGGCGCTGGCTGACGGCGCCGGCGATGAAGCGTTCTACCGTGCCAAGCTCGCTACCGCGCGCTTCTACGCAACGCAGATTCTGCCCAAGGCTGACGGCTATGCCGCCGCCGTAGTCGCCGGCGCCGATCCGGTGATGGCCTTGGACATCGAGCAGTTCTAAGCCTTTTCATGGTGTCGCATCGGTCGCGGCCTGCAGCCGCTCCTACAGCAAAGTTGCCGTGGGAGCGGCGACCGGCCGTGACGAACGTGAAACCGCCACAGAGGGTACGGAGATGCACCGGGGAAAGATAGATAAAAAATACTATCGCTAATCTTCTCTGTGCTCTCTGCGGTTCCCCTTCTCGAAAATTCGCGGCAGGGTCGCCGCCCCTACAGTCGTTCTTTTGCCGCGGTCCGGCTTGCTCAGTGCCTTTATGCACAGATCAAGCTTTATCGGTAACCAATTAGACGACGCGTTCTAGATCGTTTATTCTAGCGCGATGGTCAGGGCCGCCAGCTACACTGCCGATGATTTCATTAACGCCGCGATCGAGCTCATCGCCGAGGGCGGGCCCAGTGCTGCCACTATCGCTGCGATTGCCCGCAAGACAGGGGCGCCGACGGGCTCGGTCTATCATCGGTTCTGCTCCCGTGCAGCGGTGGTACTGCAGGCGTGGCTACGGGTCCAGGGGCAGCTGTTGATGCGCTTGGAGCAGCCGCTGCGCAGCGGCGATGCGCGTGGCGTGGTTCAGGAATTGTTCGCCTGGGCGCGCGCCTGCCCGCGGGAAGCACGCTTTCTGCTGCTCAACGAGCCGGATGGGCTCTGTGATGCAGCGCCTCCCGCGGAGGTGCAGCAGCGCTTGGAAGCGCAGGACGCAACTTTGCTGAAGGTATTCAGGGCTTTCGTCGAGCAGCGGGCAGGCGCGGCCAGCGAAGAGAGTGAGGCGACATGGCGCTTTCTCCTTTTCGACGGTCCGGTGGCCTTGCTCCGACCCTATCTACTCGAGCACCGAGACATTCCGGAGTACATCGAACAGCTAGCACTGCGGCTACCGGAGGCCGTGCCGACGCGTTTGGCGGCAGCGAGTTAGCGGAGAGTAACAAGCATGCGATATTCCACCCAGACCGACGATACCGGAAAGCCTATACCGCTTTATGACGCCGACGGCTTTGAAGGTATGCGCAAGGCCGGCGCCTTGGGCGCGGCCACGCTGGATTTCATCGGCGATTACATCAAGCCCGGCGTTACCACGCAGGAGCTGGACCAGCTGCTCGAGCAGTTCCAGCGTGACGGTGGCGGCGTGCCGGCTACGATCGGCTACCACGGCTATCCGGCAGCAAGCTGCATCTCTGTCAACCATGTGGTCTGTCACGGGATTCCGTCCGAGAAGAAGCGCCTGAAGAAGGGCGATATTCTCAACATCGACGTGACGCCCATCGTCGACGGCTACTACGGCGACAACAGCCGGATGTATGTCGTCGGCGAGCCTAGCGTGCTGGCCAAGCGACTCATCGACGCAACCTATGAGGCCATGATGGCTGCCATCGCGACGGTCAAGCCGGGTTCGAAGCTCAGCGATATCGGCCGGGCTATCGAGCAGGTGGCCAAGCGCGAGGGGTTCTCGGTCGTGCGGGACTTCTGCGGCCACGGGGTCGGCAAGGTCTTTCACGACGCGCCGCAAGTGCTGCACTACGTGCGTAAAGACAGCAAGGAGATCACCTTGGAGCCGGGGATGATCTTCACCATCGAGCCCATGATCAATACCGGCCGCTTTGAAGTGAAGGTGTTGCCGGACGGTTGGACGGCGGTCACCAAGGACCATTCGCTGTCGGCGCAGTTCGAGCACAGCATCGGCGTGACTGAGGACGGGGTGGAGATTTTCACGCTGTCGGCGGAAGAGAAAGCCGAGCGCGCCGCAATCGCATCCTAGGCGGCATTTCTTCTTAAAAAGAATCGCAAAGGCACAGAGAACGCAAAAGAACGTTTTTGTAGGCGCCGCGACCCCGCCGCGAATCTTCAAGTTGCCGTGGCAGCTGAATCTATTCGCGGCGCCGCCGCGGCTCCTACAGGTGTTCTTCCCGGTGTTGCACTGTGCCTCTGCGTTCAGTTCTAGATTTCTAGAACGACCTTGCCGGTAACACGCCGGCCCAGCAGGTCGTTAAGAGCCTCCGGCGCCTTTTCCAGCGGATAGGTGCGGCAGACGTGCGGCTTGAGCTTGCCTTCGCCGTAGAGCTGGAACAGGTGCTGGAAGTTCTTGTAGTTGGTCTTCGGGTCGCGGCCGACGAAAGCACCCCAGAACACACCGACCAGCTGATAGCCCTTGAGCAGCGCCAGGTTCACCGGCAGCTGCGGAATGCGGCCGCTGGCAAAGCCGACCACCAGCAGGCGACCGTTCCAGTTCATGCTGCGCGACATGGCGTCGAAGGCGTCGCCGCCGACCGGGTCGTAGCAGACGTCCGCGCCCTTGCTGCCTGTGAGCTCCTTGACCCGGGTTTTAAGGTCTTCGCTGCTGTAGTTGATCAGCTCGTCAGCGCCGTGGTCTTTGGCGATCTGCAGCTTCTCGTCGCTGCTGGCGCAGGCGATCACGCGCGCGCCCAGCGCCTTGCCGATTTCCACAGCGGCAAGACCCACACCGCCGGAAGCGCCTAGCACAACCAGCGTCTCGCCTTCCTTGAGCTGGCCGCGCTGCACCAGGGCGTGATAGCTGGTGCCGTAGACCATGGAAAAGCCCGCGGCGGTGACGAAGTCCATGCCCGGCGGTACGGGCACGGCGCGGTTGGCGTCCGTGACCACCTCTTCGGCAAAGCCACCGTAGCCGGTCAACGCCATCACCCGGTCGCCCGGCTTGTACTGCTGCACCGCCTCGCCGACCTCGATCACCTCGCCGGCCACTTCGCCGCCGGGCGCAAAGGGTAGTTCCGGCTTTACTTGGTACTTGTTCTCGATGATCAGTGTGTCGGGAAAGTTCACGCCACAGGCGTGCACCCGAATGCGAACATCGTTCTTGCCCAGCTCCGGGCTCGGCAGTTCGCCGTACTCCAAGGTTTCCGGCGGGCCGTACTCCTTACAAATCATTGCACGCATTGTTGTTCCTCCTGATAGAGCTTGAAATTAGCCACAGAAACATGAAGGCACGGGGAAAGGCAGGATCCGTAAAAAGAAATCTGTAGGAGCGGCAACGCTGCTGCGATGCCTTCAATCGGCTTTACTTTCGTCGGACGCATGTGCCGAACCTGCCCGCCTAAAGTCAGACCTACGGCGAGCCTACGCAAACCGCCGGGCCATCGCGGCGAGGTCGCCGTTCCTACAAAACTGTTGCCTTTCTCCGTGCCTCCGTGTTTCCGTGGTTCGGACAAAATGTTTATTGTTCGTCGGCCACCTTGAGCACCAGTTTGCCCAGGTTCTCGCCGCGGAACAGCATCAGCAGGCGCTCGGGGAAATCCTCCAGCCCCTCGACGATGTGCTCCTTGTGCTTGAGCTTGCCTTGCTGCATCCAGCCGGCCATTTCGCGGGCGGCGTTGGCGTACTGATCCATCCAGTCGAACACGACCATGCCCTGCATGCGGGCGCGGTTAACCAGCAGCGACATGTAGTTGCGCGGACCTTGGGGTTTTTCAGTGGCGTTGTACTGGGAGATGGCGCCGCAGATCACCACGCGGGCGTGCATGCGCAGACGGGCCAGGGCGGCATCGAGGATGTCGCCGCCGACGTTGTCGAAGAACACGTCGATGCCTTCGGGGCAGGCGCGCTTCAGGCCTTGATAGACGTTTTCGTTCTTGTAGTCGACTGCGTCGTCGAAGCCCAGCTCCTTGATGAGAAAATCGCACTTCTCACGACCGCCGGCGATGCCGACAACCTTGCAGCCCTTGATCTTGGCAATTTGCCCCGCTGTGGAGCCGACTGCGCCCGCAGCACCGGAAATCACCACGGTTTCGCCTTCCTTTGGCTGACCGACGTCGAGCAGACCGAAGTAGGCTGTCATGCCGGTCATGCCGAGGATGTTCAGGTAAGTCGGCAGCGGCGCGAGCGCGGGGTCGACCTTGGTGAGGTCCTTGCCATCGGAGAGGGCGTAGCGCTGCACGCCGGTGGTGCCGGTGACGTAGTCGCCTGCCTGGAACTTAGGATTCTTGGAGGCGATGATCTTGCCCGCACCGAGCGCGCGCATCACTTCCCCGAGCTGTACCGGCGGCACATAGGACTTGCCTTCGTTCATCCAACCGCGCATGGCTGGATCCAGCGAGAGGTAATTAACCTCGATCAGCACCTCGCCTTCAGCCGGCTCGGGCATGGGCGCGGTGGAAATCTCGAAGTCGCTGGCCTTGGGCTCGCCCACAGGGCGTTTGACCAGCTTTACCTGGGTGTTTTGGGTCACGGTGATCCTCCTCCGGAAAATCCATTTTTCACCATAGAGGCACAGAGAGCACAGCGGGGTACAGAGTAAGATTCTTGTATGTACCTTGTCCTGTAGGAGCGGCGACCTCGCGAAGAAAGCGGTGTTGCCGCACAATGATTCGCGGCGAGGTCGCCGCTCCTACAAGAGACAGGATCGAGTTGACTCAACCCCTCTGCGCTCCGTGCCTCTGTGGCGCTTCTTCTTTTCCTAGAACCACGCCTCCTGCATCTCATAGCAGGTCGGGTCGAGGCTCATGAGCAGTTCGGCCTGCTGGCGGGTCTGCGGCAGTTCCCAGCGCACGAAGTAGCGCGCGGCTTGCAGCTTGCCGTTGTAGAAAGCCTCGTCCTCTTCGCCGAGACCGCCTTTTTGCAGGGCCTGGGCCGCTTTCACGGCCTGGCAAAGCCACTGCCAGCTCAGCACATAACGGCTGAACATGTCGAGGAAGACGAAGGAGTTGGCGAGGGTGCGCTCCGGGCCTTCGCTCTGCATGGCTTTGCCGAGGCTCTGGATGACTTCCAGT